>CAYLMT010000106.1:0-6930 GCA_964384855.1 uncultured Salinivenus sp.
GCGAGTGTCGATCCACACGTACATCGAAAGCCCGGCAATGACGAAGGCCTCGACGACAAGAAGGATGCTGTTTGTGTCCATGGCGGAAGAAAGATCGGTCCCGGCGATACGAGTTTTCGTATAATTCACTGATCTCAACGGTCAGAGTCAAGCCGTTCGGGCAGACACCGGAGAGGGATCAACCGGCGGTGCTGGGCGTTGCACAACAGCACCAAAATCTCCGGGGGACTGCCGGAGTCTTCGCGTCTTCTCTCAGGAATGAGTGCTCCCTATGCCGTACCCTAAACAGATGGTTGAGCCGATGCGCAAGGAATTGACGCAACTCGGCGTCGAGGAGCTGCGCACCGCGGATGAGGTCGATGCCGCCTTCGACGAGGCGGAAGATGAGACGATGCTGCTCGTCATCAATTCGGTCTGTGGTTGTGCCGCCGGCAACGCACGACCCGCCGTGGCCAAGGCGAAAGATACGACCGAGCATCCTCCGGACCGATACGTAACCGTCTTCGCCGGGCAGGACCTTGAGGCGACGGAGCGGGCTCGGGAGTATCTCCCGGGCATCCCCCCGTCCTCGCCGTTCTTCGCCCTCTTCCGGGAGGGCCAGCCGGTGTACGTGGTGGAGCGGGAGCACATCGAGGGTCGCGATGCCGACGTCATTGCCCAGGATCTGGTGGAGGCATTTGAGGCGTACTGCACCGAGGAAGACCCTCCTGCCGACGCTCCGTCCCGTCCCGATCCCGCTAGCTCCGGGGACGGACTCCCGTCCACCTTTCAGTCCATTACGTAGGAGCCTAGATCGGGCACCGTGCGGAGGGAGCGGGGGGATCAATACCTTTGGTCGATCTGCTGTACTGCATGCCTGACGACGCGTCCTCAGAGCCACCGGAAGCCTCCGAGCACGGACGCCCCCCCGACGAGGAACCGGCCGGGGCCGACGACCACACGCTTGAGGAGGCGGCGGAGGCGATCCTGTTTGCCGCCGACGAACCGGTGGCCGCATCCCGGATTTCATCAATCGTGGCGGACGTGACGGGGCGTCCCGAGCCCTCGGAGGATGACGTGACCGCGGCGATCGACCGACTCAATACGGCCTACCAAGAACAGGGACGCGCGTTTGAGATTAAGTCGTGGGCGGGGGGGTATCGGATGGCTACGCGGTCCTCCGTTGCCTCCTTTGCCAAGACGTTCTACGTGGAGGAGCAAGAGACCGGCCTCTCTCGGTCGCTCATGGAAGCCCTGGCGGTTATCGCGTACCGACAGCCGGTGACCCGGCCAGAGGTCGACTTCGTGCGAGGGGTCAACTCCGACTACGCCATCCGGAAGCTGCTCGAAATGGATCTCGTCAGTGTGGAGGGACGGGCGGATTCCGTGGGGCGGCCTCTGCTGTACGGGACCACCGACCGCTTCCTCGAGCAGTTCGGCCTCGATTCCCTCGACGATCTGCCGACCCTTCGGGAGGTGGAGGACCTGCTCGACGACCCGGCGTTCGACGACGAGCGGGCCAAACTTCTGCAACTGGATCGGGAAGAGGGCATTTCGGTCGACCTGTTGGAGGCAGAGGAGTCCGATGCGTCCGACGAGAACGCCCCCGAATGAGGGCCAATCTCCCCACCTCGATTGACTCCGAATCAGTTTTGCCGTTATGGCCACCGACTCCTCCGACCGCGATGGCATGCGAATCAACAAGTACATTGCGCATGCGGGGGTTTGTTCGCGTCGGGACGCAGATGATTTGGTGGAGCAGGGGCGCGTGAAAATCGACGGGGAGACGGTGACTCAGCACGGCACTCGGGTGCAGGAGGGGCAGACCGTAACGGTGGATGGGGAGGAGGTGTATCCGCTCGAATTTGAGTACCTCCTCCTCAACAAACCGAAGGACACGATCAGCACCACCGACGATCCGAAAGGTCGCCAGACGGTCCTCGACGTGATTGGCGTTCCGAAAGACAATCCGTCCGGCTTGTTTCCAGTGGGCCGGCTGGACCGCAACACGACCGGGGTGCTTCTGGTGACCAATGATGGCGACCTCGCTCATCGCCTCATGCATCCGCGGTATGAGATCCCCAAGATTTACTACGTGCGGTTGCAGGATCGGGTGAAGCCTCATCAGCTCGACCACTTGGAGCGGGGTGTAGAGCTCTCCGACGGCAAGGCGGCGGCCGATCAGGTCGCGTACCTCGATCCGCAGAATAAAACCGACATTGCGCTCGAACTGCACGAGGGTCGCAACCGACAAATCCGTCGCATGATGGAGGCGCTTGGGCACGACATCGTGCAACTGGAACGAGCAAAGTACGCCACGATCACCACCGGCCGATTGCAGCGCGGCGAGTGGCGCCGGCTGGAGCCGGACGAAGTTCGCGAGCTGTACCATCGCGTTGATTTGCAATAATTTCTCTGACCAATGCCCCAACCGGTTACGAACGGCATCCCCGACTCGGCACTCGACGACAAGATCAAATCCGAGGGTCTGACCTACGACGATGTATTGCTTGTGCCGGGCCATTCTACGGTCATGCCCCGCGAGGCGGATACGTCGGCCTGGTTGACGCAAAACATTAAGTTGAATGTTCCGGTCTTGTCCGCGGCTATGGACACGGTGACGGAGGCCGACATGGCCATTGCGCTGGCCCGCCAGGGCGGTGCCGGGGTGCTCCACAAAAACATGTCGATTGAGGACCAGGCTGCGGAGGTCCGTCGCGTCAAGCGGTCGGAGAATGGGATGATCCTCGATCCGATTACGATCTCTCCGCACGACACGGTGGCCGACGCTCGCAATATGATGAGTCACTACTCCATCGGGGGCATTCCGGTGGTGGACGAGTCGGACAAGCTTGTAGGCATCGTCACGAACCGGGACGTTCGGTTTGAGCTCTCCGGTGATACGCCCATCCGGGAGATGATGACCGCCGACGATTTGGTGACCGTGCCCGTCGGGACGACCCTGGACGAAGCGGTCGAGATTCTTCAGGAGCACAAGGTCGAAAAGCTCCCGGTCGTCGACGATGAGGGCTACCTGAAAGGACTCATTACGTTCAAGGACATCCGCAAGCGTCGCAAGCACCCCGATGCGTGCAAGGACGACCATGGCCGGCTGCGCGTGGGGGCGGCCGTGGGTGTCACGCCCGACGTCATGGATCGTGTGGCGGCCCTGGTGGAGGTGGGCGTCGACTTCGTGGTCGTCGATACTGCGCACGGGCATGCCGAGGGAGTGCTGGAGACGGTCCGACAGGTTTCCTCTCGCTTTGACGGGCAGGTCGACATCGTGGCCGGGAATGTGGGCACCGCTGACGGCGCCCGTGCCCTGATTGACGCAGGAGTGGATTGCATTAAGGTGGGCATCGGACCCGGGTCAATCTGCACCACCCGTGTCGTTGCGGGGGTCGGGGTGCCGCAATTGACCGCGGTGATGGAGTGTGCCGAAGAGGCGCGCCCCGATGGGGTGCCCGTCATCGCCGATGGCGGCATCAAGCAGACCGGCGACATCCCGAAAGCCTTGGCTGCGGGCGCGAGCGCGGTTATGATTGGAAGCCTCTTCGCCAGCGTCGAGGAGAGTCCCGGCGAGACGATTATCTACGAGGGCCGGAAGTACAAGAGTTACCGCGGTATGGGCTCGGTGGAGGCCATGCAGGACGGGAGCAAGGACCGGTACTTCCAGGACGCCGAGGACGAACTCCGCAAGCTCGTGCCAGAAGGCATTGAAGGACGCGTTCCATATAGTGGCACGCTTAGCGAAGTTCTTCATCAGATGAAGGGAGGCTTGCAGGCGGCGATGGGCTACTGTGGCTGCGAAGAGGTCCGCGAGCTGTACGAGTCGGCTCAGTTTGTTCGCACCACTGCGGCGGGCCTTCGGGAAAGCCACCCGCACGACGTGGAGATTACGAAGGAGTCCCCGAACTATTATTCTGGACCCTCCACGCGGAACGACTAAGTCAGGGTTTTCCGCACAAGTTCGGCATTTCGTTGCCCGTTCCCGCATGTCTGATCGTATCTCTCGGGTTCGAGACCGCCTCGACGAGCTAGAGGCTGACGCCCTGTTTCTCACGTCCATGCCCAATATCCGATGGGCCTGTGGGTTTACGGGATCGAACGGTCTCTTGATCGTCGGTTCTGAGTCGGCGTCGTTCGTGACAGATGGCCGTTACACGGAGCAGGCTCGTGCGGAGGTGGAGGGTGCGGAGGTTTTCGTCGCGGAGAACGGCCTTTCAGAGTACATCGTGGAGGAGAACCTTCTCGCACCGTACTCGCACGTGGCCTTTCAAGCCGATACTGTCAGTGTTGCTCGTCGGGACAGTCTTGCGGAAGAGCATGAGGACGTAGAGTGGTTGCCCAAGACGAATGTACTGACTCACCTCGTCGCATCCAAAACGCAAGACGAGATCACCCACATCCGTGCGGCGCAGGCGATTACTGAGTCCGTCTTCCGCGAGATTCTCGACCTCATCGAACCGGGGATGACGGAGCGGGACCTCGGAGCGGAAATTGTGTATCGTCATCTGAAAAAAGGGGCGGAGTCGATGGCGTTCGATCCGATCGTCGCTGCCGGTCCCAACGGCGCTCGTCCTCACGCTCGTCCCACAGACCGGACGCTGCAGGAGGGGGACATGATCGTCCTCGACATGGGGGCTTTTCGGGATGGGTATGCGTCCGACATGACGAGAACCGTGGCGCTGGGCGATCCCGGAGACGCCGCGCGTCGGGGGTACAATGCCGTCTTGGACGCTCAGAATGCGGCGCTCAACGCTGCGCGGGCCGGAATGACGGGAGAGGAGCTCGATGCTGTCGCCCGGAAGGTCCTCGACGACGCGGGATTGGAGGAGTACTTCACCCACGGTCTTGGCCACGGGTTAGGGCTTGAGGTGCACGAGTGGCCCCGGGTCTCCCACACAGCGGACGACGAACTTCCAGAGGACGCCTGTGTGACGATTGAACCGGGCGTATACGTCCCCGAAGAGGAGTACGGCGTTCGGATTGAGGACATCGTGGTCCTTCGAGAGGAGGGATGTGTGAACCTTACCCAATGCCGAAAGGAGCTGCTGATTCTGTGATATTGCCCAGTTAATCTCCGTTATTGCAAAAGCATTTCCAACTCGAACACACGCAACAATTAGGACATGCCTCTGCGCCAAAACGGTCTTTGAACCTTTGGGGGTGGGTACGTTGCACGGTTCGGGGGTCCATTCAGCCTCGAACAGCCGTAGTACCATTGTCTTTCCTCCGTGAATGGTCCTGACGATATGCCGGGCACCCGTCGGGTTGGTCTGAACTCTCAGGCCCTTCTGTTCCTCACCGGCATTTTGCTACTGTCGGGACCCGTGTGGGCCTCCTATCAATCGACGTGGCCGATACTGGTTGGAACGTCCTTCCTCGGAGCAGTGGGCCTGGTGCTCCTCTGGCGCCGCGATGTGCTGTCCGTGCGGGAAGTGTTACTGGGAGCGTTGCTTCTTCGCGTTGCCTATTTCCCGGTCGGGCCGGGATTGAGTGATGATCTATTTCGGTACATCTGGGACGGATGGCTCCAGTGGGAGGGGATCAATCCGTACAAATTCGTCCCCTCAGATCCAGCACTTGAGCCTTTTCAGGAGACGACCCTCTACGAGAAGCTCAATTCTAAGGAGTATTTTAGCGTTTATCCTCCGCTCTCGCAGGTCTTCTTTGCTCTTGGGGGACTGTTCTATGATGGGAGCTGGGGTACCTCGTATTACGTCTTGAAGGCACTCTGCGTAGGGATTGAGTTTGGGGGAGTTGTCCTGTTTACGCGTTTGACGAGTGCCCGGAACGTATTGCTCTACGCGTGGAATCCCCTAGTGCTTATCGAGACGGCGGGGCAGGGACACATGGACGCTCTCTTGGTGCCGCTACTGCTGGCGTCCGTGTGGGCGGTTCGTCGGCAACGCGGCGGTCTTGCGTCGCTGGCGGTGGCGGGGGCGGGGCTCGTCAAAATCTATCCGTTCGCACTGGGCCCGTTTTTGCTCCGCCGCTTTGGGTGGCGTGCCGTGTGGCCAGGGGCGTTCCTCGTGTTGGGGATCGGCCTTCCGTATGCAGCTCCGTATACCCTACCTCACATCAAAGCGTCGGTCGATCTGTTTGCGGAGTTGTTCGAGTTTAATGCGGGACCATACTACGCCGTAAAACACGTGCTCTGGGCCTGGACAGGGGCGGATTGGAGCAAGACGATTGGTCCCTTCTTCCGGGGGCTTTTCCTGGCGTCCCTTCCCGTGTTGTATGGACTCGATGCGTGGCACAAGTGGTCGTTTCGTCGCGCGTGCCTTCTGCTCCTCGGTACCCTGTTTGTTCTCAGCACGACGGTGCATCCGTGGTATCTCCTGCCCGTGATTGCGCTTGGGGTAATGGGCCCGCGGCCGTCGTGGCACTGGCTCTGGCTGGGGATATGCTCGATTGGGACGTACCTCTTTTACGTAGACGGGACATACTGGCTCTGGATTTGGGTGGGCTGGGGCGGGGCCGGTCTGATTGCGTTCGCCAGCCTCTACAGGTCGGAGATCCGACAATGGATGCACACCTTCTCCAGCCCGGAATCTACTGCCGTGGACTGATCCGCTTTCAGAGCTCGCTTTCCAACAACTGTACCAGGTCTTCGGCGCTTGTATCTGGGGCGGATCGCCAGTGGTACTCGTCGTACCGTCGGAACCAGGTAAGCTGCCGCTTGGCGTAACGACGCGTGTTGCGCTTCACGAGCCGCACCATTTCTTCATAGTCAATTTCGCCCTTGAGATGCTGAATGGGTTCTCGGTAGCCGATGGTGCTTAGGGGTGGCTCGTCCAACTGAACGCCCTCGATATCCATGACATTGCGAACTTCGTCTAGGAGGCCCGCTTCGAGCATTTGGTCGACCCGCCGGTTGATGCGGTCGTAGAGCTTTTCGCGGTCGCGGTTGAGCACGACGGTGACGTACTCGAATGGGGGCTCCGG
>CAYLMT010000107.1:0-5629 GCA_964384855.1 uncultured Salinivenus sp.
AGGAACTGGGGGGACGGGGACCACGACTGTGTGGAGTGGACGAAACGCCGGATCGCGATGGGAGTGGGCCGCCCGTAGTCGAACTCGTCAAAGACATTCTGCACGAGCACCACCTCCACCTCGTAGCCATCGTGCGACCGGCGGTAGTCGGCCAGCTGCTGGGCGGCGGGGAGGAGCGCCTCGGTCGTAAGGAGGAGATAGTCGGCGCCGTGGGCGTCGGGGTTTGACCAGTTGCTCGAGGCGTCCGGCTGAATGGCGGCGGGCGTTTTGTAGCCCTCCGCCCCCACGGCCCAGTGTGGCGCTGGGGCCGTTGACGGGGCCGCCTCCACGAATGCAGTGTCGTTCGCAATGGGCGCAGCGTACCGACGGGCAT
This sequence comes from uncultured Salinivenus sp., assembly GCA_964384855.1. Taxonomy (GTDB): domain Bacteria; phylum Bacteroidota; class Rhodothermia; order Rhodothermales; family Salinibacteraceae; genus Salinibacter. Next base: position 374 of record CAYLMT010000107.1, read on the forward strand.
CGGCGGGACTGTACACGCGCACCGAGTCGCCGGTATGACCCGTCAAAGCAAAGATCGTAGCGTCGGTCGTGGGGGCCACGAATCGCTGCTCGTCGTCCCCCTGGGCCGTGAGTGCCCGGGTGTACGCCGCTTCTGCCCAGTCGAACAACACGTAATTGGGCGTGCTCGACGGATCTGGACAGTTGAGGTCGGTCGAGAACCCGTCGTTGTAGGAGGTGAGGCGCAGCGCCAATCCCCCGTCGGGGACACGGTCCTGCGCGACGGACGCCTCGATCGTCGTCCGGTCAAGGTTCTTCCATTCCGCGGTGGCGAGCGACTCAAAGGCCCGTGATCCGTCCGGCTGGCGAAGCTCACCTTCCACCTCCACGCGGTGGCAGGAACTGGAGGCGGCGTCGAACCGGAGCCTCAGGTCGAGCGCCGCGCCCGTATCTGCCCGGCGCCCCACTGGAAGGGTGTAGGTGGCCGAGAGGGGGGATGTGTCGTTGTGCCGAAACTGGCGCCAGTAGTAGCCCTCCGACTCGGTGTAGAGCGGATTGCCGGTGCTGCTCGGGCGACCGAAATAGTACGTCTCGTCCTGCTCGATGCGCACTGTGTCGCGGAGGGCCGTCGTCGTGGAGGAGGACGCCGGAGACTCTTGGGCGTACCGGTATCCATCCTCCCCTCCCCACGTCATCCAGTAGTGGGTCGTGTCGCTGTAGAGGCTTCGAAAGGCACTGCTCTGCGCCGACGCGTCTCCGTTGTAGGCCCAGAGCTCGTCCGAGCCCCGGTTTCGACGCCCCACGAACGTGATGGTGTCCGACGGATCGAGCCTCCCGTCTGCCACTCCGTCCACTTGAACTGGGATTTCTTCGCCGTTCTCCAAAAGACGGATGGTTTCCGGAGAAATGTCGGCCAGCGCCGTTCCCTCCGGCAATGCGTCCTCCAGTGCACTGGCCGCCACGCGGTACACCCCGTCGGTCGTGACGCTGATTTGGAGGTGGGGCGCCTCGGGGTCGTACCAAGTAGGATCGAAGTCGTCGCCCGCCTGTCCCATCGCCGATACAGGGACTAGGAGCAGGGCGGCCCACACCGCTGCCCACAAGAAGGAATTACGAAGGTCGAGCATGACGAGAGCAGAAAAAGAACGAGATCGTCCCGATCAGGCGGCGCGGGCGCGACGATAGAATGATTGCGTGCGTCGAACAAACGGTTCCGGCCCGTACCGACCGACCGCATATGCCCGGATGTGATCGGGGTCGTACGTTGTCCATTGCTTTTGCATCGTGCGGAGAGCGTCGGTCAAGGCGTCCGGGTCCTCGGACGGGAGGAGAATCCCCGTGTCCTCCGTCACGATGTCTTCGGGGCCACCACACCGGGTCGCAATGACGGGCAGCCCCGTCGCCATCGCCTCCACGAGCCCGACGCCGAACGTCTCGTGCCGGCTTGGAAGGACAAAGGCATGGGCGTCCCAGAGCGCCGCCCGAACCCCCTCGCGTTCCTGCCACCCCCGAAAGACAACCCGGTCCTCAAGGCCGAGCCGACACACCTGGGTTTCCAGCGCTGTCCGCCGAGGCCCGTCGCCCACGATGACGAGCGAGGCCGCGCCCGAAGAACCAAAAGCCTGTCCAAAGGCCTCGATCAGTCCGTGAATGTTCTTTCGAGGGTTCAGCCCGGCAACCGTCACGAAGCGAAATGGAGATGTCGACGGGCGCCCCTTGGGGGGCCGCGTAAAGAACGAGGTGCGAACGAGATTTGGGTGGATTGCCACGTCGTCGGACGCGGCAGATCCCCGGCTGGTAAGAGCGTTTTTGAGGGACGGACTGACGGCCGCGAGACCGCTCGCATGGCGGAGTCCCCAGTCGACCAGCGGTCGGCGCCACGGCAGGATATTTCGGCGCAAGAAGCCGCTAAAGTGCTCGGTCAGCACATAGGGCACACCCATCGTATCGCTCATTTGGGCGGCCGCGGCGCCCGCCCAGCGGGCACTCTGGGCGTGAATCACGTCGGGGACGCCACGGCGCTCTACATACTTCTGGGAGAGGCGTACCGCGCTACGGATCCGACACCGCACCCCGGGCGGGAAGCGCCACCACACGTTCCATCCGTACCGGCGAAGGGTCGGGATCCCGTGGTCCGTCGTCCATTCTGTCTGGAACTGCTTGCGCCCGAGCGTCTCTCCAGTAAGTCGTCGCAGGCTCTGGTGCTCCGGATAGACCACCCCTACGTCCATTCCATGTGCCTGCAGACAGCGAGCCTGCTCCGCAAAGTAAATTCCATCCAGGGGCGCCTCGGTGGTCGGATACCAGGACGGAACCACGAGGACGTGCATGAGGGACCTACCGGTCCGTTTCAAATCTGACCATGTAACCACACGGTGAAAATACACCGCGGTGTACTTGGTGTTCGGGCCGAAGCTGTGATATCGGGCCGTTCCCCTGACGACGAGCAGGCCCCAATCCAGAGCGGAGAGATAAAGAAAATCGAACCTTCCCGAGCGCTCACATTTACAAGGGGGCCCGTCTCGCAGGGAGGCGGTGCCCTCGCACGCTCCTCAAATGCACTGGGCTTCGACTGTGCTTCCGGAACGGATTCCACTTCCTGAATCGCTATATTCCATCGAGACCGAGGATCCGATCTCTACGTGCCTCGCCTGCGACGCCCCTTTGCTGGACGGGCCCACTGAGTACCTAATTGAAAAGGGCTACCGCCAATACGAGGCCTACGACGTGCAGGAGACGGTCTTCGGGTACGCCATCTGCATGGACTGCCACGCCACGATGCGGCAGTCCTTTTCCGACTCCTCGAGGCGTCGGTGTCAGGCCTACCTGTCCGAGCACGTGGACCTGGCCGGCCGCACCGAGCGGCTCCTCAACGCTGAGTCGCACGATCCGGGTGATTGGACCCGTCGGTGTGTGGTGCACGACACGCCCCGGGAGGAGCTCGAGGAGTATCAGATCATGGCGCACTGCCAGGGGGACGAGCTGCTGCTCACCCACCTTCCCCTCCTGATGGGCGGCCCGGCGATCGACGCCCTCGTGCAACGTCTCTCCAACGAAACGATCGACGAACTTGGCGGCTTTCGAGACGAGCACCTCGGCCTCCCGCCCGAGCTGAAGCACGACCTACACGGCCCGATCGTGGCGTAGCCCTCTTTGCCTCCGTCTCCTCAGGATCTCCCGCTCTATGAAGAACGCAACGACCCTTTCAACGCTCGTTCTGGCCCTTTTCCTGGTCGGCTGCTCCGGAAGCCGCCCCCCTGCCACACCGACCTCTTCCGACACCACCACGGCGTCGGCCCCGGCAGCCCCGGACTCAACCTCCGAAACGACCGACACGACCCCGCCGGCACCCTCGCGGGCCCCGCAGGATTGGTACCACCTCGATCGCGTCCCACGCAGCGGCCCGGGCCTCGACACCCGAGCGGCCTACCAGAATGTATTGCGGGACCGGGCGCCCCGGGACACGGTGCGGGTCGCCATCATCGACTCCGGCCTCGACATTGACCACGAAGACCTCTCGGCGAAAACGTGGACCAACACCGACGAGGTGCCCAACAATGGCGTAGACGATGATGACAACGGCTACGTCGACGACGTACACGGGTGGAATTTCATTGGAGGGCCCAACGGCAAAAATGTCAATCAGGATACGTACGAGCTCACCCGGATCTACGTGGATCTTCGGGAGCGTTTCTCAGGGGTCGACTCGGCCGGCGTCGCCCCCGATCACCGGGATCAGTACCAGCGGTATCAGGAGATCAAGCATACGTTTCAGAAGAAGCGGCGCGAGGCCCGAAAGCGGCTCGCAAAGGTTAAGAAGGCGCAGAAAGCCGTCCAGGCGTCCGTGGATGTGCTGAAGACTCACCTCGACACCGACAGCCTCACCCCGTCGGCGGTCCGCTCGGTGTCAAGTTCTCGGCAAGACGTGCGCCGGGCCCAGCAGACCCTCCAGTTCTTCTATGACCAGGACCTCTCGCCCTCCGACCTTGAGGACTACAAAAACCAGCTAGAGCGTCAGGTCAAATACAATTACAATCCCGATTTCAATCCGCGTCCCATCGTCGGCGACGACTACGCGGACAAGAGCGAGCGCCGGTACGGAAATAGTGACGTGGAGGGCCCCGACCCCGAGCACGGCACGCACGTGGCGGGCATTATTGGCGCCACCCGAGAGAACGCGATCGGGATCGACGGCATTGCCCGGGGCGTGCGGCTCATGTCCGTCCGCGCAGTTCCGAATGGGGACGAACGGGACAAGGACGTGGCCAACGCCATTCGGTACGCGGTCGACAACGGGGCCGACGTCATCAACATGAGCTTCGGCAAGTCGTACTCGCCCCACAAGGCCGTAGTCGACGCGGCCGTGCAGTACGCCGACTCGATGGGCGTGCTCATGATACACGCCGCAGGGAACGACGGGGCCAATGTGGACTCGACCGACAATTTCCCCTCACCTTATTACGAGAACGGTGGCCAGGCGCAGCGGTGGATCGAGGTCGGCGCCTCATCCTGGAAAGGGGACAAGAACCTGGCCGCCCCCTTTAGCAACTACGGCGCGGAGCGGGTGGACGTCTTTGCCCCTGGGCACTCCATCTACTCCACCGTTCCCCACAACAAGTACGAGCGCAACAACGGGACGAGCATGGCGGCCCCTATGGTGAGTGGACTGGCCGGCCTCATCATGGCCTACTACCCCTCCCTGTCCGCCATGGAGGTCCGCTCCATCATCCTCGACACCGCCACCCGCTACCAGGACCAGCTCGTCACTCGTCCCGGCGACTCCGAAACTGTTCCGTTCGGCACACTCTCCGACACCGGTGCCGTCGTAAACGCCCGGGCGGCCCTGCAGCGGGCCGACGAGATGACCGCGACGAAGTAACCCGACTCTCCGGACCAGCGGATTCCGCCTCGGCTCCTTCAATTCTTCGCTTGCTGTTCCGGTAGGACGGCCCCTACTACGGGCCGCGCTCCGGAACAGAGTTGCCTCCCACCAAACACGAAAAGCCACGCGCCGGCGCAGGGCCGGACGTGGCTCTCGTGCACAACCACAGCACCGCAACGCTGCTCAGACGTTGCGATCAGGTGCCCGGTCGACGGGCGGGACGAGACCCGACAGGACCTGTTTTGCCCAAAACCTGGGCAGTCTCCCGCCGTCGGTCCGGAGGACCTGTGGTGGGGCTGGAGGGCCCTCTTTGCTGAAGTGTGGAATTCAGAATGTGGAATGATTCTTCCCTCTGACCGGACTCACCAAGTCCGCATCCCCACTCCGCAATCCACA
>CAYLMT010000107.1:5729-6789 GCA_964384855.1 uncultured Salinivenus sp.
GTGTCGAGTTGGCGGAGGTTGGTTTCGCCCTTGTACTCCGCCGTCTCGTCGTCCTCGTCCTGATCCTCGAGTGGCACGGTGCGGCGCATGTCATCGCCGTCCTCCTCCGGATGTTTGTTGCGATCGAAGCCCGTAGCGATGACCGTCACGCGGAGCTTGTCCTCGATGTCCTCCTCGATCACGGTGCCGAAAATGACCTCCACGTCCTCGCCGGCCTCCTTCTGAATGACGCTCGTGGCCTGCGTGGCCTCACGGATGCCGAGCGACGGGCCGCTGGTGATGTTGACGAGCACGTTGGTGGCACCGGCGATGGAGAGGCCGTCGAGCAGTGGACTGCTGATGGCCTGCACGGCGGCCTTCTCCGAGCGGTTCTCGCCAGTGGCCGTGGCCGAGCCCATCAGGGCCGTGCCGCCGTCCTTCATGGTCGTCTGCACGTCGGCGAAGTCGAGGTTGATCAGGCCGTGAACCGTAATCAGGTCACTGATGCCGCGGGTGGCGTTGTAGAGCACCTCGTCGGCCTTCTCAAACGCCTCGATTAGGCTCGTGTCCGGATCGGCGATGTCGAGCAGTCGCTCATTGGGGATGACGATGAGCGTGTCGACGTTCTCGCGCAGCAGCTCGATCCCTTCGAGCGCCGTGTTCATCCGCCGCGATCCTTCACAATCGAACGGCTTGGTGACGATGGCCACGGTCAAGATGTCGAGGCTGCGGGCAATGGCCGCTACCACGGGGGCGCCGCCCGTACCGGTGCCGCCCCCCATGCCGGCCGTGATGAAGGCCATGTCGTAGCCTTCCAGGGCCTGCCTAATTTCCTCACTGCTCTCCTCGATGGCCTCAGCGCCCACGCTGGGCCGCGCCCCGGCCCCCAGGCCACTCGTCAGGTCCTGACCTGCCTGGATTTTCTGGGGGGCGCGGTTCTCACTGAGCGCCTGAGAATCGGTGTTGACGGCGATAAATTCCACGCTGCCGTGGATGCCTTTCTCCACCATGTTATTAATGGCGTTGCCACCTCCGCCGCCGACGCCGACGACGCAGATCTTGGCCTCCTCATTCGCAGCAT
>CAYLMT010000108.1:0-6683 GCA_964384855.1 uncultured Salinivenus sp.
GCCGCCCCACGGAATGACGCCCGCCTCCGTGAAGCCCTGGATCCCCTTGGGGCGCTGCGACCGCCGGAGAACGAAGAACCGGTCGTCGATGCCTGATTGGCCGAGACGATCCTGATGTCCGGGCGCCCTGCGATTCTGGCAGGGGGGTGTATTCGGCACGGCCCTTGTAGGATGGTATCGTGCCAACCCTGTGTTCACGCCCCTGTTGCGTGTCCTTCCTTCCAAGCCCCCGACGCCATGAAAGTCCGTGAGGCCATCCATTCCGCCACTCCCGCCCTCCAGACGTCCGACCCAGTGGAGAAGGCATTGGGGCTGCTCATGGAGTACCACGTGCGGCACCTGCCGGTCGTGGACGAGGGAGGGCGACTCGCTGGCGTGATTGCCGAGGAGCGGCTGATGGACGCCGAGGGGCCCGAGTCGTCGATCGAGTCGTTGCTCATCGGGCGGCCCGTGAGTGTGCCACCGGACGCTCACATTTTCGACGCCGCGCGTACGATGGTCGAGCACGACCTCAGCACCATGCCGGTGGCCGATTCGGAGGGGCAGTACCTTGGGCTTCTCCGCCGCCACGACATCTTCGATCAGTTCGCGCAGATGCTATCGACCCGCCAGCAGGGCGCCATCTTGGCTCTCGAGGTCGATTCGCGTGACTATGCCCTCGCCAAGCTCATCCACGTCATCGAGCAAAACGAGGCGAAGGTACTGGCTGTGGCCTCAGAGCTGCCCGAGAACTCGACGGACGACATCCGAATCACGCTCAAGCTCAACGTGAAAGACACCTCTCGCGTCCGGCACGTCCTCGAGCACCACGGCTACCACGTCGTGGCGGCGTTCGGGGAAGAGGATGGAGAGCTCGAAGAGCTGGTGGACGAGTTTGTGCGGTATTTGGAGGTGTAGGATACGGGTCAGCGGGGTCGATAAATCTCGATCGGGGCCGTCCGTAGGGAAGTTTGTGGCGCATATTGCGTAGAGCGTATTGCGTATGAGTCCAGCGTTAAAGGCAGATCTCACGGAATACGCAAAACGAAATACGAGATACGCACATCGAAATTGCTCTCCTTCTTTTGCCACCCTACCTTCTTTGCGATGAGCGAGCCCGCTCCCAACAAGTCTCCTGACTCCGCCGCCGTGCTGGAGTCCATGACGCTCCTGGCGACGCTATCGACCGCTGCCACGGTCCGCGAGTCGGTGGCCCAGCGCCGGGCGGGCCGCGATCCTTCGGCGCAGGAGCCCGCCGACCGGGCCGTCGCCCGTCTCCGGAATGCGAGGCAGACGCTCATGGACCTGCTCATGCAAATGGCGCTGAGCCGCGTGCCCCTGGAGCAGCGCGACGAGGAGCCACTGTCGCACGCGGTCCGCCACTTCGATCTACTCATGAAGATGCGTCGCGCCGAGCGCCTCACGCAGGCGGTGCATCAGCACTTGCTCAGTCTCTACCCGGACGTCTCGGAGGAGCTGGTGGAGGAGGCGCGCCGGACGCACGATGAAATCGAGCGGTTCTTGGAGGAGGCCCCAGCCGACGCCGAGGGCCCCCACCTGTCGGACGTGCTGGAGCGGGGCATGAGCCTCGTCGTGTGGGCGCGACACGAGGTGTGAGGTCCCTGACAGGGCACGTCACTTCCGGAGCTCCAGCACCATGGGCGTCCTCGCCGGCACTGTGAGTGAGTTGCCCAGTGAGACCGTCCCGCCGCTAATCACGTCGTGGCCCACCGTGTGCTCCTGGATGCGCTCCTCGAAGCGGTCGAGCTCGAGGGTGCGCGATTCCTCCGCGTTGTTGAGGACGACCATCACCGTATCGTCGGCGTCCTGGCGGAAGTAGACGTACGTTTCGTCCTGCGGAATGTAGTGTGTGAGCTCGCCGTGGTGGATCACGTCCGCGCCTTCACGCCACGTCGTCAAATTCGTCACGAAGTCGTGCGCCCGGTTCTCGCGAGCGGTGCGGCCCTCTTCGGTAAATACACTCCGCTCGTCGTCCGGCCAACCGCCGGGCATGTCGGGCCGCTTGGCCCCGTCGCCCTCCACGTCGAGCATCGGCTGCATGAGCTCCGTGGCGTAGTAGACCTGCGGAATTCCGCGCGTGGTCATCAGGAACGTATACGCCAGCTTGAAGGCGTCTTCGTCCTCGTTCACGACAGAGAAAAACCGAGTGAGGTCGTGGTTGTCCAGGAAGGTGACGAGCTTGTTTGGTTCCGGGTAGACGTGGTCCTGGCTAAGCGTTCGGTAGAGGTCGTGGAGGCTTCCACCGTCGGGGGAAAAGGCGTCCTGCACTGCAAAGGTCAGCGGAAAGTCCGTGACGCTCGGCAGGTCCGAGTCGTAGTCGTCGGGGTGGGCCCGAAAGTCGTCCTGCCAATAGGCCTCGTGGGGGACGGTGGGCACCCAGTTTTCGCCCACGATGTTGAAGTCGGGGTATTCTTCGAGCACGGCTGAGGTCCAGCGCGTCATGTACTCCTTGTCGGCGTAGAAGTAGGTGTCCATCCGGATGCCGTCGATGCCGGTCGACTCGATCCACCAGAGCGTATTCTGGATGAGGTAGGTAGCCAGGAGTTCGTTGTCCTGGTTGAGGTCGGGCATCGAGGGCACGAACCAGGCGTTCGTCAGCTGCTCGCGATCGTGCTCAGAGGCGTACGGGTCGACGGCGGCGGTGCCCTCGTAGTTCGTGGTGCCGTATTTCTCGAAGTCGTGGACCCAGTCGCTGGTGGGCGGGTCGTCCATCCACCAGTGGTGGTCGCCGATGTGGTTGTGGATCATGTCCATGATCACCTTCAAGTCCCGCTCGTGGGCATCCTGCACGAGCCGACGAAACGCGTCGTTGCTTCCAAAGCGCGGATCCACCTGGTACATGTCGGTGGCTGCGTAGCCGTGGTAGGCGCCGTACTCGGGGGGCATGTCGTTTTCGAAGATGGGTGTCATCCAGAGGGCCGTCATGCCCAGGTTGTCGATGTAGTCGAGGTGCTCGCGAATGCCGGCAAAGTCGCCGCCGTGGCGTGCGTTGGGATCGGAGCGATCCACGCCCTCCAAGAAGCCGGGGATCGAGTCGTTCTCGGGATTCTCATTCGCGAACCGATCCGGCATGAGGAGATAGATCACGTCCTCGCTGGAGAAGCCCTGGGCGTACGTGTCGGTACGGCGGGAGCGGAGCTCAAAGTCACGAGTGAGCGAACCCTCGTCGTGTCGGAAGTGGAGGGTGACCGTGCCGGGCGAGGCCGCGTCAGTAATGCGCAGGCGGACGAAGAGATAGTTCGGATTCTCGACCTCCGTGACCCGGTCCAGCGTCACACCGGGGTGATCTCGAAGCTGCACGCGCGTCTTGGCGAGATTTTCGCCGTAGACCATCAGCTCTACGGTCGGGCGCTCCATGTTAACCCACCAGAAGGGCGGGTCGATGCGGTCGATCTCGGGCGCCTGGGCAGTTGCGAGGGCGGGGCAGACGAGGAGGAGAAGGACGGCTACGAGGGTGCGTCGCATGGTGCAGGAGGATTGGGGGGTGAAAGGTCGAGCATTGATTCTTGTGGGCAGGAGACAACAACGTAGCCAGTTGCCCGAGCGGTGTCCACCCCACCCAACAGAATTGGGGACGATTCCATCTTCGGTGATGGAGTGCACCGGCTTTACGGACGTGGTGAGAACCCCGAACCATCAACCAATGCTACCGTACCAATTATTCTGGCTATAAAGCCGAGAAAAGTCGCCTCTCTTCGCACCCTATCGACTGGCTGTCTGTTTTTCATGAGCGAGACCCCCGACCTTCCGGATCGCGCGATCAGCGACTACGCGGCGTCCAACATCCAGGTGCTTGAGGGCCTGGAGGCCGTGCGCAAGCGCCCCTCTATGTATATCGGCGACGTGGGCCTGCGGGGCCTACACCACCTCGTCTACGAGGTGCTCGACAACTCGATCGACGAAGCCATGGCAGGCCACTGCGACGAGATCGACGTGGAGCTCTACCAGGACGGCTCCGTGTCGGTCGAGGACAATGGCCGCGGGATTCCCGTCGACCAGCACCCGGTGGAGGACCGCTCGGCCCTCGAGGTGGTGATGACTGTGCTCCACGCTGGGGGCAAGTTCGACAAGGACAGCTACCAGGTGTCCGGGGGGCTCCACGGCGTCGGCGTGTCGGTCGTGAACGCGCTGGCCTCGCGGTTTGAGGTGACGGTGTGGCGCGACGGGTCGGTCTGGACTCAGAGCTACGTGTGCGGGGTCCCGGAGGACTCGGTGCACAAAGTGCGTCCGATGCAGGAGGACGAGGAAACGGGAACCCACATTCGCTTCTGGCCCGACGAGGAGATTTTTAAGACGAACGAGTTTCGGTTCGAGACGCTTTCGGACCGCTTGCGCGAACTGGCCTTCCTGAATGCAGGAGTGCGCATCCGCATCGAGGACCATCGCGAGGAGGACGAGGATCTAGCCCACGAGACGTACCACTCGGAGGAAGGCATCATCGGATTCGTGGACTACCTCGACGAGGCGCGCGACTCGATCCTCGACGAGACGATCTACATCGCCGAGACGGACGGCGAGGTGCCCGTGGAGTTGGCCATGCAGTACAACGACGGGTTCAACAAGAACGTCCTCTCGTTCGTCAACAACATCAATACGCACGAGGGGGGCACGCACGTCACCGGTTTTCGGCGCGCCCTGACGCGCACGCTGAAGCGCTACGCCCAGAAGAACGACATGCTGGAGGGGCTCAAGTTTGACCTGTCGGGCGACGACTTCCGGGAGGGGCTCACGGCGGTGCTCTCGGTGAAGGTGTCCGAGCCACAGTTCGAGGGGCAGACCAAGACGAAGCTCGGCAACTCGGAGGTGCAGGGCATCGTGGAGTCGCTCATCAACACCAAGCTGGGCCGCTGGCTGGAAGACCACCCCGACCAGGCCGAGCGGATCATTGAGAAGGTGATCCAGGCAGCCGAGGCCCGGGCAGCCGCCCGCAAGGCGCGCGAGCTGGTGCAGCGCAAAGATGCATTCTCGCGGGGCGGTTTGCCCGGCAAGCTGGCCGATTGCTCCACCCGCAATCCGGAAGAGGGCGAGCTCTATCTCGTGGAGGGTGATTCGGCGGGCGGCTCGGCCAAGCAGGCGCGCGACCGTCACTTTCAGGCCATTCTGCCGCTTCGGGGCAAGATCCTGAACGTGGAAAAGGCCCGCCTCGACCGCATCCTGGAGCACGATCAGATCCAGAACATCGTCACGGCGCTTGGGACCGGGCTCACCTCCACGGAGGAGGAGTTCGACATGAGCGAGATGCGGTACCACAAGATTGTGATGATGACGGATGCGGACGTGGATGGGGCGCACATCCGGTCGCTCCTCCTCACCTTCTTCTACCGTCAGCTGCGGCCCCTCATCGAGAAGGGCAACATCTACATCGCCCTGCCGCCGCTCTACCGCATTCAGAACGGCAGCCAGGAAATCTACTGCTGGTCGGACGAGGAAATGCAGGAGCGGATGCAGGAACTGCGGGCCGACGGCAAGAGTCCGAGCATGCAGCGCTACAAGGGGCTCGGCGAGATGAACCCCGAGCAGCTTTGGACCACCACCATGAACCCGGAGACGCGCAAGATTCAGCAGGTCACCATCCAGGACGCTGCCGCGGCCGACCGGCTCTTTTCCACGCTCATGGGCGACTCGGTGGAGCCTCGGCGCGAGTTTATCGAGCGCAACGCCAAGTACGCGACGATTGATGCGTAGGGGGTATTGCGTATTTCATATTGCGTATCGTTCTCCCCGCCCATCTACGCAATACGCACCACTACGCATTTGAGGAAGTGTAACGAGCGGATGCTAACGACACCAGGCCATGAGCGATACGGAAACAAAGATTTTAGAGGCCCTGGACGCCCTTTCGGAGGAGCAGCGGCGTGAGGTGCTGGACTTTGTGGAGTTTCTGAAGAGTCGGGTTCCTGTCTCTGAAGAGGAGCCATCTGGAGACGGAGCACAGGAGCTCAATCCTGAAGATGATCCCATTCTTGATGCAATCGGAAGTGTCAGTCATGGATCACTTGCCCAAGACATTGATGAGGATCTGTACGGCTCATGACAATTCCAACTCGGCTCTTCATAGATACGTGGGGATGGCTGACGCTCTTCGACGATGATGAAAAAGACCACGGGCGAACGTCCCATTACTATCGGCAGTTGCGGGAACAGAACGGATCCGTCTTCACGACCGATTATGTACTCGACGAGACCATCTCGCTTGCATTCCAGCGTCTACCGTTCAACCGTGCACTGGAACGCTATCAAAATCTCAATCGGGCTCGGGAGAGCGGATTTCTTGACGTGAAGTGGATTGGGCCGGATCGATTCGGTCGAGCCATAGAGCTTCGCCGGAAGTATGACGACAAGCCCGATATTTCCTTCACCGATCTCACGTCAATGGTTGTGATGCAAGAGTTGGATGTCCGGGAGGTCCTGAGGGGGGACGCGCACTTCGAACACGTGGGGATGGGGTTTCGGCGACAGCCATAAGGACAGTGTTCAATTGTGGAGCAGTCCAGTTTTCAACATTCGACGGCCGACGCCGAGGCCCCCGACGTGTCGATTGTCGTGCCGGCCTACGAGGAGGCCCGATCCCTCCCCGAGTTGGCGGACGGGGTGCGAGCGGCGTGTGAAGGAGCAGGTCTCTCGTTCCGGTTGTGGATCATCGACGACGGGTCGCGGGACGAGACGTGGGAGGTGGTGCAGGG
>CAYLMT010000109.1:0-6659 GCA_964384855.1 uncultured Salinivenus sp.
CGCAGGGACGCGGCGTCGCCCGTCTTGCCGAGCGCTTCGATCAGGCGCCGCTGCACCGACGGATCGCGCTCGTAGCCCAGGGCCCGGAGCAGCGCCGACGCCGGGACTCCCGAGGGCATTTGACCGAGGGCCAGCGCGGCGTCGGTCCGGACGAGGGGGACGCTGTCCTTGAGCAGTGACAGGAGGGTAGGAATCGCGGCCGTGTCCCGGACAGAGGCAAGGGCAAAGGCGGCTCGCGCCCGTACGTCGGGGTCGTCGGCATTGAGCTTTTTGCGCAGGAGGGCGCCGTTTCGATCAACCTGGGCCTCCACGATCGCCTGCAGTGTGGGACGCGTCAGAAGGTCATCGGGTGGTCGCTCGGGCATCGGCTGGGCAGACACGCCCCCGAGGCTCCATAGGACGACGAGGGGAAGGACAAGCCAGGGCTTCATTGGGACACGAAGGGGCTGGAAGGAGAAGAGAGGGGAACGGCGAAAGCGAACGATGCGGCCCGTGTTCGCGCGTTCGTTCTCGAATCCCTTCCCTCACCCCCCACCGTTTTTCTCAGACACCGTTCTCCGATGGCTGTACCTGCGCGATCTCTGTCTCGTAGGTTGCGGAGGTACCGGGGTTGGGAAAACCGAAGAGGTGGAAATGGTTTTCCCAGGCAACTCTAGACGAACATTTGGAGCGAGGGGCAGATCTGCAGAAACGTCCCTGTGTGAGCGAGGGAAATTACGACTGCCGCGTGCCGACTTTGCCCATGGCGACGCGCAGGCGGTTGCGGGCTCGTTCGCGGGCGGCTTCGTATTTCTCACGTTCCTCCCCTTGCAAGCCCTTTTGCAGGCGTTGTTGCGCACGCTCCTCGGCGTTCCGTGCTCGTTCAACGTCGATCTCCGAGGCCGGCTCGACCGTCTCGGCCAGCACGGTGACCTTGTTCTCCACGATCTCTAAAAATCCCCCGCTCGTGGCGAAGATGATGCGGTCGTTGTGTACGTCGGCGTACTCGTGGGCCGCCTGCGTTTTGACGATGAGGGGCCCGATGCCGAATGCGGCGATCATAGGGGCGTGGTCCTTGCGGACCTCAAAGGAGCCTTCGATGCCGGGGGCACGGACGCCGTTGGCCGAGCCCTGGAATAAGCGCTCGTCCGGCGTCACAATGTCAACGGTCAGTTCGTCGGCCATAGGGGCGTCAATGTCGTCGAATTACGAATTACGAATTTCGAATGCGCGACGAGTGCGCAGATTCGCACGTCGCCCCTCGCAATTCGAAATGGGTTACGCTTCCTCGGCCATCTCCTCGCCGGCCTCAATGACCTCGTCGATCGTGCCCTTGAGCAGGAAGGCCCGCTCGGGCAGGTGATCGAGCTCGCCGTCGAGAATCATGCGGAAGCCGCGGATGGTCTCCTCGATGGGCACGTACTTGCCGGGCTGGCCGGTGAATTGCTCGGCGACGAAGAACGGCTGGCTCAGGAACCGCTGCACACGCCGGGCGCGGTTCACGGCCTGCTTATCCTCGTCACTCAGCTCGTCCATCCCGAGGATCGCAATGATGTCCTGGAGCTCCTCGTAGCGCTGGAGGATCTCCTTCACGTCCTGCGCGGTCTCGTAGTGCTCGGTGCTGAGGTCTCGCTCGTTGAGCATCTGGCTCGTGGAGTCGAGCGGGTCGATGGCCGGGTAGATGCCCTGCGTGGACAGCTGGCGCGAGAGGACGGTCGTGCAGTCGAGGTGGGCGAACGTCGTTGCCGGGGCCGGGTCCGTCAGGTCGTCGGCGGGGACGTAGACGGCCTGGAAGGAGGTAATGGAGCCCTCCTGCGTGGAGGTAATGCGCTCCTGCAGATCGCCCATTTCGCTGGCGAGCGTCGGCTGGTATCCTACGGCACTCGGCATGCGACCCATGAGGGCCGACATCTCCTGTCCCGCCTGCACGAAGCGGAAAATGTTGTCGAGGAAGAAGAGGACATCGCGCCCCCCGAGGTCCCGGAAGTACTCCGCGATCGTCAGGCCCGTGAGACCCACGCGGGCCCGGGCGCCGGGCGGCTCGTTCATCTGGCCGAAGACGAGCGAAATGTTGCTCTCATTCTGCATCGCGTCGAAGTCGACCTTGTCAAGGTCCCAGCCACCTGCCTCCATCGACTCGCGAAACTCCTCGCCGTAGGTCATCACGCCGGCCTCAATCATCTCCCGCAGCAGGTCATTGCCCTCGCGGGTTCGCTCCCCAACACCGGAAAAGACCGAAAGGCCCTCGTGCGCCTTGGCGATGTTGTTGATGAGCTCCATGATGAGGACCGTCTTGCCCACGCCGGCCCCGCCGAAGAGGCCCACCTTGCCGCCCTTTGGCACGGGCTGGATGAGGTCCATCACCTTGATGCCGGTCTCCAATACCTCCTGCGACCCGGCCAGCTCGTCATAATCGGGCGGGTCCTGGTGAATGGCGCGGTGCTCGTCGACGTCCGGCTCCGGAAGGCCGTCAATGGGCTGTCCGACGACGTTAAAGAGCCGGCCCCGAATTTCTTGCCCGATGGGCACGGTGATGGGCTGATTCGTTGCCACGATGTCCTGGCCGCGCTGCAGGCCGTCGGTCGAGTCCATGGCGATGGCCCGGACGCGCCGCTCACCGAGGTGCTGCTGCACCTCAAGGATCAGGTCCTGACCGTCTTCCCGGTCGATGCGGAGGGCGTCCAGAATGTCGGGCACGCCGTCGCGGGGAAACTCGGCGTCGACGACTGGGCCGAGCACCTCGACGATTGAGCCCTTAACTTCGTTGCTTCCTACTTCCATGGGGCGGAGGCAATGATTCGATGATGAGCCAGACGAGAAGGCGGCGGCAATTCGCCAAGAGACACCGGGGCCGACCGCAGAATCTACACGCTCAAAAACGTAAGGAGCACCGACGGGAAATGCCTACGCGGCGGATGAGAATTCCACGGTCGCGTCGCAAAGAATCCAGGAATTTCACCTCGGCGTGAATTTCGGTTTCCGACGCGTGATTTCGTAGGTTTGGTGCGGTGCCACGTTCCGTCTTCACGCTGACTCGGTTTCATCTCCATGCATCTGATTCCTGAGGCCCCCTCGCTGCGCTTCCTGTGCGTCGCACTTTTTCTGTTCGGTGCGATGGGGCATGCCGCCTCTCCTGCACTGGGACAGGACACCGAGGAGGCCTCCCTTCCCACCATCGCCGAGAAGACCGAGGGGATGACGAAAATGGACGGCTACTTTCCCATCTACTGGGAGGAATCAACGGGCACACTCTGGCTGGAGATTTCCCGGCTCAACACCGAGGTGCTCTACGTCAGCTCGCTCCCCACCGGGCTTGGGTCGAACCCTGTGGGGCTGGACCGCGGTCAGCTTGGCGAGCAGCAGGTCGTCCGCTTCGAGCGGACGGGGCCGAAGGTCTTGCTCGTGGCGCCGAATCTCGACTATCGCGCCGCCTCCGACAACCCGGACGAGCGGGAGGCCGTACGAGAGGCGTTTGCGCCGGGGGTCGTGTGGGGGTTTGAAGTGGCGGCGGAGGGGCCCGACGGACGCGTGCTCGTCGAGGCGACCGACTTTGTGGTGCGCGACGCCCATGGGGTGGCGCGTCGACTGGAGGACACCGGGCAGGGTTCGTACACGCTCGACGAGGATCGCAGCGCACCCTTCCTCAAAAACGTAAAGGCCTTTCCGAAGAACACGGAATTGGAGGCCCGCCTCACGTTTACGACGGACGGCGATCCCGGGGAGTACGTAGAACGAACGGCGGCTACGCCCCGGGCCGTCACACTTCGCGTGCGTCACTCGCTCGTCGAGCTGCCCGACACGTCCGGGTACACTCCGCGCCGCTTCGACCCGCGCTCTGGGCTCTTCTACGCCGACTACATGGACTTCGCGACGCCGATCGGGGAGTCTATGACGAAGCGGGTCGTCAATCGGCACCGGCTCACGTGTGCGGAGGCCCCCGGCGAGGACGGGCTGTGTCCGCCGGACGAGCCCATCGTCTATTACCTCGATCCCGGCACGCCCGAGCCGGTGCGTAGCGCCCTGCTCGACGGGGCACGCTGGTGGAGCGATGCGTTCGAGGCTGCGGGCTTCGAAAACGCCTACCGCGTCGAGATGCTGCCAGACAGTGCCGACGCGATGGACGTGCGCTACAACGTGATTCAGTGGGTGCATCGCCGCACGCGCGGCTGGAGCTACGGCGCCTCCGTGACCGACCCGCGGACCGGCGAAATTCTGAAGGGCCACGTCACGCTCGGCTCTCAGCGTGTACGGCAGGACTACCTGCTGGCCGAGGGCTTGTTGGCTCCGTATCAGGGCGCACATGCCGACGGGGTTCCGGATACGGAGGATCCCATGTTGGAGATGGCGCTCGCCCGCATCCGGCAGCTGTCGGCGCATGAGGTGGGACACACACTTGGCCTTGCGCACAACTTTGCTGCGTCGGTGAACGACCGCGCCTCGGTGATGGACTACCCGGCCCCGCTGGCCCGTGTGGAGGGGGACTCCGTATCCCTGGAGGACGCCTACGACACCGGCGTCGAGCGGTGGGACGTGAAGGCCATTCAGTACGCGTATGCCCGGCCCGGTCCCAATCAGACCGAGGCGGCGCTGCTCGACAGCCTCGTGCGGGCGGCGGAACGGACGGGGCTGCGATA
This sequence comes from uncultured Salinivenus sp., assembly GCA_964384855.1. Lineage (GTDB taxonomy): Bacteria > Bacteroidota > Rhodothermia > Rhodothermales > Salinibacteraceae > Salinibacter. Next base: position 4,614 of record CAYLMT010000109.1, read on the forward strand.
CGTCACCGACGCCGATGCCCGTCCGTCCGGTGCCGCCCACCCGAAAGGCAACCTCTGGGACAATGGCCGCAACATGGTCGATGCCCTCGACCGGGAGATGCGGGTGCGGGACGTGGCGCTCGACCGGTTTGGGGAGGCAGTCGTGAAGCAGAGGGAGCCGATGGCCCTCATGGAGGAGGTGCTCGTCCCACTCTACCTGCGGCACCGGTATCAGGTAGAGGCGACGGCGAAACTCATGGGTGGGGAGGTCTACGAGTACGCCGTGCGCGGGGAGGCCGACCCGCAGTTGTCGGAGCGCGTGCAGGCTCAGCGCCAGAGGGCGGCCCTCGACGCCCTGCTCTCCACGATCACGCCCTCAGCACTGGCGCTGCCGGAGGCCGCTCGGGACCGCATCCCGCCGCGTCCGCCCGGTCACCCGGACAACCGCGAATTGTTTGAGGGGCGCACGGACCCGACGTTTGACCCCTACGCCCCGGCCGAGGTGGCGGCCACCATGGTGCTCGATGCCCTCACCGTGCCGGAACGTGCCCTGCGCCTCATCGAACAGCGGGATGCCAACGCCGACCTTCCTGGTTTGCAGGGCACGCTGGCCGAAATCACCGACGCGGTCTGGAAGGCCGACGCGCCCGCTGATGCGTACCGCGCTGAGGTGCAACGGACGGTTCAGCAGGTTTGGACAGACGTGTTGCTTGACCGCGCCGACGCCGAGGAAGGCTCCCCGGCCGTGCAGGCCCGCTTCGAACAGCACCTGCGCACGCTCCGAGACTGGCTCGCGGCCCATCCGGGGGAGAGCACAGAAGCAGAAGCCCATCGAGCGGCCGTCCGGACGTCGATCGATCGGTTCTTTAACCGATCCCACGACACAGCTTCTCGCCCTTCCACCGTTGAGGCCCCGCCCGGCTCCCCCATTGGGCAGGCCCCGGGGTACCATCGACGCCACGTCCAGCGTCAGGCCTGGCTCGATCAGTGGACTCCGTCCCCCTGCTCGCAGCGGAGGCCGTAGAAGGGACGGATTTTTCATTTCTCGCATGCTTCTTGCTCGTACAATAGTCGAGCGAGCGCATGCCTCGGAGCGTGACTATACCCGGCGTTTCGGCGGAAAGTGGGGTGTTCTCCGTTTCGTCCGTCGAAGGGTCCGGCCCGTTCAGTTAGCGTAGAGCGAGGACGGGGGGTGGTCCTCGCCGTGGCGGGTTTGCGAGGCGCCGAGGCAACCACTGAATTGATCTAGACGACTGGAGCCGCATGGCCACGCCTGCCGTTGACCGAGATGCCCTCACTGAGCTACTGGACGGGGATCCTAAGCTCATCGCAACCCTCATCGACTCGTTTCTGGACGACTGTCCCGACTACATGGAGGCCATTCGGGACGCGGTCGAGAACGAGAACGGGACAGCCCTGGAGCGGGAGGCGCATGGATTGAAAGGGGCTACTGGGAGCCTGCGGGCTCGTCCCGCCAGTAAGATGGCCCATACGCTCGAAGAAATGGCCCGCGAGGACGATTTTGCGGAGGCCGAGGACGCCCTGGACACATTGGAGACCGAAATTGACCGGCTCACAGGCGAACTCCGGGCCCTCAAGAACGCCTGCCAGGAGGCCATTGAAGAGTAATGCCGGGGGCTACGCCGACGGAGCGGCGGCAGACGGATCATCGAAGTGGTCGAAGCCGCCGGGCTGGAGGGGGACGTTCTCCCCGTGGGCCCGCTGGATCTTGATCGGGTGTTCGGGATCATCCGGCTCCACAATCTCACCCACCACCGTGTACGTTTGCGGATCGAGGCCGTCGAGTTCCTCCTCCGGAAGCGTAAACACCAGTTCGTAGTCCTCTCCCCCGAACAGGGCGTAAATCGTCACGTCCTCCCCAAAGTCCGTCGCCGTGTTCCGGGTCTCTGGGTCAATGGGTAGGGCCGGCTCATAGAGCTGCGCGCCGACATCGCTGGCCTCGCAGATGTGGTGCACCTCCGCGGAGAGCCCATCCGAAATGTCGATGAGAGCGTGGGGCTGAACCCCGGATTGGGCCCAGTCCTGAATCGTCTTGAATTGCGCGGG
>CAYLMT010000110.1:0-6651 GCA_964384855.1 uncultured Salinivenus sp.
GGCGGCGGCAACTCCTTCGAAGACGACGCACCGTTTTAGCGTCTGTGAGAGGTCCGGATTGCCGTGTTCATCCGACAAAGGTCGCATCGTTAAACATTGACGTCTCGTCAACTGTCTCCCAGACTACGATTGGGTTCGGGGCTGCCCCTTCCTTTCTGGTCGCAAGGCAAACGGGAACCGTCCGAGGGGGGCATTGCCGAGAGAGGCGTCGTTTGGCCGTCTGGTGACGGAGTAGGCCTGGCTCCACTTCTCAGATCCAGCCCTCCCGGAGCATCTCAGGGCCGTTCCACGGGCATCGACCCGGGCCAAATACAAAAAGCGCCCGCCGGGCCGAGCCCAGGGGCGCTTACCGAGGTGACGGGCGGATTCGAACCGCCGTAGGAGGCTTTGCAGGCCTCTGCCTGACCACTCGGCCACGTCACCGAGTCTATCGCGGATGGTATAAATGAACAGATTTGCTGCCGAGTTCCTCTCAGGGCCCAATCGCGGGCCGGGAAGTACGCCCGGCAGGATTCGAACCTGCGGCCTGCGGATTAGAAGTCCGCTGCTCTATCCAACTGAGCTACGGGCGCAGGTCGAGCTTTCGGGACCGTGAGACGCCACTGAACCTCAGGGACAAACTGGTCGGGGCGGCCGGATTTGAACCGGCGACCTCCTGCTCCCAAAGCAGGTGCGCTAACCGGACTGCGCCACGCCCCGCGGGACGGCGGGTGGAGGGCGCCGACTACGTCAATTCCTTGGCCTCCTCAAGCTCTTCCTCAACGTCGTCGAGGGGGACGATCTTTTCCCGGAAGCCGTAGTTGCCGTCGTCCTTTTCCTCGGCAACGATGAGCTTCGCCATCTTGCGCGAGGCCGATCCGTTGCTCTGGTCTGCCATGGCTTATTTCTTCTCTCGGTGAAGGGTGTGTTTCTGAAGAACGGGATTGTACTTCATCAGCTCGAGCCGGTCGGAGGTGTTCTTCCGGTTCTTCGTCGTGTGGTAGCGCGACGTTCCCGGTTCCTCCGTGCACTCGAGTATGACCTGAACGCGATCACCTGTGGCCATCGGACTAGGGATTGATTGATTCTATCAAGCGACGGGGTTGAACCACCCCGGGGGAATCCAGCGACGAAGGCCCAACCTACACGTCGTAGCCCTGCTTGCGAGCCTCCTGCAATACCGCCTGAATGCCCTTCTTATTGATGGTCTTCAGGGTCTTCGAGGACACCTTCAACTTCACGTGGCGGTCCTGCGAGGGAATGTAGAACCGCTTCTCGTGCAGGTTGCGCTTGAAGCGGCGATTGGTCTTTTGATTGGAGTCCGAGACGCTATTTCCCGTCACCGGCCCCTCGCCCGTGATGTCATCTTTGCGAGCCATAACTGTACCTGTAGATTGATTCGTTCCGGCGGCGTAGGGCCCCGCGTGTCAAATCGGCAAGGTTGTAGGCGGGACCGCGGGGCTTTGTTCGTGAATACGGCGCAAGTTCACCGTTTTCACCGAGGAATTCTCTGTCTCCTCTGCAGTTTGGCTGTCAATGACCATCTCCGGACGGGGTTCCACCGGGCAGGTGCGGCGTAATGCCTGGCGTGAGGAACTCGAAGAGCGTATCTCCCCGCAGACCAAGGCGCAACGTTTCGAGCGGGACAACCTCCTCGGGATGGATGTTGCCGAGATTTACGTTTGCGCCCTGGTGCTTGATGAGCCACGCCTGCTGCTTTTTGTTTGGGGCCTCAAAGATGATGTCGTGCGGATCGACCCGGGAGAGGATCTCATCGACAAGACCCGTTCGTACCTCCCCGTTTGGACGGAAGAGACCGGCGGTTCCGGCCTCCCGCGACTCGGCGGTCACCTTCCAGCTCCCCGCCTTCAGCTCCGCCTGCATGAACTCAACCCATCGGTACGGCGGCATCACATCGCTGGAGTCCTTGGAGCCCACCTCGCTCACGACGGTGAAGTCCTTCGCGAAGAGCTCGATGAACTCCAGCTTGTCCTCGTGCGCCATGGAGACGGCTCCGGCGGAAACCTCGACGTGGTGGACGTCCAGGTCGTCCAGAAGGCGCCGGTAGTCGTCGATCTGGTCCCGCAGGAAATAAGCCTCGAAGAGCGTACCGCCGAAAAAGAAGGGAATCCCGGCCTCCCGATAGACGTCCAGCTTCGTCTCCAGGTTTTTCGTGACGACAGCCGTCCCCCACCCGAGCTTGGCGACATCGATAATGTGAGCGGCCCCATTGAGGACATTTTCGACCTCTCGAGCCGACAAGCCCTTGTCGAGCATGTGCGTGAGCCCACGGTCGCGCGGCTTTTCGGGCCGGTCGGGCAGACCAATGAGGTCAAACGCGTCGTTGATCATGAGCTTGGGTCGCGAAACGATGGAAAGAAACGGCCCCAGTTGAGCAGCCCTGCAACGGACGTCAACGGGATCGAGGAGGCACCGGGTCCGACTTCTTTGCCGTATGACCGCCTGATCAGCCGTCCAGGTGAACCGCTTGAGCCGGCTCGATGGCGGCTGCTCGGGCGGCCGGGTACAGGGCGGCCAGCACGCAGAGCCCAAATGAGACGACCGCGATGAGGACGACGTCGAGGGCCTGCACCGACACGGGATACGCGTCAATGAGGAAGGAGTCGGCCTGCGCCATCGGCACGATTCCATAGTACTGCTGCAGAAAGGCGAGCCCAAGCCCCAGGACGAGCCCGAGTCCGGTGCCGAGTGCACCAATGAGTCCCCCTTCGAACAGGAAGATGCGGCGCACGTCTGCCCGGGAGACGCCCATGGCTTGGAGCGCTCCCACGTCGGCCCGCTTTTCGATCACCACCATCGTCAGGGAGCCCACGATGTTGAACGCCGCCACGATGACGATGAGCCCGAGGATGGCCGAGGCGCCCCATTTCTCCAGTCGCATCACGTCGTAGAGCGACTGCTGAAGGTCATACCAAGTCTGAACGGTGTATCGATCAGTCCCGAGCTTCTGCTGGAGCGCGGCCTTCACCGCCGAGGCTCGCTCCAGGTTGTCGAGGCGGAGTTCGACTCCCGTAACGCGTCCATCCGTCCGAAACAGTTCTTGTGCCTCCTCCAACGACACGAAGACGCGCTGCCCCTCCGAGGCGCCCTGCGACTGGAAAAGGCCCCGTACTTCAAAGCGCTGCACCGGTGGACGTCCAAATATGTTTGTGAGGGTGCGCTCGATGGCCGGAGCCGACAACAGTCCCACCGGGGTCGACGACTGCGTGCGGCCGGCCGGCACGAGCCCCGCACGTTGCCCGAGTCTCTGATTCAGCACGATTCCCGGCACCCCGTCCGCATTCCGGCTCAGATCAAAGCGTCCCATGGCCATCGTCGGGGCCGCAGTCTCCATCATGGCTGCGTCGACTCCCCGGACCCGGACCACCCTGTTGGCGTCGTCCGCGTTGTCGCTCATCAGCAGTGCCTTGCCCTCCACGTAGGGCGCCGCCGCCGTCACGTGCTGCGTCTCACGGGCGATCTGGAGGAGCGAATCGGCATTAGCGACGCCCTGCCCGTCCGCGTTCACGACCCGGACGTGCGGGTCGAGCGAGACGAGAAGGTCCCGCACGACGTCGTAAAACCCGTTCATCACGGAAAGCACGACGATGAGCGACGCGACCCCAAGGGTCACCCCCACCGTCGAGATGCCGGTGATGATCGAGATGAGCGACACCTCCCGACGGCTGGCCAGGTAGCGCCGAGCGATCTGAAACCGATAGTCCACGATGAGTCGTTTGTCGTCCGTCGATCAAGCGCGGGACGGGCCCTCAGCACGCCGGCCCCCGATGGGGCGCGGAAAGCTACTCGCTGCCGAGCATCGGTTCGGCTGTCGAAAAGGCGCCCTCCGGAGGCGACTCGGGCAGCGCCAACTGGTTCGTGAGGAGCGTTCGGTCGGCCCCAAGGGCCTCTTTGTGTGCGGCAAGGCGCACCGTTCCCCCGGGGGCCTGCAGCTCTTGGTACTGCGTCCAGTCGTAAAACTGCGGCGCCGCGTCGTCGGGCATTCCCTGCAGATGATAGGCCCAGCGATCGAGCCGCCCCGTCTCGGTCGAGACGTACAGCCAGTACTGGTCGCCCGGCGTGCGTCCCACGTCGTCGAACGTCAGATGGATGACGTCGTGCTCGGCGGTCGAGGAATCCGGCAGATAGGTGCGGTTGACGCCCGGATCAAAGGGTTTCAGGGGGGCCAGCAGCCAGTACGTGTCATTCACGAACCGGCCGTAGGCCTCCTCACGGGCATTTTCGTCCGCCGCTCCCGTCAACTCGTTCCCGTTCAGGTAGACCGTGCCGGCCAGGCGGCCGTCTTGTTGCTCCCGGACGTTGACGAGCGCCACGTACGAGGAATCCGGGCCCGCGGACCACTCGATTCGATACTCACCCGTAGTTCGGTTCCAGAGATGGCGGGCGATCGTCTGGGCACCGTCTGGCGTCTCGATGCCGAAGTTAAACCGGAGGTACGGCGCCGTTGCCCATGCATCTGCGCCGTGGGCCTGAAGGAGGCGGTAGGCCACCGAGTCGGCCCGCGTTTCGGGCGCAATTGTGTCGGTGGGTGCCACGACCGGCTCGGAATCGGAGTCCGACCCCGACGTGCACCCGGCCCAGAGCAGACTGCCGACGAGGAGCGTAGCGAGCAGAGGAAAGCGGACTCGGTTCATGACGGGAGGGAGTCACTTGAAAGAACGGAGAACGTGATAATATACGAGGCGGAGTGCAGAGGTGCAGATGCTGTGACGCGTGTAACGCGGGTCGACGATGTGTGAGAACCTCACACGTTACGTCTTCACGCATCACGACACGTTGAACCGAAACTCCATTACGTCTCCGTCCTCCACGACGTAGTCCTTTCCCTCGGTTCGGATGAGCCCGGCGTCACGGGCGGCGGCCTCGGACCCGGCCTCGTCGAAGTCCGAGAAGTGGATCGTTTCGGCCTTGATGAACCCTTCCTCGAAGTCGCTGTGGACCTCCCCGGCGGCCTGGGGGGCCTGGGTCCCCTCCTCGATGGTCCAGGCGTAGGCCCCCTTCTCGTCCGCCGTGAAGAAGGTGATGAGATCCAGCACATCGTATGCAGCGTGAATGAGCCGTTCGAGGCCGGAGCGCCGCAGACCTGCGTCCTCTAGAAACAGCTGTCGCTCCTCCGGGTCGAGCTCGGTGAGCTGAGCCTCAAGCTCTGCCGAGATGGCAACCACGCGAGTGTCCTCCTCCTGGGCGATGGCGCGCAACTGGTCGACGTACTCATTGCCCTCGGGCAGGTCCGTCTCTCCCACGTTCGCAACGTAGAGAACCGGCTTGTCGGTCAGTAGAAACAGCTCGTCGATGAGCGGCTGCTCGGGCTCGCTCACCTCGAACGAGCGCGCCCACTCGCCCTCGCTCAGGTGATCGTGGAGCCGCTCGAACACCTTCAGCTCCTCGGTAGCCTCCTGGTCGCCTTTCTTCGAGGCCGTCTTTACCTTTTCGAGGCGGTTCTCCACTGTCTCCAGGTCCTTCAGAAGGAGCTCCGTGTTGATCACCTCCACGTCTCGGACCGGGTCGACCGAGCCCGCCACGTGGGCCACCTCGTCGTCCTCAAAGCAGCGCACGACGTGGATGATGGCGTCCACTTCCCGAATCTGTGCGAGAAATTGGTTGCCCAGTCCTTCCCCCTCGGCCGCCCCCTCCACGAGCCCGGCGATGTCGACAAACTCGATGCTGGTGGGCACCGTCTCCGGCGACCCGGCCAGCTCGGCGACGCGTGGGAGGCGCTCGTCGGGGACCGGCACGACCCCTACATTCGGGTCGACCGTACAGAAGGGATAGTTGTCGGCCTCGGCCCCAGCGCTACTCAGCGCATTGAAGATGGTGGATTTGCCGACGTTGGGGAGGCCGACGAGGCCGCACTGAAGCGACATTAGCGGGGTAGAGGGACTTGAAACTGAGTGCGACCGGGGTGTATTGTGCGCTCGACGGGGGTGTTCCTGTTTCGAATCCACCTCAAGGTCAACCGTCGGCATAGGGCACGTCAACAAACGTTCTCTCCGGCAGATGCACAGCCGTAAGGCGGCCCATGCCGGGTTTCATGTGGTACACACAGCCAGTGTCGATGAGAATCAGCTTCTCGCGGTTGATGGGTTCCGGTTGGGGCGTGTGGCCGCAGACCACCGTCTTTTCCCAGGCTAACTCCGAGGCCTCCAGGTGCCCGCGTTCCCACAAAAACACCTGCTCGTCAGGCTGCTCCAGGTTCTCTTTCACAGTGAGGTTCGGACGCAGCCCCGCGTGGACGAACAGGTAGTCCTCGGTCTCGTGGTAGAGCTTCGTGTTGCGGACAAAGTCGGCGTGGGCACCTGGAATGTGGACCTCGGAGCTGTCGCCGTTCAGGTAGCTTTGAAGGGTCGAGACGCCTCCATTCATGCGCCAAAGACTAAACGCCCCAGAGTCGAGGTACTCGATCATCATCGCCTCGTGGTTGCCCCTCAGAAAGGTACAGGGAACTTCTTCCTGTAGATCGAGAAGCCGGTCGATTACGCCCTTGGAGTCAGGGCCCCGATCGATGTAATCGCCCACAAACAGGAGATGGTCGTCCGGCGAGGGGTCCAGCCGGGCAAGAAGGGTATTGAGCGGCTGGAGGCATCCGTGGATGTCGCCAATGGCTATGAGTCCCATCACGTGGGCCCAGCAGTGCGGAAAGAACGAAACGAC
>CAYLMT010000111.1:0-4349 GCA_964384855.1 uncultured Salinivenus sp.
AATCGGTCGGCGTCGACCTCCTCGTCGAGGTTGCGGTGCGTCGCGGCCACAATGCGAACGTCCACGTGGCGCGATTCGGTCTCCCCGAGCCGGGTTACGGCTTCCTCTTCGAGCACCCGCAGGAGTTGGCGCTGCACGTCGAGCGGTACGTCGCCGATCTCGTCTAGAAACAGGGTGCCCCCGTCCGCTGCCTCAAAGTACCCGGCTCGGTCCTCGGTCGCGCCTGTGAAGGCCCCTTTCCGGTGCCCGAACAGCCGACTGCCAGCGAGGTCGGGATTCAGGGCGGCACAGTTGACGGTCACGAACGGGCCGTCGGCCCGCGGGCTCTCGTCGTGGATGGCTCGGGCAGCCAGCTCTTTCCCGGTGCCCGTCTCGCCCTGGATGAGCACCGTCGTCTTTACGTCGGCGACAGACCGGATTTGCTCGTAGGCGTCCTGCATCGGGGCGCTTTTGCCCACGAGGTCGTGGAATCGTGATTGGTCGTCAAGCAGGCGGCGGAGCTCGTGGACCTCCGTCACGTCGTAGAACACGAGGATGTGCCGGTCGTCATCACGCGGGTCGGGGCGGACCTCAATTTCGACGCGGTACGACGAGCCGTCCTCGTGGGACAGGGAGGCCGTGACGGGATCCTCGACCTCGGTCGGGGCCTCCATCCGGGTTCGGAGAGTGTCGATGGTGTCGTCGTCGACAGGCAGAACGGTCGTCCACGGTGTGCCGGGGGCGGCCTCGGGAGCGGTGTCGAGCAGGCGGGCCGCCGGATCGCTCAGAAAGCGGAGGTGCCCCTCAGGGTCAATGAGGGCCGTGCCCTGACGGAGGCCGTTCAGAACCTGCCGTAGGTCCTCGTGGGCCCGTTCCACCCGGCGCTGGAGGGCATGGGTCTGCAGGGCCACCTCCACTGCGGCGTAGATCTCGCGCTCGTCAAACGGCTTGACGACGTAGCCGAAGGGAGTCGTGTCGGTCGCCCGTTGGAGAGTCTCGTCGTCACTGTAGGCGGTGACGAAGACGACGGGGAGCGGGTGCTCGTCCCGAATGGTCTGGGCCGCCTCCACACCGTCCATGGAGCCGTCGAGACGCACGTCCATGAGAACGAGATCAAGCTCGGCGTCCGCCACGCGGTCGATGGCCGCGGCGCCGGTCATGACGTGGTCTACGACGGTGTAGCCGAGCGCCTCCAGATGATCCTCCAACTCCATGGCGACGGCAAACTCGTCCTCCACGATCAAGATGCGGGCCGGGGTCGACATGGATTAGCGGGACGGGTTCATGGGAAACGTGATCGTGACGGTGACGCCGTTTTTCAGGTCGGTGGAGAGACGGCCCCGAAGCTGACGCGTAAGCCCGTGCACCAAACGAAGCCCGAGGTTCCCCTTCTCCTTGAGGACCTCAGTTCCCTGGCCGTCATCCGCGACGGTGAGTTGGGCCTCGCCGTTTTCGACCCGGAAGGTGACGGCGACGGTTCCGGCGTGATCGTTTGGAAAGGCATGCTCGAGGGCGTTCGTGACGAGCTCATTGACGATAAGCCCGGCGGGGATGGCCTGGTCGACGGAGAGCGGATGAGCGTCGGCCTCCAGGGTGCGATCAATTCGATCGGTTCGGTGGGAGCGGAAGAGGTCGTCGAGGAGAGTTTCGAGATAGGCTTCAAAGTCAACCCGAGCCAGGTCGTCGGACTGGTAGAGTTGCTCGTGGATGGATGCCATGGAGCGGATGCGGTCCTGGGTCTCCTCAAACCGCTCTCGAATGGCGGGAGCCTCCACGTCGCGCGCCTGGGCGTTCAGGAGGCTCGAAATGACCTGCAGGTTGTTCTTGACGCGGTGGTGAATCTCGCGGAGTAGGACCTCCTTTTCCTCTAGGGAGCGGCGCAATTTCTCTTCGGCCGCCTTGCGCTCCGAGATGTCCTGGGCTACGCACACGAGCGTACCCTGGGTGGCGTCGGCCCCTTCGAGTGCCGAGCGGGATACCAGTACGGGGCGGTCCGGACCGTCCGTGGGCGTCAGGGACCGCTCGACCGGGCTCTGCTCGGAGCTGGACAGGGGATCGACGTCGAAGTGATCGGCAAGGGCACTTCCCTGCAGGTCCGTCGCCGAACATCCGAGAGCCTGGGCGGCAGCCTCGTTGGCATGTCGGATCCGGCCATCAGTGTCCACCACGAACAGGAGCTCTGCCATGGAATCGAGCACAGCGTGCAGGTAGTCGCGCGAGACGGTCCGCTGGCTCAGCGTGGTGGTCATCCGATTCAGCGCCTGGGCCAACCGCGTGAGCTCGTCGTCCGGATCGACGGAGACCTGGGCGTCGAGCCGACCCGTTCGGACCTGCTCCACGGCCTTCCGCAGCACCTGGAGGGACCCTCGGAACGACGAGAGCAGCCACCGTCCCGCGAGTACGGCCCCAAGTGCGACGAGTCCTGTGATGCCGCCGACGAGCCAGAGGCTGCGGCGGAGCAGAGCCTCTGTCTCGGGCACCTTCGCCAAGAGAGGCCCGGCCCCGAGACGAACGTACCACAGGGTTAGCCCCGCCACACTCCCCGCGACCACGGTTCCAAGCGCGAGGCCGGATACCAGCAATAAAATCTTGCGCCGGAGAGACATGTCGGCCCTTGGATTGAATCGAGAGGAGTCGATCCTATACGAATTCCGGGGGAGTTGGTCCGTCGAGGCTGGGCGGCCGGAGAGGCCGGGGCCCAACGTACCGACGCTCCGGTCACGGACAGGGACGGCCTGTCTCAGGCGAGACACCAGTGAGACACGAGCCGTCCGACGACGAAACACGCAGCGCGAACACTATGGGCTGAATGGTTCAGGTGTCCCATCCGTGAGTCACCATGATACAGGGTTTTGTGGTGTTTGAGTGAAAGAGTGTGGAGGAATTGTACGCTGGTGCGGGGCTTGATCTGTCTCGGTGCCGACACACCGTCGTGAAGGCAGCCCTCGTGTGAATCTACCAATCCGCACTCGCCCATGTACATTCCCATGTTTCGTGCTGACGACGCTGTATTTCGCCCGCTTCACGTTCTCGCCGGACTTTTGATTCTCCCCGGTCTGGTTCTGGGCCTTGGGGCCTGTGACGGGAGTTCCGTTGCGGGGTCGGACCCCGGCGAGTCGGCCGCGCCGGTCTCGATGGCGTTTTCGGATGGGGCGGGAGCGACGTCTAAGAATACGGAGGGCCAGCGAACACTCACCGATCCGGAGGGCAACACGCTTCGCCTCGACGCGGTCGAGATGGTGGTCCGTGAGATTGAGTTTGATCGGGCCGATGACGACGAAGACTGTTCCGGTGAGGAGGGTTCCGGGTCGGACGACGATTGTGAGAAGATTGAGTCGGGGCCGATCCTCGTTCCGCTTCCGCTCAATGCAGAGGCCCCAACCGTGGTGGTCGATACGACGCTGCCAATTGGCCGCTGGGAGGAAGTGGAATTTGAAGTGCACAAGCTCGAGCCGCAGCTTCCCGCCGATAGTGCGTTCTTGGCGCAGCACGACTTCCCGCCCGAGGCCAGCATTCGTGTGCAGGGACGCTATACGCCCGCCGGCGGTACGGGACAGGACTTTACCTTCACGAGTGACCTCAACGCCGAGCGGGAGATTGAACTGGAACCACCGATCGAAGTCAGTCCGGACAGCACGACCAACATCACGTTTTCGGTCGAGGTCAACGAGTGGTTTCGGCGGGCCGATCGTTCACTCGTGGATCCTGCCCAGGCAGGGGAAGAGGGGCCGTTTGATGATCTCGTTGAAGAGAACATTGAAGAATCCATTGAAGGATTTGAGGACGACGATCGAGACGGCGAAGAGGATGGAGACGACGAGGATGAGGATGAAGACGAGGACGAAGATGATGAGGACGATGAAGACGACGAAACCGAAGTCGAAATCGAAACCGATCTGGAGAACACGGGGCCGGATCCTGATGCCTCTGGGGACGCGGAGTTTGAACAGGAATCCGACAGAACGGAATTCAAGCTTGAGGTCGAGGACCTCTCTGCAGGCACCTACCAGGTGGTGGTGGCCGACACCACTCGGGGCGAACTGGACGTGGGGGAGGAGGGCGGAGAAGCCGAGATCGAATTCCGCCAACCCTCCGAAGAGGGACATCCGCTGCTTGAGTTTGATCCCCGAGGTCAGCACGTGGCGGTACGAGAGAACGGCACCACGTATCTTGAAGTGGACTTTCCGACCAACGGGGAGGAGGACGATTAATCGTCGATGGGCCTCTCCAATCGGTCCCACGAGTGAGGGGGCAGAGGGGCAGCACTTCGACACGATTCGTTCTGTGAAGCGGAGTTGGGGGGCCACTGCAACCCGTCCTTGCGATGGGCTGTATGAGGGTTCCCATCGTTCCCGAAAGCGCCCCGGTAG
>CAYLMT010000111.1:4449-6605 GCA_964384855.1 uncultured Salinivenus sp.
CCCGGGCAGAGGCCGACGAGGAGGGGAATCGGCGCTGGGTCCGGTGGACGATTGGCGTTGCCGCGGCCGCCCTCGGCACCGCCGCGGTGCTTCTGTTTGGTGGAGGCGGGTCGGACGACGGCCCGGAGCCGCTTCCCCGCCCGGAGCCGCCTCCCGAGTAGAGGCTCCTCGTTGTTGCGCGTACTACGCACACGCCTCTCCGCCCGCATGACCGCTCGGTACCTCATTGTTCTCTGGTTCCTTCTCCCCATAGGGGCACTGGCCCAGGCGCCCCAGACTCTCACGGCCACCCCGGGCAACCAGGAGAATTCGTTGGCGTGGGAGGCCCCGACCGTGGAGGAAGGGGACACGATCCCTTGTTACCGTGTCTATAGGGACACCGAGTCGATTCCGAACGACAATCCGGGCGATCACACAGAACTGCGGGTGGCAGAGGTCGAGGCCGCCGGAGAGACATCGCTGATCTACACCGACACCGGCCTGAGCAATGGCACGACGTACTTTTATCGTGTGACCGCCGATGTCGCGGAAACCGGGGACGGCACGGTCTCCTGCGGCGATTCGAGCACGGAGGAATCGTCGTTTTCGAACGAGGACTCGGCGACTCCCTTTCCTCCGGTGTCTCTTCAGATTACCGAGCCCGAGATGCCGGCCCCTGATCCTGTCGATGCAGGGTCCGCCGTCGACGTGACGGTCGAGGCCAGCAATGTGCCGTCGGGCGAAGCCGTGCGGCTACGGTACCGGGAGGGCGGGGCCGCGTCATTTACGGAGGAGACGATGACAGACGACGGGGGCGAGTTCACGGGGACCGTTCCGGGCGATCAGGCCACCTTTCGGGGCATCGAGTTCGTCGTTGAGACCCGAAATCCGGCCGGAGACACGGTGCGCGCCCCGACGGAGGGCGTGGCGTCGATTCGAGTCGAGACAGAAACCGAGTCGCTCTCACAGCCGGGCGGCTCAGCCCAAAGTGCGTACCGAATGGTGTCGTTTCCCGGCCAGTTGGACGACCCGCAGCTCTCGAACGTGTTTGCCTCCCTCACGCCGTACGACCCGGCTGAGTGGCGTCTCTTTGGGATTGGGGCAGAGGGCCTCACGGCGGACGGTGGGTACATAGAACAGGAGGATCTGAGCGCGTCCCTGGCGCCGGGGCGGGGCCTCTGGTTCATCCGTCGCTCGGCGGGCTCCCTAGCCTCGGTCGACGCCACATCGATTCGCACGGACCAGCCTTTCGAGATTCCGCTGGACGAGGGGTGGAACCTCATTGGCAATCCGTTTGCGTTCGAGGTGCCGCTGAGCCAGGTTCGGGTGGAGAGCACGGCCGGCACCCTGCAGGACGTGTTCGGCTACAACGGCTCCTTCGTCCCCAAGAGTGCGGGCGACGTGCTCGAGCCCTATCGGGGGTATCTCGTTCGTCTTTCTGAGGGACAGGCCGGGACGCTCGTTCTTGATCCGAGTGCAGCCCCCTCTGCTTCCACCGCGTCAGTCCGAACGAAGCAAACGACATGGGAGGTCGAGCTGTCCGCCCAGGTGGGCCAGGCCCGGGACGCGGTGAATGTTCTTGGGACGGCCCCCGGGGCGACCGATGGTATCGATGCTCGGGACGGCCGGGAGCCTCCACCCATTGGCGAGTACGTGTCCCTGAGCTTTCAGGCGTCCTCTCAGCAGGCGGGGCTGTGGCGCGACGTACGAGCCACTGGCCGGCGTCTCCGTACCTGGACCGCCGACGTGCGGACCAATGTGTCTGGCCTGGTCACCGTCACCGCGTCGGGCCTCTCGTCCGTGCCGGAGGAGCTATCGGTGTGGATGGTGGATCCCGTTCTTGACCAAACCCAAAATCTCCGGGAGAGCCCGCGGTATCAGTTCCCGGCGTCCGAGACGACCGAGCGTCGATCGCTGCAAATTCTCGTCGGGCCGTCCGCGGCGGTCCAGCAGCGACTCGGCACCGAGACGAATCGTCCCGAGCGCGTGGAGCTTCTTCCCAGTGTGCCCCACCCGGTCCGTAGCCACGCCACCTTTCGGTACCAGGTCCCCGAGCGCACCCGGGCGACGCTGGAGCTATACGACCTGCTAGGGCGGCGGGTGGCGACGCTTCTCGAGGATGAGCCCGTCGCGCCCGGCACCCACACGTATGCCTGGACGCGTCAAGAGGCCGGCGG
>CAYLMT010000112.1:0-6584 GCA_964384855.1 uncultured Salinivenus sp.
GACGAAACGCAGGCCCAGGAGTCCGACATGCTGCTCATGGGCTGGCAGGGTGGCTTCAACGTGGGCCGCATCTACAACAGCCCCATCCAGCGCATTGTGCGGGACCTCCCGGCAGACCTCGGCATTCTGAAGAACCGAGGATTCGCCTCCGTCGACAACATCCTCCTGCCCTGGGGCGGCGGTCTCCATGCGCAGCTCGGGCTGGAGATCGCGGTACGTGTGGCCCGTCTCACCGACGCGACCGTGCACCTGCTTCGCGTCGTCCGTGAAGACGTGGACGAGGACGCAGAAACGGCGGCTCTCAACGAGACGGTTCAGGGCTTGGTCGACGACACCGATCGCGTGGAGTATCTCCTCCGACAGTCCGACAGCGTGACCGGCGGCATCGATGCGACGCTCACCGAGGTGGACTACGACTTCGTTATTATTGGCGCCTCACGTGAGTGGAGCCTGCGTCAGGTCCTCTTCGGCTCGATCCCCGACGTGGTGGCCGACCGGGCCGATTGCTCGGTGCTCATGGTGCGTCGCTACGTGCCGGACACCCTCTCGGTGCGCGCCGTTGAAGGGGTGAAACGTCTGAAGGAGGCGGTTGGATTGACGACCTCGCCCGAGGAGTAAGCCCCAAATCACCATCGTCAGATCCGAAGAGGATTCTTGCTGCGATGGGTACGCCAGAAACTGAGCAGAAGGAACTAAACTGACACTCGGTCTCGTGCCGGCATTGGCCATTGGCATCGGGACCATAGTAGGGGTGGGTATCTTCGTGTTTCCGAGACTTGCGGCGGGAGAAGTTGGCCCCGCGGCCATGCTTTCCGTCACCACAGGAGCCGTTATGGGACGCCTTCATTTCGGAATCGGTAGGCGTACTGGGAATGACCTCTCAGGTACTCCGGGAAACGAGGATCATTCACCCAGCAGTCCTTGAAGGACGCTTGCCGGTTCGGCCTCGCAAATATATCTCCTATTCTCATGTCCTCTCCGCCCCTGCATTCCCGATTGCCGTTTCTCTTGGCCACTGTTGTACTCGCGGCTCTCGGGGCGTGTGGACCGTCCGGCGACCCCGGATCAAACACTGGTCCCCCCTCCTCCCACCTAGACAGCCTCTCAACGGCCCCTGCTCCGTCCTCCGCCCAGGGGAGTCCGTCCAAGCGGGTCCGGAGCCAAACTTTGTACGTGCCTGCGTATTCCCACATCTACTTTCGGGACGCTCGGCGATCGATGAACCTGACCACGACGCTGAGCATCCGCAACACGAGCCCCGATACGCCCCTCATCCTCTCGACCATCGACTACTACGACAGCAACGGCGAGCACGTCCGCGCCTATTTAGACACGGCCCGCACCCTCGGGCCGCTTGCCTCCACCTACGTCGTGGTGGAGCAGGACGACGTTCGGGGCGGTGTGGGCGCTAATTTCATCGTGCGCTGGCACGCGGAGGCACCGGTCCCGGCACCGGTCGTCGAGACGGTCATGATTACGACCGAGTCGACCCAGGGTATTTCATTTCGGTCCCATGCCCGTGTCCTGTTCGAGGAGCGCGTCTCCCCGGATACGCTCGAACAACGCTCCGCCCCTGGTCCGTAAGTCCCGCGGAGCCGACTCTACTCCTTCTCCACCACCTAGTCTCTCCGCTGCCAATGCCCGCAACCACGACACAGCGAACCACTACACCCTCCACACTCCTCGTCACCGTCGCTCTAGGTCTCGGCCTCGCGGCGTTCTCGCTCGCGCCGCTCAGTTGCGGCACCGAGTCTGACGAGGCATCGGAGGCGGAAACTGCCCAGGTCACCGAGTCGAACGCCGATCGCACCATTCTCCTCAACATTGGAATTGAGGACGACACGGAGGATCACCCCTTTTCTGAGGCTCTCCTTATCGAAACGCCTAGCGGTGCGCGCTGGACCCCAGGTACCCTGGACGGAGGCGGAGCAACGAAGGCCTTCGAGAAATATCCCGTTGGGGAGACCCGCACACTTCGCCTTTATCCGGAGGGCGAAGCGGGACGAGCGCTCGAGGTGCCAATTACGATGAAATCAGACATGTCGTCGGTCCTGGCCAGTTCCCGCACGGACATCTTCGTCTATGACGATAGCATCGTCGTTTCCGGCCCCGCCGTGCCCGACGAAGAGATTGTCTTCGACCGGTCCATTTCGGAAGCTCCATAAAGAGGTATGGAGGATCCGGAAGTCGGGCACCTTCCACAGTTCTCCACTCGGTGGCACTACGAGGACTCCGTTTCACCCTTAAAGAGTCGATGCGCCGTTTGGATGTCATCCTGTGGCCCGATGAAGACGACTTCGTCCCCCGAACGAATCTCCGTCTCGCCGCGAGGGACCACGAAGGTTTCGTCGCGAAGAACAGCCGCCACGACACACTGCTCCGGAATGTCGATGTCCTGAATCTTTTGTCCCACGACCGGACTGTCTTCCGGCACGACCATGTCGATGAGGCTCGCCACCCCGCTCTCGATCTCGAAGAGCTCCGCCACCTGGGGTCGGTCTAGGTAATTTTCCACCATCGCCGCCGTCGCGTAGGGCGCGCTGATGCACACGATCCCACTTTCCTCCAGGAGCGAGACGTAGTCGGGGTCCCGCGCGATGGCAATCACCCGCTCGATGCCCAGGCGCCTGGCCTGCAGGGCCACAATGGCATTGCGCTCGTCGCTGTTGGTGGCGGCAATGGCCACATCCATCTTCTGCGGCTCCACCTGCTCCAGGAGGTCCTGCTTCGTCCCATCGCCCTGAAAGATGGGCACGTTGTAACGCTGCCCCAATTCGTCGCAGCGATCGGCGTCCTGCTCGATGAAGGTAATCTGATACTCCGACGAGCGAAAGACCATCCGAAACTCGTCTTGTTTTAGGAGGCGGTCGGCAATATTGGCGCCCTGGCTTCCGCCCCCGACGATGAGTACATTCATGTGTGGCCTCCAGTAGGCTTGAATTCGAAGTTTGACGTCGCGCAAGAGCGCCGGAATGGCCGACAGCTCCTCGCGGTTCTCCGGTTGTAACAGGTACAGCACGCAGCCGATGAGCGTCAGGCTGACGCCCAGTAGCAGGCTGCGCGGCTCGAGCGTGGGTACAAAAAACCAGCACGAGACGGCCCCAAGGATGGGTGCGAGCGGATACAGCACCACCTTGAACGGGCGACGCAGGTTGGGCATGCGCCGACGCAGTCCGATCGCCGTGGTGTTTACGATCCCGATGGCTACCAGATATCCGAAGCTGCTGACCGACGCCAGAAAGCGCACGACGCCCAGTCCACTGAGCACGACCACCAGTCCGGCACAGATGTAGAGCGAGATGTGCGGCGTCCGGTAGGTCGAGTGCAAGCGGGCAAAGAACTCCGGAAAGTGCCCGTCGCGCCCGAGCGCAAACAGCACACGCGAGCTGGCCCCCAGCGTGACGCTAAACGCCGAGAGGCTGGCCATGATCGTGGCAATGATACCTGCCCAACGTCCCCATCCGCCGAAAAGGTAGTCGGCGATGAAGATAAACGGCGTGCTCGTCTGGGCCAGTTCCTTATACGAGACCGTCCCCATCATCACCCACAGGATCAGCACGTAGATGGCAATGCCCACCCCGAGCGTGATGAGGATGGCCCGGGGAATCGTCCGGGCCGGATCGATGATCTCCTCCGCCGCCACCGTAATGAGGTCGAAGCCCACGTACGAGATGTAGATGAGGCCCATCGTCGGAATGAGCGGCCCGAGGCCCATGGGAGCAAACGGCTCCAAGTTAGCCGGCTCCACCTGGAACGCACCGAGCACCCCGACGCCAATCAGGATGAGCAGCTCCACCACGTTCATGACCGTGATGACCTGGAGGGCCTCGGCCTGCCCCCGCACGTTGGTCGCGGTGAACACGACCGTCGTTCCCAGCACGATCAGAAAGACGCTCGCCCCGGGCCAAAAGTACGTCTGGATCGTGAGCGCAAAGATGACCGCGTAGAGCGCGCAGGCCAGCGTGTTACCAATCCAGAAAAACCAGCCCGTGAGGAAGGCGATCGGGGAGGGCAGGATCCGATTAGCAAACGAGTACCCGCCGCCAGCGATGGGAATGGCGGCCCCCAGCTCGCTGTAGGTGAGGGCTGTGAACAGCGTGAGAAGGCCCATCGCCAGGTACGCCACGATGCCGAGCGGCCCGATCGACCCGGCCACCTCGCTGGGAAGTGCAAATACGCCCGGTCCCATCATGGCTCCGATGCCGATCATGACGGCCATAAAGAGGCCGACGTTTCGCTTAAAGCCAGACTGCTCCGCCACGACCTATGCCCGCCGATGAAAAAGAACTTCGGCGGATCGAAACCGGTGATCTCGCAGGAGGATCCTCAGCCAAGGAAGCCTCCACGCCAGGATCATCGGAGGCACAGCCAATCGGGCACAGGGCACAACTTGCGCCGTGGTCCGTGTTTCCGACGCGCAAGCGATAAATCACTGATGGCTTCTAGTCCCCGTTCTTCTCATGAAAACCATCAGCACCCACCTCTCCTATTTCCTGAAAGATCGCAAGATAAAGCGCAATCTGCGGATTCTCTTTCGGTACCTCGCCATCCTGGTGGGGGTTATCCTCGTCTTCACGGTGGTCTTTCACTTCATCATGCTGTATGTGGAGGGGGAGGAGCACTCCTGGATCACGGGGCTCTACTGGACCCTCACAGTGATGAGTACCCTCGGCTTTGGAGATATCACGTTTCAGTCCGACATCGGGCGCCTATTCAGCGTCTTCGTCCTGCTGTCCGGCATTGTGATGCTGCTCATTGTGCTCCCCTTCGCGTTCATTCGATTCTTCTACGCCCCGTGGCTGGAGTCGCAAATCCGCAACACTGCCCCCCGCGCGCTGCCGGACCACGCGGAGGGCCACGTCGTGCTCACCAACTACGACACGATCGCCCAGGGTGTCATTCGGCGGCTGGAGCAGGATGAGGTCCCGTACGTGGTGCTGGAGCCCGACCCTCACAAAGCGGCCAACCTGCAGGTCGACGGCATTCAGGTGGTGACGGGAGATGTCGACAGCAAAGAGACGTACGAGGCTGTGCGAGCCGACCGGGCCCGGTTTGTGCTGGCCAACCACGACGACCAGATGAACACGAACATTACGCTTACGGTGCGGGAGGAGGCCCCCGACGTGCCGATTGCCGCCTTCATCAGCGACGACGATTCGGAGGACATCCTGGAGCTGAGCGGAGCCACCCAGACACTTCCCATCAAGCGCTGGCTGGGCGAGCAGCTGGCTACCCGTGTCACCACCCAGCACGGCGAGGTGCACCCGATTGGACAGTACCGAGACCTGCAGTTCGCGGAGCTTCCGGTTCGCAACACGTCCCTGGAAGGGAAAACCCTACGGGAGGCCCGTCTCCGCGAACAGACCGGCGCAACCATCGTGGGCCTCTGGGAGCGGGGCACCCTGCGCCCGGTGCAACCAGACGTACCCCTGACCCCGACCAGTGTGATGGTCGTGACCGGGACGAACAACCAACTTCGCGCCCTCAATCGGCAGGTCGTGTCCGACGACGGCCCGGAGGAGTGTCCGGTCCTCGTCATTGGCGGCGGGCGGGTGGGGGGCGCCGCCGTACAGGCCCTCTACGAGCGCGGGGTGCCCGTCCACCTCGTCGAGAAGGAGCAGAAGCGCTGCGAGGTCCTTCGCCCGTACTGCGCGGACGTGTTCTGCGGAGACGCGGCCGAGTACGTACTCCTGAAGAAGGCCGGCATCGAGGACGCGCCCTCCGTCCTGCTCACCACGAACGACGACGCCGTCAACATCCACCTTGCCTCCTACTGCCGCCACCTCAACCCCAAGATGCGCGTCGTAAGCCGGATCACCCACGAGCGCAACCTGGAGGCCATCCATCGGGCCGGGGCCGATTTTGTGCTCAGCTACGCGACGCTCGGCGTGGATGCGGTCTCTTCGGCCATTCAGGGCCGTCGCCTCGTGGTACTCGGGGAGGGAGTCGATCTCTTTACTCGAGAGATCCCGTCCTCTCTGCAGGGGAAAACCCTGGCGGAAAGCCAAATCGGAAAGCAGACGGGCCTGAATGTCGTGGCCCTTGAACAGGGGGACACGTTCGTGACGGAACTGACGGGCGATACCACATTGCCGTCGGAGGGGCACCTCCTCCTGATCGGGTCCGACGAGCAGGTCGAGTCGTTTGTGGCGGCCTACGAGTAGGGAGACGCGATCCCGATTTCCGCATTCAGAGAACCTCTACCTCGGGGTCTCCCTCGTACGCCGCCAAGTCGTGGTCGGTCGTGAGGATGTGGCTCACGTCCTCGTCGAGAAACGCTTGCAGGATGAGCTCATCCGCCATCGATAGACCGTTTCCCCATCCGAGATGAGCCGCCCGCTGCACCGTGTCCATCGAAAGCGAGTCGTGCACAACGCAGAGAATCGGAAGCTCCTCAAGAAACTCCTCCACGTCCTCCCGAACGAGCAGCCCCTTCAGGGCATTTCGTTGAAGCTCATACGCGGATACGCTGGAGACGACGCCCTCCGCCGATGCCTCGACGATGTCCCCCCACACGGCGTGCGTCCGGTCGGTGCCCGAAAAGAGGCGAAAGAAAAAGCCGGTATCGAGACCGTATCGAGGCA
>CAYLMT010000113.1:0-6574 GCA_964384855.1 uncultured Salinivenus sp.
GACCCCTCGGGCTACCCGAACCTCGTCGCCGAACTGCTCCGCCGCGGCTACACCGCCGAGGAGGTCCAGCAGATCCTGGGCGAGAATATACTTCGCGTGTGGGAGGAGGTTGAGGCCACCGCCGAGCGCCTCCAGCAGCAAGGGTAATCGCTCCATCTCCGAGCGTCTTGTTCCCCTGAGTTGTCAGGGACGGGGGGGAAGTGGAGTCTTCTCCTCCCGGGATGTGCGGTCCTCCGGCCGTATGACGAACCGGGTATTCTGCGGCGTGGCCACCGGAGCCTTCTCCGATGGGGCCACGCTGCGCCAGCGTTGATACCAGATGATGGTGCCGGTCACGGACAATACCGTGGGTGCTAGGCCCAGCACGACATAGAGCCACTTCACGAGGATCCCTCCGACGGCGCCGATATGGAGCGGATAGAAGGTTTGGAGGATCTGCGCGCCCCACGGTGCCGTGCGCGCATCATCGACCCGCAGGACGGACGCGTCGGACGGGCGGGTATAGACGAAGCTGCGGCCGTTGGGGTGCCACTCCGGCGGGGTTCGAAGACGAACCGTAGCTGGTGTGTCGGATGCCTCCGGAAAATACAGAAATGTTGGCTCGGCGTCGGGAAGGGCCTGTGTCGCGGCCTCCATTACATTCTGATACGACACCGCCGCGGACGTGTCCGCGCCGCGGCCCTCGGTGACCGTAGGCGGCGAGGGCGGCCAAGGTTCAGAGGCCGTAACCGTGGCGATGAGCTGCTGCGTGGTCGGATAAAAGACGAACGCGCTGCCCGTGAGGGCAGTCACCAGCAGAAAGAGGGCGGTGTAAAAGCCACCGGCCCGATGCAGGTCGTAGTTGAAGCGCACCGCTCCCTGCTGCCACGACACGCGGAGCGCCTTCCAGGTCTGTTTCAGGCGCCGCGGCCACCAGAGGACGAGGCCGGTGACGGTGAGCAGCACGAGCAACAGGCCACTCACCCCCACGATCAGGCCGCCCGTTCGCCCGGCCAACAGCTCCACGTGCAGGCCGACGGTCGTATTCACGAGCCCCTCGTCCGGCCGCTGGTCCCCGAGAATGCGTCCCCGATACGGATCGACGTACACGCTCGGGGCTTCTGGGCCCAGCCGCACGACCACGGGGTCGGTCGGCTCCGATGGAAGATTGGCAATCCACGGCGTGGCCTCGGGGTAGGTGTCGTCCACCACCTCGAACACCGCGTCCATCGACACCCGATCCCCCGACGGATTCACGTGGTGGAGATCGGGGCGCAGCCAGCCACTGAGCGTGTCCTCGAAGACGAGGGCACTACCCGTCACGCTAATGAGGATGAGGAGTCCGCCCAGCACCAACCCACCGTACAGGTGAATCCAGGACGAGACGCGACGAAGCGAGGACATGCCTCAGGCCAGACCGGTCCGAGCAAAAGCGTGGAGAGAGAAGGCTTACCACGTAACTGAGTACGAGAGCGTCACATTCCTGCCACGCCCCGGCGTATACGAACCATCAAGAGCCGGATACTGGGACCGGACCGGGAAGTAGTAGTTGTCAAACAGGTTCTCAATCCCAATCGTCAGGGTTCCAGGCCCCACATCGAGCCGGCTCGACAGGTCAAAGATCGTGTACGGCGACACCCGGCCCTGGGCGTAGGCGGACGAGCCGGGGAAGGCGTCCCGAAGCCCGGACGATAGTACTTGGATACGACTACTCCATCCGTCGAGGGGCGTCATCTCGACGTATCCGGTCACCTTCACCGGCGGAATGCGGTTGCCGGGCAGCGGCGTCTCGTACCTACCGTCGTCGTCGGCGTCCTGAACGCCTTTCACCCAGGAGAACGTGCCCCCCATGGCCACTGGATCGGCCATTTGAATGTCGCTCGTGAGTTCCACACCGTAGACGTGCTCGGGTGCCCGGACAATCTCAAAGTTCTGACCGTACGAGCTACCGAGCTCGGACGTGGTATAGTAGCCCGTGGCGGTCATTTCGAAACGGGGGAGCCCGACCCGCACGCCCGTCTCATAACTGTTGACGGTCTTCGCCTCGGGGTTGAGCACCTCCACCGACTCGGCCGAGGTGCTGCGGAGTACACGCCCCACTTCACTGACTGCAAAGCCCTGTTCGAAGGAGGCAAACACGTCCACCGGATCACTGACGCTGAACACGGCGCCTGCATTGAAGGTCAAATTCCCGTAGGTCAGCGTGCCGCCTTCCACGTCGTTGCGGGCATCGGGCTCTCCGTCTCCGTTCGTGTCAATCTCTTCACGCAGCGTCGTGAAGTCGACGACGTCAAGGGAAAGCGCCTCGTACCGCGCTCCTCCCCGGAACGTGAGGCGATCGGTCACCGGCACGCGAAGCTGAGCGAACGGAGCCGCGCTCGTTTGCGTCATCTCCGGCACGAACGTACGGCCGTCCGTGATGGGCTGGGCGGTCTGGTCGCGCAGTGCGTCCACCCCCCAGAGGAGCTGACTTCCCTCTGTCCATCCGAGAGGCGTCTTCGCGTCGAGCCGGACCCCAAACTTGGTGGACTCAATGAAGCTCTGTCCCCCCCCCGGGATGAAGGTGGACCACCCGAAGTACGTCTCGAAGTCCTGCACGTAGGCCTGTGCGGAGACTTCCCCCCCAAGCACGTCCTCGTGCTCATAGCGCAGCTGCCCCACAAGATTGTCGGTGCCGGGATCTTCCGGAGGCAGAGTGCCGACCGATGTGGTCGGGGAGGTGGGAGTCTCGCCATAGACGCCAGGCTGACGACCATACTCCAGGTCCTGGCGGAAGGAGTAGTAATTAACGGAAGCCGACACGCGCTGTGAGGACGCGACCGGGATGTCTACCTTCCCGAACAAACTCCACTCATCAGCCCCCGCAAGACCCCCCTGCCCACGAGGGTCTTGCGCAATAAGGTTTCCGCGCCCATCGTAGAACTGCCCCCAACTCTCGTAGCTGCCATTGGCTACGAACCCGACACCGCTTTGCTGACCCGCGACCGATTGGTGCACACGTCCGGTGAAACCCTCCGAGACATCGGCGGAAGAGCCCCTAAGCCCGACCTCCGTAGTTGCCTCTAGACCCGGAGTCGGCTCCTTAGTAATGAAATTGATTGCTCCCCCAGTAGCCCCGTAGCCATAGAGGGCGCTCGCCCCCCGCACCACCTCCACTCGCTCAATCGTTTCGGGACTGGACGTACGGAGCGAGCGGGCTCCATCTCGCAGGGGCGTATTCTGAGGAACGCCATCGATCATAATAAACGGCTCTCGTCCCCGCAACGTCTGTCCAAAGTTGCTGAGAGAGCCGTTACTGGGAGCGAGCCCAGGCACCGTCTGCGCCAGCATGTCTCCAACATCGCCCGTCACGGCACTCTGGGATTGCAGATCCTGGGGCCCCAACACGGATACAGACGAGGCAACGCTCCCAAGATCTTGCTGCGTACGCGTGGCACTCACGACGACCTCTTCGAGCCCGTACCGCTCGCTCTTGAGCTGCAGCGATACGGTGTGACGCGTTCCGGCATTAAGCGTGAGGGTCCTCGTCGTTTCCGTGTAGCCGACAGCCGAGGCCACGAGCCGATAGGTGCCCGGCGACACGGTTCTGATCCGGAACGTTCCGTCAACCGTTGTGCTCGCACCTGCAACCCGTTCGCCGCTGTCTGCTCGTTCGAGGATGATGTTGACGCTCGGGAGAGGGCGATCCTGAGCGTCGGTGACGGTACCACGCACGTCAGCGGTCTGGGCCTGGGCGGCCGGCAATGCACCAAACACCATGAGAAGAACAGCAGACAGGAGGCTCGTGGCTACGCGCATCGAGAACAAAGGAATCGATTCTGGTGATCTCTTATCTGGACTGGTTTTAAATAGGAGTCCAGATCGTTGAGATCAACCGCCTCATCGACGATTCACCTTTCCTCCCAGAGACCTTCTCGCCCCCGTTCACTTAGACGAGCAACGCGAGGCGGCGGGCGGGGCGGGTAACGGCCACGTACAATAGGGCGTCTCGCTCGTCCCCCCGGCAGACCCGCAGGTCGCGGTGGTCCACGAACACGGTGTCGTACGTAGACCCCTGTGCACGGTGCACCGTCGTAGCGTACGCGTAGTCGACCCGGGCGAAGCGCTCACGCAGCTCGAAGAATCGCTCCCAGGTAGACGGGTCGTCCTCGGCCCTCTCGCGGCGTCGCTCCAGCGCGTTTTCGTATCGCTCAAACTCATCCTCGTGTAGCACGGGGATCGTCCGCGTGAGGCCGCGGCCCGGGGTCCGCACTTTCAGTTCCCACACGGTCCATTCGCTCTGGTCATCGGCCTCGAACGTTTCGATCCTCGCCGTTTTGACGCGTACCTCCTCGCTATTGGTAAGGCGCTGTACACCTTCGTGGTACCACGTTTCAGTACCCACCAGCCACTCCCCCTCTACGAAACGATCCGCGTCGGTCCCGTACCGCTCGGCACGAATCTCGCGATTGTAGCGGCGCACAGTCTTGTTACGGTAGGCGAGCACGCGAGCGTGGGTGGCATCTTCCGCAAAAGCCTCGGTGTCGAAGGCCCGAAGGATGCTGTCGAGAAACTCCTCGCGGTTGCGCGTGACGGCAACGCCCTGTCCATCCTCGAACGTGCTCCCGAAGCGGCCGTCGGCCCCAGTGCGAATCTTGGTCGCGAGCTCGAGAATGGGATTGTCGGCCGCCTGACGATGGATCGTCTCCAGCGTGGGCCCCGGCACGTCGAGAGCGGGCGATGGATCCTCGTTCACTGGCGGCAACTGGGCCGGATCCCCCACGAAGAGCCACTGCACCCAAAAGGGAGCGTCCTGAATGTGCGACCACTCCTCCCGCCCAATCATGGAGGCTTCGTCCACAATGACGACCCCCTCGGCAAAGTCACGCTCCTCCTCCGCCACGAGCTCATATTCCCCGTCTTCCGTCGGCTGCAGCCGGAGGCCGAGGAAAGAGTGGAGCGTCTGCATCTGCACGGGAGCATCGCCGAGCTCGTCGCTCAGCACCTGCACGGCCTTGTGGGTGGGGGCACAAACAGTCACCGTGCAGTCCTCGTCCAGCAGTTGCTCTACGAGGCGACTCACGAGGTACGTTTTCCCCGTTCCTGCGTACCCGCGCAGACCCGTAAACCGCTCCCCCTGGGCGAGACGGTCGTAGACCTGATCGTACGCCTCTTCCTGGTCTTCCGTAAATGGGGCGTCGGCAAAGGTTGGCATCGAGGAGAGACAGAATTCCCGCGGCGGGGAGACCCCAAAAAGAAAAGGCCCGCCCCGAGAAAATCGGGACCGGCGCATATGGCGGAGAGGGGGGGATTCGAACCCCCGAAACGGCTCATCACCGTTTACTCCCTTAGCAGGGGAGCGCCTTCGACCGCTCGGCCACCTCTCCGTCTTTTCGTTTTTTGTCGTATGTCGGACCGCGGACAATGTTGCACGGGGGTGTCGGTCCCCGTTGCACACGGGGCACAGAACCGTTCGAATCCGTCACTAGGATTCTTCGAGGGCTTCAGCGCCACTGGTAATGTCCAGGAGCTCGCGGGTAATGGCGCTCTGCCGGGCCCGGTTGTATTCGAGGGTAAGATCCTCAATGAGCTCCTCGGCGTTGGTCGTGGCGTTGTCCATCGCCACCATCCGCGCCCCCTGTTCGGCGGCGTTCGACTCGAGCAGCGCGCGCCACATCTGGTAGTAGAGATAGCGCGGCACGAGTTCGTCGAGCAACTCGCGGCCCCCGGGCTCGAAGATGTAATCGATGGCCTGACCATTTTCCGGCAGATCTAATCCGTCGGACTCCTCCTCCATCACCGGCGTCTCAAACCGCTCCTCCGGAATGGGCAGCAGCGGCTCCACGATCTGGTTCTGGACGATGGTGTTCTTGAACTCGTTGTAGACGAGCTTGACCTCGCCCCAGATGCCCCGCTCAAAGCCCTCCACGGCGTCCCGCACCACTTGCTGTGCCACCTCAAAATTCAGTCCATCGAAGACGCCCTGATAGTCGCCGACGAGGCGGTAGTCCCGCTTCTGGAAGTGTTTGTGACCCTTTTCGCCCACACACAGGAGAAACAGGTCGTCGTTCTGGCGCTTCTGAGCGTAGGAGGTTTCGATCAGATTCTCGGCGGTTTTGATGGCGTCACTGTTGAATGAACCGCAAAGCCCCCGGTCGGCCGTCACCACGATCACCAGGGCCCCGGTGGACTCCTCGGGTGACTGGAAGAACGAATGGGCCGTGGGGTCGAGCTCCTGCTTGAGGTGGTTGGTCAGCTCCCCGATTTTGTACGCGTAGGGCCGCGCCTGAAAAATCTTCTCCTGGGCCCGCCGCAGCTTCGCCGCCGCCACCATCTTCATGGCGCGGGTCACCTGTTTGGTGTTCTCGATCGACTCGATCCGGTTCCGAATGTCGCGAAGGTTCGCCATGAATCAGGCAGGAGATCGTCGTGCAGGAGTGGAAGTAAATACGGCAACCGATGAGTAGAGGAGGCTGTGGAAGTCCCGTCTGGGAGGGGACCGCCGGTCCGCCAGAGCCCCCTAGCCAAACCGCGGCGTCGTGGGGCCCGGGCGCGAGTTACGTCGTCGCCGCTTCGCCATCACCCGCGAGCACGGCTTCTTCCTCCTCCTCTTCCT
>CAYLMT010000114.1:0-6525 GCA_964384855.1 uncultured Salinivenus sp.
TCGGCACGATTCAACTGGCCCGCAAGACCGCCCAGCAGCAGGAAGTGGAGGTCACGGCCGACCGCCCGGCCGCCCGCATGGAAACGGACCGAAACGTGTACAACACCTCTGAGCGTGCCCTGAGCGCCGGGGGATCGGCCCGAACGGTGCTCGAGGATCTGCCGTCGATCCGGATCGACATGGACGGCAGCATCAGCTTCCGCGGCAACGAAAGCGTCTCGCTGCACATCAACGGTGAGCCGGCCTCTTTGCAGGGTCAGAGCCTTGTGAGCTACCTGGAAAGCCTCTCGGCACAGGCCGTGGAGCAGGTGGAAGTGATCCCCAATCCGTCGGCCAAATACGAGCCGGAGGGCATGTCCGGAATCATCAACATCGTACTCCGACGCGACCTGGAGACCAAGTGGAACGGAGGACTTACACTCGGCGGCGAGCGCGACGCCAACGAGCGGTACGGGGGCAGCGGCTCGGCAAATGTGGGCTTCCAGTCTGGCGGATGGCGCGTCATGAGTACGTATTCCTATCGCCGCGACAATGAGGAAGACTCGGACACGCGCCTCGTCGAGCAGCTCAACGAGAACGCGTCGAACACGTGGGTCGACCAGGCCGGACGTGAAGAGGAGAAGGACCGGTCGCACTCCTTCCGAACTGACGTCGATTACAACTTTGACCAAGGCACCTCGCTGGGGCTGGAGACAAGCTTCAGCCTTCGGGGCGACGACGAGAGCGGACGCAGCGAGTACTGGGAGTACGCCGGCGAACAAAGAACACCCGCGAACCTGCAGGACCACTACGTCCGGATTCTGGACAACTCCTCCTCCGACGAGAGCTTCGACGGACGCCTCGACTTCAACCACGATTTCTCCGACGACCACACCCTCAACGCCCAGCTCCGATACGACCGAGACCTCGAAGGAGAAGACGGAACGTACAATATTTACGGATTCCAAAACGAGACGCGCCTGGACGACCCGCGCTCTCGCGAACTCGATGTCGTCAATGAGGACGAGCAGGACGGCTCCCTGGAGATTGATTACTCTCGTTCCCTCGGCTCCTTCTCGCTGGAAACCGGCTACAAGGGCACCCTCCGCCGGCTCGACAGTGACCAGACGTACCAAGAAATCTACTTCACTGGCCAGCCCAATGAAGAACAGGAAACCTACTTCACGTTCGACGAGCTCATTCACGCGGCCTACGGCACCCTGAGCCGAGGCCTCGGGGATTTTCAGCTGGAGGCTGGCCTACGAGCTGAAACGGTGAATACGACCTTTGACCTTTCTAGCGAGGAGGAGATGACAAACAGCTCCTACGTGAGCCTGTACCCCAGCGCCTTCCTCACCTATAAGCCGAATCAAAGACGACAGGCCCGCCTCTCCTATAGCAAGCGCGTAGATCGGCCCAGTTTGTGGGACATTAATCCCATCGAGGACAACGAAAATCCCACATTCATTGAACGAGGAAATCCGAACCTCGACCCCGAATACATTCACTCCTTCGAGCTGAGCTTGACCCAGCGGTGGAACATGGCCTCCGTCTCGGTAACTCCGTACGTTCGTCACACTGTCAATGAAATTGAGGAGGTCAGGAGAGACTCCACACTGGAAAATGGCGAGAGAGTTATCATCCGGCAGGCCCAAAACCTGTCCACCAGCACCTCCTACGGCACCGAGCTCATCACGACGCTCAACTTTGGCGACCGGCTGGAGGGCACGCTGAGTGGAAATGTCTATCGCTCGGTCACCGACGGCTCCAACCTCAACACGGACCTCAGCCAGGACGCAATCTTGTTTTCGGGCCACGGAAGCATCCGCGCGAAGCTCCGCGATGGCCTGCAGCTCGAACTCAGCCAGTTCTACCGGCCGGCCCGCGACATTCCCCCACAGGGACGGATGGACAGTTTCACGAGCACAGAACTGGCCCTTCAGCAACAGTTGTTTGGGGACAGTGGAAGTCTCACGCTCCGTGTGGACGATCTCTTCAACGACACGAACATGAACATGTGGTACCAGGACCAAGATCTCTACCAGGAATCGACGTTTGAATGGGGGGCCCGGGAAGTGTCTCTTACCTTCCAGTATACATTCGGATCGGGCCCGAGCAGCGACCAGGACCGAGACCGCGACTATCGATAGGCCCTCGCCTCCCCAGATCACACGCCTGCGAACTGACGTGGCAGAGACGCGCTTCTTTGCCCGCCCCACCCCTTCAGTTTCTTCGTTTTACTGTTCTCCGGAACAGTGCCCGTTCGTCCCCCATCGGGTATCTTCGTACTATCTCTTTGACTACCCCTTCCACCAAAATCTCTCTTTGAATGAGTGACCGTTCGGTCTTCACGTCTCCAAGCCGGGTCGAGTGGGGCCTCATCGCCGCATTTTGGGCGACGGTTGCCCTGCTTTCGGTCGGGCAAACCCTCCTCGGAGACGTTTCCGGCGACGTGCACTGGGGCCGTACGGTGGGGGAGCTGCTCGAATACACCCTGTGGGGCCTCCTTACCCCGATCGTGTTTTGGTTCGCGAAGACCCTTCCCGTCGTAGAACCGACCGATACGAAGGGGATGACGGTGGTCCGCAACGTGGGAGTCCACGCGACCGGTGCACTCGTGGCCTCCATCGCAATCGACCTGAGCGAGGACACCGTTGAGGCCGGTTTTGGGGAACGACCCATTGATCTGGTTCAGTCCGTCAGCCACTTCTGGTTTACCGACGAGCTGGTCGTCTACCTCATTATTCTGATGGCCGGCTTTGCTCGGAGCTACTACTTCCAGCAGAAGGCGCGGCAGGAGGAAGCCGAGCGCCTGGAGGAACGCGCCGAAGCCCTCGAAACGCAACTCACGGAGGCGCGCCTGGAGGCCCTCCGCATGCAACTCAATCCGCATTTTTTGTTTAATACGCTGCACGCGGTGAGCACGCTCGTTGACCGGGACCCGGCCGGCGTGCGGCGCATGATTGCACGCCTCAGTGAACTGCTGCGCCACGTGCTCGACGAGGAGGCACCCCAGGAGGTGCCCCTTTCCCAGGAGCTCGAATTTCTCGACGATTACTTCGAGATCCAGTCGATCCGATTTCAGGGCCGCCTGGACACGGAGGTCGACGTGCCGTCCGACCTGTACGACGCGCAGGTGCCCAACCTTATTTTGCAGCCCATTGCCGAGAACGCCATCAAGCACGGAGCCAGTCAGGTACGGGGCGTGGGGCGCATTGAGGTGCGCGGCCGTCGCGAGGACGACATGCTCGTGCTAACCGTGACGGACAATGGCCCAGGCCTGCCCGAAGCCCAGGAGGATGGACTCGGCCTCCGCAACGTCCAGGCCCGTCTGGAAGGGCTCTACGGAGACGACCAGGCCCTCCATATGGAAACGTCGCCGGACAGAGGCACGCGGGCCGTCCTCGAATTGCCCTACCACACAAGTGCATCGCTGTATACGGCCTCGGGAACCTCCGCGCTCACGGCGTCCGTGCCGGAAGCGGATCGAGACTGACCTTTCGCCGTCCCCTTTTGCCATGCCTTCTGACACCGCTTCTGTTCGCGCCCTCGTCGTAGACGACGAGCCCCTGGCTCGCGAGCGCCTGCATGAGCTCCTAGAGGACGCCCCGGCGGTGACCGTCGTCGGTACGGCCGAGGATGGCCTCGAAGCCGTCGACGCCATCCGCGAACAGGCCCCGGATCTCGTCTTCCTGGACGTGCAGATGCCCGGAATGAACGGCATCGACGTGATCGAGGAGATTGGGCCGGACGACATGCCCGTCACCGTGTTCGTAACAGCCTACGACCAGTACGCCATCAAGGCGTTTGACCTCGCCGCGGTGGACTATTTGTTGAAGCCGTTCGACGACGAACGCTTCGAGCAGGCCCTACGGCGGGCCCACGAACAAATCGCCAACCAGGAAGAAGAGGCCATTTCCGAACGTCTCCTGCGGCTCCTACAGGAACGGGATCCTTCGCTGCTGGAAGAGGAGCACTCCCGTGACGAACCCTACCTGGAACGGATTGCCGTGCAGGGACGCGGCAAGGCCCGCATCGTGCCGGTCGACGACCTGACCCACATTACCGCCGACGGCTCCTACGCAGAACTGCACACGGGCGAGGACACCTACGTCATCCGCGAGCGGATGAAAACACTCGCCTCCCGCCTCGACCCCGACCGGTTCGTCCGGGTCCATCGGTCGGCCATCGTCCGGCTCGACGAGATCGAAATGATT
The DNA here is from genome assembly GCA_964384855.1 of uncultured Salinivenus sp. Lineage (GTDB taxonomy): Bacteria > Bacteroidota > Rhodothermia > Rhodothermales > Salinibacteraceae > Salinibacter. The sequence goes on from CAYLMT010000114.1 coordinate 4,197, forward strand.
TTGCGCGGGGGCGGCGGCAACTACGCCGTGCGCCTCCAGGACGGCACGCAGGTCAGCGTGAGTCGCAGCCGGGTCGATGAGCTGCAGGATCGACTCGGTGTGGACGTGCTCCAACGCAACGACGAAGACGACACGTAGCCCCCGACGCTAATCCTGCACCGGCGTCGACTTCAGCCGCGGAATGACCTCGCTCCCAATGCGCTGTACCTCCTCCAGCATGGGACTGCACTGAAGGAGGACGAGATCGAGTCCCACGTCGGCGTACGCGTTCAGCTTCTCCACAATCTGGTCCGGCGTACCCACCAGGTCGGGCCGCAGGCCGCGGTTGGAGACCGAGTAGTCCTTGAGGTCGATCTCCGAGTCGAGCTCGGAGTGTTCTACGAAGTCGTCGTAGCTGTCGAAGCCCTCCGCCTCGTAGTCGACCGTGGTGATGCGGTCGAGCTCCTCGCGGGCTTCTTGTTCGCTATCGCGGCAGATCATGTATGCCGCCATGCCAAAATTCATCTCGTCGGGGTCGTGGCCCTTCTCGGCGCGGCGCTCGCGCAGGTCCTCGATGTCACCGGCAATCTTGTCGAGAGTGCCGCCGTGCATCAGGTAGTGGTCGCAGTGGGTGGCAATCATGTTGCGGCCCTCTTCGGAACCGCCACCCGCGTAGACGGGCACGCCGCCGGGCTGGACGGGCTTGGGCTCCAGAATCGCGTTTTCGATCGTGTAGAAGTCACCGTCGAACGAGAAGCGATCCTGCGACCAGAGGCCCTTCAGGATCTGCACGAACTCGGCGGAGCGGTCGTAGCGATCGCTGTGATCGAGCCAGTCGCCGACGTACATCTTCATCTCCTCCTCCCACCAGGCCGAGACGAGGTTGATCTCGAAGCGGCCGTCGGAGATTTGGTCGATGTTGGAGGCCATCTTGGCGGTCACGGCCGGCTCGCGGAAGCCCGGACGAATGGCCGCCATGATGCGGATGTCATCCGTGATTGGGGCGAGGGCCGAAGCGGTGGTCCAACATTCGAGGGCCGGGTGCGACGGGCCGTTGATGTCATTCAGGTTGAGCTCGGCGATGAGCATCGTCGAGAAGCCCGCGGCGTCGGCGGCCTGGGCTACCTTCCGGTTGTATTCAAACGTGGGCGGCATGCCTTCGTCCTCTACGTTGCGGAGCCAGCCGCCGAAAATGGGAAGCCAAATGCCAAGGTCGATCATCGAGTGGGGGGAAGGTTGGATCGGTGAACGTTGGAACGTTGAAATGGAGTGACATCAGGACGGGACCCCTTCGCCAGTGGCCGCGGCCTCCAACTCGCGCTTCAGGAGATTGGCGACGGCGGCCATGCCGCCCAGGTCGTGCTCGTTTTCGACCTCAGGAGAGTAATTGGTGGTGCCGTTAATGTCGTAGGTCCAGATTTGCCCGTCGGCGTCCTCGATGAACTCGATGCCCGCAATGTCAATTTGCTCCCGGTCGAGGAAGGCTTTATAGCGGTCGATGAGGGCGGACGGCACGTCCTCGCGGAGGGCAAAGAGCGAGTCGTCGCCGTCCACGGCGCAGCGGTCCTCGTCGGTGCGGCAGGCGTCGGCCGGGCACAACTCGAAGCCGTCGCTGGTGTCGGACGTGATGGCGTACAGGAACTCGCCGTCCACGAACTCGCAGCGCGTGATGAACGGCTCGGCCGCCTCGATGAACTGCTGCAGGAGAGTGATGTGAGCCGGCGGTGTGGGGATGTCCCCGGCTCGCACCGCCTCCTCAAACGCCTCGTGGGTGCGGAAAAGCTGCACGCCAAGCCCCTTCCCGCCCCGGTTGTGCTTCGTCACGAACGGAGTGGGCACCTCCTGTGCAGCCTCCAAGAGTGCCTCCGGCCCGCCCGCAACGGCCCGCGTGGCCGGGGTTCGCAGTCCCGCCTGCTCCAGGGCAGCGTGCTGCTGCACCTTGCTGATTTCCAGCTCGAAGGCGTGAGAGCCGTTGACGACGCGCCGGCCGTGCCGCTCGAGCCATGCGATCAGCTGGCGCGTGTGCTCGACGGCCGGACCGTGGCCCCGGGTGTGTGAGGAGGCGCTCATGCGATTCAGGAAGACACCCTCCGGCGGCTCGCTCGTCACGTCGAAATGCCCGTCGTTCACGAACCACTCCTCATAGGGCACACCCGCCTCGTCGAGCGCTGCGCGAAGCGGCGGCATCCAGTCCTCATTCTCGTAGATGATGTAGGCCTTCATGGGCAGGCAAAAAGCTCGTCGGATGGAGTAAAACGAAAAAAGCCCCCGGCAGAACCGGCGGGCGGAGGCAACAACATCGGCCATTCACCACGCGGTTCAGACACGAGGGGACATCGGACAACAACAG
>CAYLMT010000115.1:0-6477 GCA_964384855.1 uncultured Salinivenus sp.
AAGACGTTCGCCCCCTTACCCCGTCCCTCTTACCTCTTCCCCCATTCCTCTTCCCCAACCCCACGAACCCGTCCGGGTCCTTTTCGTTGATGCGGTGCCTCGTTGTCCGCGCCGCTCCCGCCCGAGCCCCCAGCGCCCATGTTCGTGCCCGATGCCCTCCTAAAGCAGCTCTACACGTTTGGCAGCCTCGAGAATACCGACCGGGGCGTCGAGTTTGCGCTCAAGAACCGCTTAAAGGACGCCACACTCACCGGGCTCCTCGACGTGAAGATCGATGGCGACGCGATCCCCCCGGAGCAGGTGCACCTCTTTATGGGCGAGGGCGAGACCTACGGCGCCGACGAGATTTCCGAGGAGAACGCGGTCGACTTTCCCCTCCGCCGCACCCTTCACATTCGGACCGACCACCCGGCGCTGGAGACGGGCAAGCACGACCTTGAGCTTACCTTCCGGGCCGAGCCGTTCGGCACGCTCAGCTTTTCCGTCGAGGACTCGATCTCCGGGCAGGACGAGGGCCTCCAACGGATTCCCCGGGATCCGGACGACAACTACAGCCAGGCCATCATCGACGAGCGCCAGCAGTTTGTCGAGAACTACAGCGACACCTCGCTCGATCACGTCCCGCACTACTCGTTCGACCCCGAGGTGACGGACGGCAACATCGAAAACTTCACCGGCGTCGCCCAGATTCCGCTCGGCTTTGCCGGGCCGCTCACGGTTCACGGCGAGCACGCGCAGGACGACGTACTGATTCCCCTCGCCACGTCCGAGGGCACACTCGTGGCCTCCTACAACCGTGGCATGAAGGTGTGCAACCTGAGCGGCGGCGTGGAGGCGACCGTGTCCGGCGACTGCATGCAGCGCGCCCCGGTCTTCATCTTTAACAATGCCCGCGAGGCCCGCGATTTCACCCATTGGGTGGACAATCACATGGACGACATCCGAGCAGAGGCGGAGTCGACCTCCAGCGTGGCGGAGTTGCTCTTCATCGACCACTACCTGTCGAACCACTTCGCGTACCTGCGCTTCAACTACCGCACCGGCGACGCGGCCGGGCAAAACATGGTGGGACGTGCCACCTTCGCCGCCTGTGGTTGGATCATGGATCAGTACCCGGGCTCGATCGAGCACTTCTACCTGGAATCGAACTTCGCGACGGACAAGAAGGCCTCGCAGGTCAACGTGATGCAGACGCGAGGCAAGCGCGTGACGGCCGAGGCCACCATCGACCGGGACATGCTCGCCCAGCACATGCGGACCGAACCCGAAGACCTCCACCACCACTGGAACGTGTCGACGGTAGGCGCCTTTCTCTCCGGCGCCAACAACAACGGCGGTCACTCCCCGAACGCCATCACCGCCCTCTTCATCGCCACCGGGCAGGACGTGGCCAACGTCTCCGAGTCCTCGGCCGGCGTCCTGTATACCGACCTGACCGACGACGGTGACCTCTACATCTCGCTCACCATTCCGTCCCTCATCGTGGCGACGTACGGCGGGGGGACGGGCCTGCCCACCCAGCGCGAGTGCCTCGAAATCATGGGCTGCTATGGAAAAGGAAAGGTCCACAAGTTTGCCGAAATCGTCGCGGCGGCCACGCTGGCCGGCGAGCTGTCGCTGGGGGCCGCCATCTCGTCCTCCGACTGGGTCTCCAGCCACGAAACATATGGCCGGAATCGATGACCGGGATCGGGAGCATGGGCGCACGGGAGTGAGAGAGCGAATCCGCTTCTGTCCTCACCCACGCCCAACATCCAACCCTCAACGGTCCAATGCTCAACGCTGATGCTTGCAGCGCTCGAAATTGTCATTCCAGTCCTCTACGCTGTCGCCATCGTGGCCCTCACGGCCTACGGCGGCAATCTGCTGTGGCTGGCCCTCGTCCACGCCAACAATGAGATCCTGCGCGACGGCCCCGTGCCGGGCCCCGACGACCTGCCGGTGCCCACCGACGACTGGCCCGTCGTGACGGTGCAGCTGCCCCTCTACAACGAGGCCGAAGTGGCCCGCCGCCTCATCGACGCCTGCGTGAACCTCGACTATCCCCGCTCCAGGCTCGAAATTCAGGTCCTCGACGACTCGACCGACGAGACGACCGAGCGGGTGGCCCGGCGCGTCGACTACTGGCAGGACCGGGGCGTCGACATCACCCACGTGCACCGCGACGACCGCACCGGCTACAAGGCCGGCGCCCTCGCCAACGGACTGCGCCGCGCCCGCGGCGAGCTCATCGCGATCTTCGACGCCGACTTCGTGCCGCGCCCGACGTTTCTCCGCCGCCTGGTCCCGCGCTTTTTCGACGCCCCCGACCTCGGTATGGCGCAGGCCCGCTGGGGCCACCTCAACCGGGACGCCTCGCTTCTAACGAAGGTGCAGGCCTTCGGGCTCGACGCCCACTTCGCCATCGAGCAGCGAGTACGTGAGCTGGCGGGCTGCTTCCTGAACTTCAACGGAACCGCCGGCCTCTGGCGTCGCGCCTGCATCGAGGACGCCGGCGGATGGCAACACGATACCCTCACTGAGGACCTCGACCTCAGCTACCGCGCGCAACTCCGAGGGTGGACCCTGACCTACGTACCCTCCGCCGAGGCCCCGGCCGAGTTGCCGCCCGACATGAATGCGCTCCGCTCGCAACAATTTCGGTGGGCAAAGGGGGGTGCGGAAACGGCTCTCAAGTTAACCGGCCGCCTTTGGCGCTCCGCTCAGCCGTGGCGAGTGAAGCTGGAAGGCACGTTTCACCTCACGGCCCATTTTGCCTTTCCCTTCATTCTGCTCGCCGCCCTGACCCACGCCCCCCTGCTGATGCTGAAGGGCCTAGGCCGCGGGCCCGGGGAGATATACTTTGCCGTCATGGGGTTCGGCCTCGTGGGGTTCGCTGGATTTTTTCTCGCCCAGCTCTTCGCCCAGCGAGCGCTCCATCCCGACTGGCGACAGCGCCTCCGCCTGTTCATACCGTTCATGGCCGGCACCATGGGCCTCGCACTCAGCAATACGAACGCCGTCTGGCAGGCCCTCCGCGGCACCGACACTGCATTCATTCGAACCCCGAAGTACGGTGCCACAACGGACGATGGCTGGTGGACAAGCCGCTATGCCATCCACGAGGTGCCCCGAATCGTGTGGGGTGAACTAGCGCTGGCCGTTTACTCGACCGCGGGCCTCGGTGTCACGGTGGCCCTCGGTGAATGGGCCGCCGTTCCGTTCCAAGCGCTCTTTGCTCTCGGGTTCGGGCTCGTGACCGCTTCGAGCCTGCGACAGGCCCTCACGGCACGCCGGAAACCAACCGTCTCCGCCCCGGCCTCAGCGCCAGCGTCCTGATCTTCAATTGGTCCCGTCTCCGGTAACAACCCCTGGGGACGCGGGTACATGTCCATGCGCCGACGCCGGGAACCCCCGTACGCTCCCGTCATTGTCCCTGCCCTCTCCCAGCCCCGAGCGCTCCCCATTCCGTTGCCATGTCCGTGCCCGACCTCCAAGAGCCTCTCGCCCTGCTCGAACAAGAGGACCACGACGCCGCCATCGCGATGCTCGAAGAGAAGGTAGCGGCCCTGCCGGCACATTTGGGGGCCCACGTGCTTCTGGCCCACGCGTACGAGACCCAGGAGCGCTGGGAGGAGGCCTTGCAGTCATGGGCGGAGGCGCGCTTCCTGATGCCGAACAGCCCGATCGCCGAGGCGGGCACGCAGCGGGTCCTTCGCCGCCTGGAGGAGCACGACGGAAACTCCTTCGCCTTTGCCTTTCCCCCCTCCCTCAAAACCCAGTCTCCGTCCGACGCGGCCGAGGGCCCCGAGCCCCCTCCCCCCACGACCGACGAGCAGGAGGATCCACCGGACGACGAGGTGTCCGGCCTCGCCCAGTTGCGCCGCCAGGCCGAGCGGGAGGCCCGGCAGGGAGGGGCCCGCCCGAACCTGTCCGACGTTCCGTCCCCGTCCGACCTCCCGTCGTCTCCCGACGAGTCCCCGCCCACACCCGAAGAACAGGTTGAAGAGCTCGAAGATGAGGGCGACACCGACGACCTCGATCACCTCATCAACGAATTGCAGTCGGCCCGTATTGAGCCCGAACCGGACGCCGAGGCGGAGGCGCCGCCCCCGGAGCCGGACGTCGGAGGGGAGGTTGAGGATGACGACACGGAGGACATCGTCTCGGAAACCCTGGCGCGCATCCACGAAGGGCAGGGCGACTACCAAGAGGCCGCCCGCATCTACGCCACGCTGGCCGACCAGGAGCCCGACCGGGCCAAGGAGTTTCAGGAAAAGGCCGCCGAGATGCGGGAAAAGGCCGACGAATCCACCGAAGACACCTGACGTGTGAGAGCGAAGTAACACTCGGGAGCTGCTAGCGCTCCTCGTTCCCCCCACTCCCTTTCTCCTTCGCCCACCGTCCCCCCTGCATGGACGCCCCCCTCGACCTCCATTGCCAGTCGAGCCGCACGGTCGTTGGCCTCATGTCCGGCACGTCACTCGACGGGGTGGACGCCGCGCTCGTGCAGCTTGAGGGCAGCGGTCCAGACCTGACGATGACGACCGAGGCGTTCGTCCACGTCCCGTACCCGCCGGCGCTCCGGGAACTCATCCACGAAAACACAGACCCGAACTCGTCGTCGGTCCAGAACCTGACGCGCCTCGATGTCCGCATCGCGGAGGCGTATGGGGAGGCTGTCGATCGCGTGCTCGCAGATGCCAATGTGGGCCGCGAAGCACTCGACCTCGTGGGCGCCCACGGGCAGACGGTGTGCCACCTCCCCGACCCGACGGACTGCGCCGGCGAAGAAGTTCGGGCCACACTCCAGCTCGGCAATCCGTCGACGCTCGCCACGCGGCTCGGGGTGCCCGTCGTCGGCAATTTTCGCGCGGCCGACCTGGCACTGGGCGGACAGGGCGCCCCGCTCGTGCCCTATTTCGACTACGTCACCTTCACCGACCCGGAGGAGACCCGTGGGCTGCTCAACCTCGGCGGCATCGCCAACCTTACGGTGCTGCCCGCCGGCGGGACGCCGGACGAGGTGCGCGCCTTCGACACCGGCCCGGCCAACATGGTGATCGACGCCCTCGCCGACCGCCTCTTCGACACGCCCTATGACCCTAACGGCCGCCATGCCGACACCGGCACGCCGGATCACGACCTGCTCGCCGACCTGTTGGAGGGCCGCTTCTTCCGCCGCGAACCCCCAAAGTCGACGGGCCGCGACGACTTCGGCGCCGACTACGTGGATCGCCTGATCGGCGCCGCCCAGTCCCGCAACCTCTCTCCCGAGGACACGATGGCCACGGCCACGCTTCTCACCGCTGCGTCCGTTTACCAGGCCTACGCGCAGTACGTGCGCCCCGACCGAGGGGAGGAAGTGGCCTCCGGGCCGCGTCCCAGCCAGTCCATCGACACCCTCATCGTCAGTGGCGGCGGCGTGCACAACGATACGCTCCTGCGGATGCTGGAGGACGCCTTCGCGCCAATCCCGGTCCGCCCCACGTCGGACTACGGCATCGATCCGGACGCGAAGGAGGCACTCTGCTTTGCCGTCCTCGCCCACGAGACCGTCAACGGGGTGCCCACAAACCTGCCGTCGGTGACAGGCGCCGAGCGTACGGCAGTCCTAGGGTCAATCAGCATGCCACGATCGTGATCCTCGACTGATCCTTTCCTACGTTTCCCCGTTGGAATAAAAGTAGGGACTTGCAACAGACTATTTTTTAGCGTCCTCGCGCACCAGGAGGCCAGATATCGAAATGCCGCAAGAGACCATCACCATAGAGGTCCCCGAAGAAGTTGCTCGGGCCTACAAAAAGGCGTCTCCGTCTGATCGCCAGCGTGTAAAACGAGCGGTGACGGTTTCGCTCATGTCTCGGGAAGATGCTGCAAATCAGTTTAGAGAGATCACTGAGCGTGCAAGCAAGCACGCAGCAAAGCGAGGATTGACCCCTGAGAAACTGAATGACCTCCTGCGGGAAGACGATGAATGATCCTCGTTGCGTGGTCGATACGAATGTGCTCATCAGTGCTCTGCTCTCGGCGGAGGGGAAGCCCAATCGGGCTGTTTATTCTGTGCTCCGCCACGGAGTGGTACTATCCTCGGTCGAAGCATTTGCAGAACTGAAGGAGAGCCTGAACCGGCCAAAGTTCAACAAATACCTGAGGGAGGAGGACAGAACCAGCTATCTGGCCCTGATTCATGACACCTCCCGATTTGTCGAAGTAACCGAAAACATTGAGAAGTGCCGCGACCCGGACGACGACAAATTCCTGGAGCTGGCCCTTAGCGGCAACGCAGACGTGATCATCAGCGGGGACGACGACCTCCTCGAGCTTCACCCGTTTCGGGGCATTCCAATCTTCTCGCCCGACGCATTCCTGGAGAGCGAGTTCGTGGAACCGTAGCAAATTTCCACCGCAGTCCACCGTCTGCCCTCGGCGGTCTCTCCAATCAAAAAGCCGACGAAAGGCCCACCTCTCCCGTAACGGACACAAACATGCCTCTGC
>CAYLMT010000116.1:0-6448 GCA_964384855.1 uncultured Salinivenus sp.
CAACCGCATCGGCCGACAAAAACCGAATCGTGTTGATGGTCTGAGTCTCGATGTCAACGCTTTCGAGGGCACGGGAAGACATGGACGGTCTGCAGGGTCGTTCGAAATCAGCAGGGGGAAGACGGCGGACACGACGCGCGGGCTCAAACGCTTCTCGTCGCCAGATTCATAAAATGAATTATTTTTCTGACGAGCAAGTCGTGCTCCCAGAAACGAGCCACAGGTCCCCGTTGTCGGGCGTTTTTCATATTCAGGTACGCCACCCCAGATGGGCAGAGGAGTAGCGGCCAGACGAAATTGCTTCGGCCACCACGGCGGACCCTCTAGGAGATGCAGTACTGACTAGGGCCTTAAGAACGGCAAACGTCCAAGACCGTGACGCGCGAGGGGAGCCCCGAGCTCCAGTTTCAAGCTCCCTTCTCCTTACGAGAGAGGCGTTTCTTCCGGATCCCACTGCTGCACCATCTCCCGCACTCCCTCCAGGTGCTCCTGCATTCGAGTCTTGGCCAGCGCTTCGTCCCCCAACCGAATTGCCTCCAGAATGCCCTTATGCTCGGTGTGGTCTCTCTCGCGGGACCCATAGACGTCGAGGATGCCCCGTTGCTCCTCCTCGAAGAGATTCGACAAGACTTTCAGGAGCTGGGCCAAGACCACGTTCCCGGACGCCACGGCGACCTCCCGGTGGAACGCCATGTTGGTTCGAGTCAGCTCCTGGTCATCCTGCATGTGCTCGCCGGCCTCCGCCAAGAGATCGGCCATGCGTTGAAGATGCTCCTCTGAGGCGTGCTGGGCCGCGAGCACGACGGTTCGCTGCTCGATCGGAATCCGAGCCTCTATGAGATCGAGCATCATGTCCTTGGAGACCTCCCCCGCAAAAATCGGATTCGACATCAACAGCTGGTCCTGGTCGGCCTGGACGTAGACGCCCGATCCGTGCTTGACGTTCACGAGACCCAGGGTTTCCAGCTTCTTGAGGGCCTCCCGCAGCGTAGGATGGCCAACCCCAAAGCGGCTGGCCATGTCGTTAATGGTCGGCAGGCGCTCTCCGGACGCATAGTCGCCCTCCCGAATCATTTGGGCGATTTGTGTGGCGATCCGATCCGCCAGCGTCGACTTCGCAATGGGTCCAAATTGAGTGTCGTCCATAATAGGGGTGGAGTGAAATTAGGTCCGACGAAGAGCCGAGGCCCCAGGAACGGCCGCCCGTGTCCCGGCGCTGTTACGGAGAAGAGTCCTGAGTGCAGTTAGATGCCCGGGGCATTCGGGAATGTGAGGCTCTTATAATACTCTAGGCTGTGGGCGGGAACCTCGTACGAATCTGGAAAGGGGCGTTGCGAAAAAGTCTGGAAGTACTGGAGACAGGCATCGCGCCACCAGACGGCCTCCTGCTCCTGAATCTCCAGGAAGGTCTGGGTCTGGGTGTAGCGCTCCTCGTCAATCATTCCTTCGAGGTCGGCCCATTGCTCCTGCATCCAGCGGACAGTGTCGACGCCGGCGTTGTATCGGTGTACGAGCTCGCGCCAGAGGGTGCGCCCGGAGTCCATCTCGTAGTCCCAGGGGACGTGGTGGAACCAGAGAAGGTACTTTTCGGGGATCCGCTCGCGATCGTTGAAGATCTCCTTCACCGGCGAAAAGTACTGGCTGACCGCCTTGGAACCCGAGGTCGAGCGATCGAAGCCGATCCCGATCGAGTCGGCCCGGTGGTAGTAGACAGAGGTCCAGTCGCGCCGCCCGACGTCGTCAACATCTATCCACGGGGCCGGTCCATAGTGATGATCTGCCCCCATGATATGATGCAGGCCGAGAGGCGTCATGTAGTTGACGGCCGCTTCGCGGGACGCCATCATCATTTCCGTGACGGGCTCCACGAAGGAAGAGTCATTCGTAAACGTCTGGCGGATCCAGTTTCGGGCGATCTCGTCCGCGCCCCGCTCCGGATTCCAGGCCATACGTCCAAAAACGTACCAGTTGGCCTGGTTGAAGTGCGACCCGGTCCAGTCGCGGCTCGTCCCGATGTTTGAGACGCCGGCCATCCCCGTGTGCTCGTACTCGTGCAGCGACCCATCCACGACCTTCGCCACGGTGGACCCCTCCCCCTGCGCGTAGGTATCGGCGCTGAGTACTTCCTCGAAGTACGGGCCCATGTAAACGAGGTGCGTGGCAAAGCCCAGGTACTCCTTCGTAATCTGAAATTCCATCATCAGCGGGGTCTCCGGCATCGCCCCGAATAGCGGATGAAACGGCTCCCGGGGCTGAAAGTCGATGGGCCCGTTCTTGGCCTGGATCAATACATTGTCACGGAACTGGCCGTCGAGCGGCGTGAACTCGTTGTACGCCTGCTTGGCGCGGTCCTCGGGGACCTCGTTGCTGTAGACGAAGGCCCGCCACATGACGATGCCGTCGTGCGGGGCGAGGGCCTCGGCTAGCATATTGGCCCCTTCCGCGTGGTTGCGATCGTAGTCGTGCGGCCCGGGCTGGCCCTCCGAGTCGGCCTTCACGAGAAAGCCCCCAAAGTCCGGAATTCGCTCGTAGATCTGGTCGATTTTCTCCTGCCACCACTGGCGCACCTCCGGGTTGAGAGGATCGGCGGTGTCGAGTCCCCCAATTTCCATCGGTGCACTGAAGCGGGCGGTGAGATACACCTGAATCCCATACGGACGGAAAACCTCCGCCAGCGCCGCCACCTTGTCGAGGTAGCGTGGGGTGAGGACGGTGGCGTCGGCGTTGACGTTGGTGAGGACCGTGCCGTTGATGCCAAGGGAGGCATTGGCGCGGGCGTAGTCGACGTAGCGGGACTTCTTATATTCGGGCAGATTCCACCAGTCCCAGATCGAGAAGCCCGCATAGCCGCGCTCGACGGTGCGGTCGAGGTTGTCCCAGTGATTGAGAACGCGATGCTCCACTTTCGGAGCCTCCACCACGTCCAGCGACGCTATAGGCTGATGGGTTTGGAGCCGCTTCAGAAGCTCGAAGACCCCGTAGAGCGCCCCCACGTCCCGGTTGGCCGCCACCACAATTCGGCGATCGGCACCCTCCCCGAGGGTCCGGACCACAAACCCCTCGGGCCCCACCTCACGGAGCGCCGCATCGAGATCGAGGTCCGCAATCCGCTCCGAGTCGTCCGGCGTCCCGACCAGAACCGTACCCGCTTGCGGCGCGTCCGTTGTAGGGACTACCCGACCCAGGAGCCCGTCGAGCCCTCGTTTTAGCTCTTCCCGGGCAACCGCCAGCGTGGGCGAGTCCCCGTCGACATGAATGGATGAGACCGCATCTCGATACGCCTCCAACGTCGCATGATCCGAAATCTGATCGTACCGAAGCCACAGGCGATATCCATCCTCGGCGTGTGCCGGACCGGCACTCCCTGCGACGAGCAAGAGCAGGACGATGCCGTGAACGAGAGAACGATAGAGTGTCATGTGCGACACCTGGACGTTATGCGTACCGGAACAGAGCAGAATTCCGGCGAAGTTACGAAAAGGTATTCAGCTAGACCCACATCATCAAGGCAGGCCATCGCGTCTTCACCCACGGCAATGGATGCGACCAAGAATTGCAGGGCTGTCTTCGGAAGCAAATGTGAGAACCGGCCGTGACCTTTTGATAATGGGATCATAAAGTCATACTATGTATCGTCACAGTCGATCCTCCGTTTCGTCTTCCGCTCTCGCCCCGCCACCTCTATGGATCGCTCATGTCCATCATCTACTCTTTTCCTCCTCGGGTTAGTTCTGATTGGGAGCCTGGTCGGTGGCGGATGTGCCCAATCGGACTCCAGCGAGACCTCCTCTTCCTCCCCGGCCCTGAAAGATGTCTTTGCGGATGATTTTCGGGTGGGGGCCGCGCTCAACCCTTCCCAGTTTTACGAACAGGACTCCGGCGAGGCGGCTCTCGCAACGAAGCACTTCAATACGATCACCCCGGAGAACAGCATGAAGTGGGCCCGTCTTCACCCAGAGCCCGGCACGTACGAGTTTGCGGCGGCAGACCGCTTCGTCGAGTTTGGGGAGGAGCACGACATGTTCATCGTGGGCCACACGCTCGTCTGGCACAATCAGACGCCCGACTGGGTCTTCGAGGACGAAACCGGCGACCCAGTCTCCCGCGACACGCTCCTGCGTCGCATGCGCGAGCACATTCACACGGTCGTCGGTCGGTACGAGGGACGAGTGGACGCCTGGGACGTGGTGAACGAGGCGCTCCACGACGACGGCTCGCTCCGCGAGTCCCGCTGGCTGGAAATCATCGGCGAGGACTACATTGCGAAGGCGTTCCAGTACGCCCGCGAGGCCGACCCCGACGCCGAACTCTACTACAACGACTACTCCCTGGAGCAATCGCCGAAGCGAAAGGGGGCCGTGCGGCTCGTAAAGTCCCTCCAGGACCAGGGCGTGGACGTGACGGGCATCGGCACGCAGGCCCATCACGGACTGAAAACTCCTACGGCCTCCGAACAAGCCGCTACCATCGAGGCGTTCGCCGATCTGGGTGTGGACGTAATGGTGACTGAGCTTGATGTGGCCGTCCTCCCCCGCCCTGACGAGCATTGGGGGGCCGACATTACCCAAAACGCTGAAATGCGGGACGAATTGAATCCTTACCCCGATGCCCTCCCCGACTCCATGCAGCAGGCCCTCGCCCGGCGCTACGCCGACCTCTTCGAGGTCTTCCTCAACCACCGCGACGCGATTACGCGGGTGACGTTCTGGGGCGTGACCGACGCCGACTCGTGGCTCAACGACTGGCCCATCGAGGGTCGGACGAGCTATCCGCTACTCTTCAGCCGCAAGAACGAGCCAAAGCCAGCGTTCGACGCCGTCGTAGATGTCGCCCGCTCGGTCGACGCTCGCTGACCCTCTGACGTTTTGCCGTCACTCCCTCTCCCCGCGCTGCAAGCGGTTCCACGTGCCTCGCGGCGCATTTCCACCGATCTTCTCCACACCAATCTCACCCCCATGCGAGTCGTTCTCATACGAGCCCTCCTCATCCCTCTCCTCGCCGGCCTCCTGTTCGCCCTTCCCGATACGGATGTGCGCGCCCAGGACTCAGACTCTGAGCCCGCCTATCTCGACCCGTCGCTCCCCATTGACCAGCGTGTCGACGACCTGCTGGGCCGCATGACGCTCGAAGAGAAGGTGGCGCAGATGCTCAGCATCCACGCGGAAAAGTCCACATTCACGAATGAGGACGGCGAGTTTGACCCCCAAAACCCAACGCGCTGGTTCGAGGTGGGCATCGGACGCATTGAGCGGCCCAACGAAGGGCACACCGCCCGGGAGGAGGCCGAGTACACGAACGCCATTCAGCGCTGGGTCCAGGAGAATACCCGGCTGGGCATCCCGGTTCTCTTCCATGAGGAGGGGCTGCATGGTGTGCAGGCCGCCCAATCGACCAGCTTCCCGATCCCCATGGCCATGGCCAGCAGCTGGAATCCGGACCTCGTCCAAAACATCTATGAGGTCGTCGCGAAGGACATCCGAGCTCGCGGGGCACATCAAGCCCTCACGCCGGTGGTCGACATTGTTCGAGAGCCGCGCTGGGGCCGTATCGAGGAGACCTTCGGCGAGGACCCGTACCTGACGTCGGAGTTCAGTGTGGCCTCCGTAAAGGGCCTTCAGGGCGACGCTACGTTTGAAGGAAAGGACCACGTCATCGCAACATTGAAGCACATGACGGGCCACGGCCAACCGCAGTCCGGAACCAATATTGGCCCGGCCAGCCTTTCGAAGCGGGAACTTCGCGAACTTTTCTTCCCTCCCTTCAAGGCCGCGATTGACGAAGCGGGCGCCCTCAGCGTCATGGCCTCCTACAACGAAATTGGGGGCATGCCGTCCCACACCAACCGGTGGATGCTGCACGACGTGCTGCGCGAGGAGTGGGGCTTCGATGAGGTGATCGTGTCCGACTGGTTCGCCATCTACGAACTAATCTCGCGCCACAGCGTGGCCCGGGACACGGCGCACGCCGCCCGCCAGGCCCTCGACGCAACGGTGGACATCGACCTGCCAGATGGGGCCTCGTACCCGACCCTCCTGGAGCAGGTGCAAAATGGGATTGTCTCGGAGCAGTCCATTGACACGGCTGTGCGGCGACTGCTGCGGGCCAAGTTCATGCACGGCCTTTTCGAAGACCCGTACGTGGACCCGAATGAGGCCGACGCGACGGCGGGCGCGAAGAGCCAGCGCCCTCTGGCCCTCGAGGCGGCCCAGCAGGGCCTCACGCTGCTGAAGAATGAGGACAACCTACTTCCGATGAACCCGGATGACTACGAGGACGTGGCCGTCATAGGGCCGCACGCCGCCGAGGTGCTACTGGGCGGCTACTCCGGGCAGCCGCGCCACACCGTCAGCATCTACGAGGGAGTGCAACAGACGCTGGGGGAATCGGCCTCCGTGGAGTACGCGGAGGGGGTGCGCATCACCGAGGACTCCGTCTTCACCGACGACCC
>CAYLMT010000117.1:0-6391 GCA_964384855.1 uncultured Salinivenus sp.
TCAGGCCGCTATCGTAGGAGAAGATGCCACCGTCACTGCTGTTGAAGAATACCACCTCTCCAGTGGAGCGCTGGACGAGACAATGGGCGTCCGTATTTCCACTCGCCGGCTCCAGCTCCTGTGCGTTGGCAAAAACCTCGAAAAAGTCGTTATCCTCGATGGTAAGGGTGAATTGCGCGGGCTCTCCCACCACCGCCTGCACGGAGTCCGCAATGCCGAGATCGAAAACTGCGGTCTGTGTATCCTCAATGACGTTATCGTCCACGACCTGGGGAGTAAAGGAAAGCGTGTTGCCCGAGGTCGCATTTGCGGGAAACCGGATCGTCGTGTCATCAGGAGCCAGTAGGCCCTCAATGAGCGTCGTCGTACTCTGAGAGGAATTGAAGGACACGTTCACTGGCACTTCCTTAAATCCTGGATCCGCGATCTCCAGATCAATGGTGTACGTCCCGTCGCCCTCTCCCACAACTGCTTCGGATTCAGTAAAGGCGACCGATGTATTGTCGCCGAGATCGTCCGGTACAGTTGAGCCGCTATCACACCCGGCCAGCACCAGTCCGAAGACGAGAAAGGGAAGGAGCGCGCTGCAAAAACGTCGCATGGGTCGTTGGGTCAGGAGTTTTAAAACGGGGCTCACGGAAATCGAGAGGCAAAAGAATCGCGATGGGGACTATCGGCCGACGATTCGGATGTCATCCACCTGCTGCTCCTCGGAGGATCCACCGCCGGTACCACTGGACTCGTACTGGAAGGCCACGTACACCTCGTCGGCCTGGAATTGGGCGTCGGTCAGGTCGACCTCTCCGGACGAGACGTAATTGTAACTCCCCCCCGAAAAGTTCTCGACCCGGTCCGTGATGTCGGTCCACGTGGCATCCTCCGGGTTGCCCGACCCGTCGTAGTCCGTCGACACCTTCACCTTCAATGGCTCCTCAATCCCCCCATCGTCGAAGTTCTTCGCGTTCCGGAACGTGAGGGTCTCGGCCTCAAAGTTGTTGAAGT
Organism: uncultured Salinivenus sp.; assembly: GCA_964384855.1. Lineage (GTDB taxonomy): Bacteria > Bacteroidota > Rhodothermia > Rhodothermales > Salinibacteraceae > Salinibacter. The sequence goes on from CAYLMT010000117.1 coordinate 1,003, forward strand.
TGAGAGCTGGAGTGATGAGCCAGCTGTTCGAGGCCTCAGGGCCCCCAAACGCATTCGCTCCGGCGTAGGCGTTGCCCTCAAAGGTTCCGATCCCCCACCCGTTTCCATTGGTGACGTTGGCAACCGTCATCGGGGCCAACTCCTCGTCTTCGAAGTCCTTGAAGAAGATCTCGATCGCCCCAATGGCCACCGTCAACCGGTTCGCCTCACCAATCGAGGCAGCGCCCTGTACGTTTTGGAGGGCGAAAATGCCATTCTCTTGGGGCTCATTTTCCTCGTCGTCCTGAATGTCCAGTTCCAGCGTCTGTGTGTTGCCCGTCGTGGCCGTGTCCGGAAAGGTGACGGTTCCAGCAAGGTATCCGCTGCCGCCCACAACCGCCTCGTCCGACAGATTAAAGTCCGCGGGCGTCGTACCACTCACCCCGTCCGCGTACAGCACCTCAACCGAGACGCTGTCATTGGGGGGATTGCTGATCGTCACCCCGAGCTCCACCGGACTGCCCTCCTCGGTAATGGAGATGTTTTGCGTCGCGAACGACACCGAGGCTTCAGTCTCGCCCGGGGCGTTCGGGGGCGTGCCGCTGTCGAACCCGTCGCATCCGGCGACGAGAGCAATCACAACCAGCAGGAGCGAAAAGCGGCGAAGGCAACACAGAGCGTTCATGGTGGCGGTCGGAATCGGTGGTCCGAAAGAAGAGTGAGGAGCAAGAGCAATGGTCGGGCGGGCCGAGACAACCCCGCGGGCATTCGGTCAATTAAAAGGTGTACTTCACACCCAGGCGGAGGCGCCAGCGAGAGGCAATGTCTTCGACGAAGAACTGCTCGCCATTCAATTTCTGACGGACCGTCTCCTCGTCGAAGCTCACCCGGGGCTTGCCCACGTCGTCCTGGGTCACGACACGACCATTGACCTCGGTTCCCACATCCGCCTCCGACACGTAGCTCTCGAAGCTCCAGGCCTGAATATTATTGAAGCTCGTGTTTCGGATGCGTCCCCAGTCGTCGTTAAGGAGATTGAGCACGTTCACTACGTCGAGCGTCACCTTCACCTGCTGCCCTTCGAAGGTGCGGAAGGACTGGGCCATGTGGAGATCGAGGATGTTCTGCCAGGGCGCCCGGGCGGTGTTCCGATCGATGACCGAGCCGCGGGCCTCGTCGAGCGCCTCGTTGCTCTCAATGAAGGCGTCCATGAGGTCCCAGTTTTCGCTGTCGAGAAAGATGTCCGACTGGGTCTCCGGCACGTACACTAGGTCATTCTCCGCCGCACCGTCCCCCGTGTCACCGTTGGCGTTGCCGTTGTAGATCCAGCTAAACGGCTCGCCGGAGCGTCCTTCGTAGACGATTCCAATCGTCGTCCCAAAGCGCTCACCGTAGTTAAACGTGTAGTTCAGCGTACCGAGGATGCGATGTCGAATCTCGTAGTCCGCCGTCCCGAGCCCGGCGTCGTTGACATCCTTGTTTTCGTTGAACGTCCAGTTAGAGATGGCCCGGCTGGAGGTCCCATTGTTGACGTTGGTGGCCCGGTTGTAGGTGTACGAGAGCGATCCGCCGAGGCCCTGTCGGACGTTCCGCTGTAACTGACCGGTGAGGCTGTACTGGTAGCCCTTGCTCGTATTCTCCAGCAGAATCGCGTTGGTGAAGCGATCGGACACCGGTCCGTCGTAGATCGGACGACCGTACTTCGACTCGTCGACCTGCTCGAGGTTGAGGTCTCGGAAGGTGACGTCGTTGAGGGAGCTCGAATAGATGCCCTCCAGCGTCGCCACAAACCCGAGCGGCATCTCCTGGTCGACGGCAAGGTTCGTCCGGAACGTCTGCGGGTACTTGAAGTCATCCGAAATCAGGTTCACCTCGGTGGTCTGCTCCGGCTCCAGAAGGGCGCTGCAGCGCTGACTGCCCGGATTTTCCTGGCAGAACGGCGCGTTCTGAGGCAACGGCTGGGCCGTAGGGTTCTCACCGATGTTTTCTGGCACGAAGCGCCGGCTCGGATCGTACTCGCAGGCCGGGTCGCTGGACGGATCATCGGAGTTTCTGCAGGCCTCCGGATTCTGCGTATACTCGACGCCTCCAAATCCGGCAGCAAGGCGATTGAGGTCTGCCCCCGTGTTGCTGTACTGATTCGACACCCAGACGTACGGCGGATCGCCACTAAAGATGCCGATACCACCTCGCACCTGCGTCGAGAGATCGTCGTCCAGCAGGTTCTCGTCGAAGTTGAAGCCGAGCCGCGGGGACCACAGCGGGTTGCCACTCGCCACGTCCGCGGTGCTTCGCCCATAGGCTTCATAAGCGGTCGGATTGAAGGTAGGCTCATTTGGAAGCACCGGCACGTCGACCCGTACCCCCAGGGTCAGCCGCAACGATGGCAGCGCCTGCCATTCGTCCTGTACGTACCCACCGAACTGAAAGGCCGAGAACTCAGCCACCGGCGTATCGGTGCCCGCGGCTTCCGTGGCGTAGCTGAACATGTACTGGGTGGGCTGCCCGTTCTGGAGCGCCTGCTCGACGGACACCTCGTCACCGGCCGGCGTCTCGAACGAGTCAAACGTGTAGGATCCGTAGTAGTCCTGAATGAACAGATTGTAAAACTGGTAGAGCTTGTTGCTCGTCCCCACCGTCACCGAGTGGTCGCCGACCTCGTAGGTGAAGTTGTCCGTGAACTCGTAGAGATCCTGATTCAACTGGTTGGCCTGGTTGAATCGACCGATCCCGGCAAAGAGAGCACGTCCCCCGTCCAACGTCACCTCCATCTCCGGGAAGGCGGCGTCCTGCACGTCGCGTTCGTCCCGGATCCGGGTGTAGACGAAGCGCGCCTCGTTAAACATGTTGTTGCCAATCGTGCTGTTCAGCGTCGCTGTGGCAGAGTTTTGCAGGCTGCGGAAGACGTACTGCCGATTAGCGAAGCTGTAATCATCCGGATTGCGCGAGATGCCGGCGTCGTCCCGAGCATTCACGTAGTTGTTTCGCAGCGTCAGGCGGTGACTGTCGTTGATGTTCCAGTCCAGCTTCACCAACAACTTTTCGTTGTCCTGTCGCTGGGTCAGTGGGGCAATGCCACCGGGCTGGTAGCCGTACGTGTTCTCAAGAATGGATCCGATCTGGTTGACCCGACCCACCGGGGCCCGAAAAATATTGGTCCCCTCTAGGTCTTGCCCCACCCGCGTATCGAGCGGCGAGCTCTCTCGCTTTAGCTCCCCGGACACGAAGAAGAAGAGCTCATCTTCGATGATGGGGCCGCCCAGCGTGCCCACGTAGTAGGCCTGGTTAAACTCACCAGTCCCCACCCCGTCGAGGTCGCCCGTAAAGTCCTCCGTTCCCCCCTTAAACCGAAGCGATCCTTCAAACTGGTTGGTCCCGCTCTTCGTGATGGCGTTGATCTGGCCGCCCGTGAAACCACTGGCCGTCACGTCGTACGGTGAAATGTTGATGTTGAACTCCTGAATGGCGTCGAGGCTGATCGGCTCGGCCCCGGCCTGACTGCCCGGTACGGCCTCCCCGAGCCCGAAGACGTCGTCCAGGGTGGCGCCGTCGATTTGGATGCTGTTGTATCGACTATTCGCACCGGCAAGGCTCCCATCTCCCTGCGCCTGCGGCACGAGGCGGGTAAAGTCGGTGAGGCTCCGCCCAATGGTGGGGAGCTCTTCAATCTCCTCCGAGGACACATTGGTCGCTGCCCCCGTCCGGTTCTTGTCGATGACGGCGTCGGACCGCTGCCCAATCACCTCCACCTCGTCCATCTCGGCGGTCTTCGGCTCGAGCTGAAAGTTAATCTCCCGAGTCTCGTCGAGTTGGAGCTGAATGCCCTCCCGGCGCGTGGTCTGATATCCCACGAAGGAAGCCCTCACCGTGTAAGGACCGCCAACCCGCATGCCCCGAATTTGAAACTGACCATTGTTGCTCGTTGCCACTCCGTAGCGCGTACCCGTCGGTTGATGCACAGCAAGGATGTTGACGCCCGGCAACGGGTCCTCATTTTCGTCCACGACGGTGCCCGTAATTGAGGCCGTCGTCCCCTGCGCGTGAACGGCCCCACTGGGCAACCCAAGCACAACAAGCGCGACGGCAAGCAGAGCGAGCGGTAACCAGCGTGTCATCATGATGGAGTCGATCGGTTCGGTCAGTCGGTGAAGGTGGGCAACCCGCGGCGCCCCTTGCCGAGGGCACAGCGCCGCAGATCATCCAAATGGAGACGCGCCGCCCCGTTGACGCGATTATATGATAGGAGAAAGGAGCATTCCATTCTGTGAAAAAGCGATGCCTCATCCCGGCCGGGGAAGACCTCGGGCCTACGGACTTTGCGTAGGGTCCAGGGACAATACGAACACATCCCGCTGTTCATTGGTGATGCGGAGCGTCTGGGAATCGTCCCAAGTCACCGCTTCGGCCTGTAGAGTCCGATCGGCCGGAAGGGCAATGCGCCGAGGCTCGGTGGATAGCCAGTGCGTGTCGTCGTCGGGACGCAGCCCGGAACTACTTCCTTGCTTCCGCTCGGGGCGCGGGAAGAGCCAGACCGATGCGTAGCCCAGCACGGCCAGCCGGTCGCCGCTCGGGCTGAGGGCGGCGGCGGTGGGCGGCGGAATCGTGTCGTGCCGATCGACGAGCGTAAGGGTGTTCATACGGTGGGGATGCTCGGTGTCCAGCCGGTACAGCTTCGTTCCGCGCTCGAGCCCGTCAATTTGCTGCCCCTTCCGATGCTTGGTCAGAACGTAGAGCGTCCCGTCGTCGACGAAGAGGCCCTCGGCGTCAAAGTGCCACGTCTCCGCGGGGAAGGCGTTTTGATCGGGATACTTGATGGGGAGATGCGTGATGGGCCGAGTCCGGCGGTCGTAGTAGAACGGCTCCGGGAGCACGTAGATGCCCAAGTCGCGCCGGGCGTTGCCGTTGTTGCCAATATCCCCCAGGTAGAGGGTGCTGTCCTCCACCGCAATGTCCTCGTAGTCGATGTGGGCGGCGGCGCCAATCTCTACTCCCGACCATGCGGGAGTGTCGCCAGAATCGGCTTTCGCCCCCGACGCGTAGTCGCCCGTGTGCCAGGGCGCCACGTGCACGGCCCCGGTGCTATCGATGGCAAAGAGACGCGGGCGATCGCCGCTGTCGTTGTGGACCCACCACACGTTCTCCTGCCACCGGCTTCGGACGATGCCACTCATCTCAGCAATGGGCGCGTGCCCGACCTCGCCGACGTGAATGAGTTGCGTGCTGTCGGGGGATTGGGCATACCCCCCAGCGGTGAAGAGACCGGTCAGGAGAAGCGCCCCGAAAGTCAGTGTACAGCTACGAACAGTCACGAGCATTGGGCTAGCCTGAGAGGAGACGACGCACGAGACGATAAATACGAAACGGGCGGCCGCCTTGCGACGACCGCCCGAATCGCGGAAGGTTCAATTCC
>CAYLMT010000118.1:0-6347 GCA_964384855.1 uncultured Salinivenus sp.
CCGTCGATGGTGCGCTCGGCGTGCACGTCGGGTCGGATGCCGATGAGGTGGTGCTGGGACCGGTCGTGCTTCTGAACCCGCATCCCGGTCCAGTAGACGTCATACTCTCCGGGAAGCGTAAGCGGGTTGACGTTTCCGTTCGCTCCGGCGGTCGGCTGGCCGACGATGGTGCCCAGGTCGTAGTGCTCGACGATGCCCATGATGCTCTCGGCGTAGCTGATGGCGCGGGCGTCGGTCAGGAACGCCACCTCGCCCGCAAACTGAGGAGACTTCGGGGGGAGCGTCCACCGGCCGCCGGTGTACCCCACGATGTCCTCCTGGTCTGGATAGATAATCTTCGGCACCTCAAAGTGGGCCGACCTCAGCGTGTCGGGCGACAGGTGCCGGAGCAGCTCCTGCGCGCCGCCCTCCGGGTACCCGCGCACGTCGAAGACCACCGCCTCGGCCTGGGACAGGGTATCGATATGCGGCCGGAGCCCCTCCATTTCTACCCGGGTGAGGTCAACGTAGTGGGTGCCGTTCGAAAGGACATCAATCGAGTCGGGCCGGGGCTCGGCGTGGAGCCGGCGCCGCCAGCGCTCGCGTGTGGTGCTGTCGGCACGGGGTACCTGGCACTCGACTGTCTGCCCGTCGCGGCGAAGCGTGAGACGGGCGGTCGTGCCGGGTGGCCCTCCGTCGAACGTCCGTAGCGCACGGACCGTCCGCCACTGCGGTGAGCCGGAAATGTAACGCTTCGTGTTGCGGATCGTCTTCTCGATCGGTGTGCCGTCGAGGGACGCCAGCACGTCCCCGGGCCGCACGCAGGTCTGGGGTTCCCCGTAGGAGACGGTGTCGGCGACGACTACTTTCTCCTCAACCAGGTCGAATTGGAGCGGGAGACCGGCCCTCAGGCTGTCGGCGGGATGCGAGACGCGCCCATGCCCGTCCTTCAGGGGGACGAGCATCCGCCGGAGAGTGCGCAAGAACTCGCGGCTGGAGGAGTCGGCCTCAGCTCGACTGAGGCTTCGGGACAGCGTCTGGTCCCAGTCGGCGTCCACGACCCCGAAGTACGGGTAGAAGTGCTGGAAGACGTTCCAGGCGATGATGAGGTCTGCGAAGCGTAGCGCCTCGTCCGCTGCGGAGAGCTGGTCCACCTGCACCGCGTCCAGCGTCTTGTAGAGACGCTTTGGCGAGGGGGCGCCGTCGAGGCGGAGCGTTTGTTCGTTGCGGCTGTAAAGCGCAAGTGGAATTTGGGCAGAGAGATTGCGTCCGAGGGCCCTATTGACCACTTCTCCCGGGGCAGGATGAGCGTCAAAAAGACCCGTCTCCGACAGTGGCGAAATACGTAGCTCAAGGGAGCGTTCGCCCACATCCACCTGTTCGGACGTAATCGACACCTTTGCCCCCGACCGGCCAAATGTTCGCCAGCCGGCGGGCTGGCCGTCCTCTCCTGTGTCCTCGAAACTCGAATTGATAATCTCAATCGGAGTCCAATCCTCCTCGGAGGAGTCTCGGACAGAAAGCTCCATGTGGTCGATCCAGACAGTTCCTGGTTTCCGGATGGTAGCCCCTATGGCAATCTGGCGTGCATCCTTCGCCACGGTATCCAGGCGCGACTGCACGCGGGTCCAGTTCTCTGTCGAGATCGGCGAATCATAGAGGTCTTCGGGCGAAGGGCGGTGGTCAGGACGGAGGATGGCGAGCCAGAGGTGCGCAAGGTTTGTGGCCGTGTCGGTCTTTACGGCTGCGTCAAGCCGAACCTGCTTCCCGCGATGCGGGGTGGCGTCGAGCCCCTGCATGGCCTGTGCAACTGGCTGTCGGTTCGTACTGTCTCCTTGCGCCCGATGGAGGCGAGTGCTCTCGTACGGCCCGCGGTTGCCAAGCCCTAGGCCCCGGTGTTGCCAGGCGACGAGGTTGAGGTCCGGAGTGTCGGTGGGTGTAAGTACGTCGGGCGGGGCGGGCGGCTCGTCGCCCGTTTCGTACAGCTGGACCGTCGGGGCAATCGGTGCGAAGAGTTCGTTCAGGGTCGAGCGCAGCTCCGCTTGGCTGTCGGCCCCGATCACCTGCCGCGCTCCGTGGACCACGAATGCGTCCCAGTTGGTCTCCGCCGCCGCGTCGCTGGGGTGAAAGTAGCGGACGTAGCCATAGAGCTTGGCGAACGCACGGAGGTTTCGGATTTCCTGGTCCGGGACGGGCTCGTCTGTGACCGGTTCGTCCAGGGCAGACGACCGATTGGTCGGCGGCGCCTCAAGGGCCGTCGGCCCAGGAACCGATCCGTCGTCTTCAACCCCGAACGAGGAGTCGGGGCTTCCCATCACCGCCATCAGTCCCAGCGCGAGCGCCGAGATGATGGCTGTGAAAGCGACGGGATAGACTGATCGTTCGCGTCTCCGCCCGCCGGACGACCCGGCGTAGTTCGAACCAGAGGAGCCAGATGTGCCGAACACAGTGAAAAGAAGGTTTTGGAAAAGATTGCTGAATCCAAACAAAGAAGTGTCGGGCCGCGTCGCAAACGGACGGTCGGGCGGTTTCACCCCCGTAAAATGGGAGTAGTCGAAATTCTCTCTACCCTGCGGTCTGTCTCTGAGCGATGACAGTTGAGACCGGTGAAGGTCGGGCAAATCAGTCCGAAAGGAGTGGCGAGTGGCAATTTCTGACGAGAAGTTGGCAACGGTGCGGGTCCGGGTTGGTTAGAAATGCTCGCGGGACCCACGCCTTGGCGCCCAAGGCCCCGCTTCGATCCAGCCCGGCGTCGCATGATTCGCGACCTCACCACCCCGTTCCTCCGGTTCATTTCCCTTCTATGAACGTCACCAGCGCCGACCCCGCGCACGTCCTCCAGTCCGTCTTCGGGTACGAGGAATTTCGGCCGTACCAGGAGCCAGTCGTGCAGCGGCTCGTTGACGGCGGAGACGCGCTCGTGTTGATGCCCACGGGCGGCGGGAAGTCGCTCTGCTACCAGATTCCGGCGATGGTGCGGGACGGCCCCGGCATCGTCGTGTCGCCCCTGATCTCGTTGATGCAGGATCAGGTCGACGCCCTGCAGCAGCTCGGCGTGCGGGCGGCGGTGCTCAATTCCAGCCTGGGGCGGAAGGAACGGGAGGCGGTGGAGCATCGGCTCACCGCGGGGGAGCTCGACCTCTGCTACGTAGCTCCCGAGCGCGCCACCCGCGACCGCTTCAAAAATCTGCTTTCGCGCGCTCGTCCATCCCTCCTCGCCATCGACGAGGCCCACTGCATCTCGCAGTGGGGGCACGACTTTCGCCCCGAGTACCTGGCCCTGGCCGACCTCCGGGCCGACTTCGCGCAGGTACCGTGCATCGCCGTCACCGCCACCGCCGACCCGCCCACGCAGCGCGTCATTCTCGACCGCCTCGGCATGACGGACGAGGACCGGTTCGTGGCCGGCTTCGACCGCCCCAACATTCGCTACGTGGTGGAGCCGAAAGGGGACCGGCCGCGCCAACAACTACACGACTTCATCGAGCGGGAGCACCCCAGCCAGAACGGCATCGTGTACTGCCTCAGCCGCAATGGCGTGGAGACGACTGCCGACTGGCTCAACGACCGCGGCCACACCGCCGTCCCCTACCACGCGGGCCTTTCCGACCACAAGCGGAGCGAGCACCAGGACCGTTTCCTCCGTGAGGACGGCCTCATCGTGGTGGCCACGGTCGCGTTCGGGATGGGCATCGACAAGCCCGACGTGCGCTTCGTGGCCCACCTCGACGTGCCGAAGACGCTGGAGGCCTATTACCAGGAGACGGGCCGTGCCGGGCGCGACGGACGCCCCGCCACCGCCTGGATGGCGTACCGTCGGGGTGACGTGGTCCGCATGCGCCAGCTCATCGACGACTCCGCCGAGAGCGACGAGCACCGCTGGACTCAGCGCCACAAGCTGAACGCCCTGCTCGGCTACTGCGAGGCGCCGGACTGCCGCCGCAGGGTGCTCCTGGGCTACTTCGGGGAGGAGATGGAGGGCGACACTTGCGGCAACTGCGACAATTGCCTGCGCCCGCCCGACACGTGGGATGGCACCACGGCCGCGCAGAAGGTGCTCTCCTGCATCGCCCGTACCGGTCAGCGCTTCGGCAGCGGCCACGTGACCGACGTGCTCCTTGGCAAAGACACCGAAAAGGTGCAACGGCACGGCCACGACACCGTCTCCACCTACGGGATCGGTGCCGATCGGTCGAAGGCCGAGTGGCGCTCCATTATCCGGCAGCTCGTGGCGAAGGGCATGGTGGAGGTCGACGTGATGGGGTACGGTGCGCTCACGCTCACCGAAGACTGCCGTCCGGTTTTGAAAGGCAACGAGACCGTCGCACTGCGGGACGGAACTGAGGCCTCATCCGCCTCGCCCAGCACAACCAAGACGGCCAGCAATGATCCCTTGCCGGCCGATGGGCCGGAGCGTGAGTTGTTTGAGACTCTCCGCGAGCGCCGCACGCAGCTGGCTGAGGACCAGGAGGTCCCCCCCTACGTCATCTTCAACGACAAGACCCTGCGGGCCATGGTAGAACACCGGCCGCAGACAAAGAGTGACTTCCGTGCCCTCCACGGCGTGGGCGACGTGAAGCTGGAGCGCTACGGCGACCTCTTCCTCGATACAATCCGCGAGCACACGTGACCGTTCGGGCGGGAAGAGGCGTTTGCTTCGGGGCGGGTGCCCGGCGGCAGATTATTGTGACGAACTTGGGACTCTGCGCGGCTGTACAGATCCTGGAGCCGTTTCACGAATTTGAACGTTCGGTGCCCATGCAACGGTCTATGTCTGCCGGGTTTCGGCTCGTGCTGCTCGTTGGTGTGTTGCTGTTCGCTACGGGGGGATTGGGGTACGCGCAGGTGCCACTCGGTGAGGGAGAAGGCACGGCGGCGCTCGAAGGCTGGCCCCGCTCCCTACCCACACTCCTAGACGAGATGGGCCAGGACGCCCCCTACCTGCTGCCCCGAATCGACTCGCTGGCGCTCGACTACCAATACGCTGCCACGGACACCACGTCGCGCTGGTCGTTTGTGCTCAGCTGGCGCCCCGCCGAGCGGCTACTGTACGAGGGCGAGGTGCTGCCCTGGCGCGAGCGGCCCTCGGGCATCCGCATGACGAACGTCGAGCTCCGCGCCAACGTGCGGGTGGACGGCGAAAAGCGCGCCGAGATGATCATTGGGGTGGACAGCATGGCGCTTCGCCCCGTCCCCGACCGCTTTGCATTCAACGTCACCGTGCCCCACGATCGGGTCTTCCTCGACACGTCACCCACCGAGGCGCGCCGAGTTCTCTCGGAGGGGGCGACGATCGAAGGGCTGGTCGTGGAACGTATGGGCTTCACGTCGGACGCGACCCAGCGGCGGCCCAACACCGGTGATCGAGACGCCCGCGAGCGCCGGCCGGAGTCCCCGCACCCCCCGAGCATCTACACGCCCCGATCACATATCTACATCGACTGGCGGGTGGGCCCACGGCCGTACTACATCGGGGATAGAGACCCGAACGAGGAGCGAGAGACGCGCCCACGCGGCAGCACCGTGGGTCGTTCGGCGGCCGACACGGATCGATCGGAGGGCGGGGACCGGTCCCGCACCGCGGAGGGGCGAGGGTCCGGGGAGGAAGGCAAGAGCGATCAGGACTCGGACGATGAGAACTCCCGCGCGGAGCGGATTCTGTCGGGTGACGACGAGGACGAAGAGGAGGACGACACGGATCTTCGCATGCCGGCCCTCGCCGCCGCGGCCGCCGTGGGCTTCGTTGCGTTTTCGGGGGGTACGGTCGGCATCTACGGGCGGGGCGACACGCCCATCGGGCTGGCCTCCGGCTACACCCACCCGCGGGGTGGCCTTCAGCTCCAGACGGCCGCCAATCGGGCGGTTTTGGAGAACGGTACCGATCAGAAGCTCAGCGTCCGGGCCCTCGGCTTCTACGACGTGTTCAAGTCGCGCGTCCAGCCGGCCGTGGGACTCGGGGCTCACATCGATCCGGCGGCCGGCCGCGATTGGGATCCCATCGTTTCGGCCGGCCTCGTGGGCAACCTCGGGCGGGTCGTCCTCTACGGCGGGATCGACGTGGTACAGGGGACGCCCGAGGTCGGCGTTGCGTACAACTTTCGGTATGGCGGGGATGAGGAGTAGATGGGCAGCAGGGTCGATCTGAAACGAAGGAGCCCTTCCGACCCAGGTGTGACGGGCCTAGAATTTGCACAAATGATTTCCTCCTCGCATCCGGATAGATCGGCGCTGAAAGGGAATTACTGCCTGTAAACAATAACAGCAATCAGCCATCAATGCTTAATACGTTGGTGCCGGAAGCCTCCGCACGGCGGGGAATCATGGGCATCGTAAGAGCTCTGAGTCTTCCGGAAGAACCCGGGCTCGAA
>CAYLMT010000119.1:0-2836 GCA_964384855.1 uncultured Salinivenus sp.
ATGGCGTCGACAAAGTGCACCTGTGCGTCCCACTCGGTTTGGACCATGTCTTCGCCCCGCACGTCGATGGCATCCGGCGGGTGAAACTCGCCGTCGAGGGGCTCGACGAGCATCGAAATGTCGGCAAACTCCCCGGCGCCCCCCGACTGCTTCTTGTGCCGGTACTCGGCGGTTGCCCGATTCTGGATGGCTTCGCGATACGAGATACGGGGCTCCACGAATTCGACTTTCACCCCGGCCTGTCGTTCGAGGCGTGACTTGGCGATCTGGAGGTGCATCTCGCCCACGCCGCTCAGCGTAAGCTGATTGAGCAGCGCGTCGTGGTTGAAGACGAGCGACGGATCCTCGTCGGTAATCTGGTGAAGGCCTCGCGCGAGCTTGTCCTCCTGGCCCTCCTGCACCGGCTGCACGGCCATGCGGTAGCGAGGATCGGGGAATTGGATGGACGGGATGACGACGTCGGACGCCGGGGCGCGGAGCGTGTCGTTCGTGTTCGTGTCCTCCAGTTTGACGAGTGCGCCGAGGTCGCCGGCGATGAGGCGAGGGACGTTGTTGCGTTCCTCGCCGTTAAGCGCGTAAATCTGGCCAATGCGTTCGGTCGTGCCGGTGCGGGGGTTTTCGAGGTCCTGCCCCGACTCGATCGTGCCGTCGAACACCCGAACGTACGAATATTCGCCGACGTGCTCCTGGGCCATCGTGCGGTAGACGAACGCGGCAGTGTCGTCGTCCGGGTCGGCCGTCAATTCCCGGCCGCTTTCCGTTTCGACGAAGCGGCTGGCGGGGGAGGGGCACACGGATCCGATGAAGTCCAGGAGCCTCGAGACGCCCACCTCTTCCGTCGCGCTCGTCACGAAGACGGGGTACAGCTCCCGCTCGATCATGGCCGCTCGGAGGCCGTTGCGCATCTGATCTTCCGTCAACTCGCCCTGCTCAAAGTAGGTCTCCATGAGCGTGTCGTCGCTGGCGGCGATGTCCTCCACGAGCGTCTCGTGGAGCTCGCGGGCCTCGTCTTCGAAGGTGTCGTTGATCGGCTGCACCTCCGGTTCCGTCTCGCCCTCCGGGTAGTGCAGCTGCCGCATGTGAAGCACGTCGACCAGGGTGCGAGTCCCCTCTCCCGCCGGCAGTTGCACCGGCGTGGCTCCACGCCCAAACCGGTCTTCGATTTCGTCGACGATGTTTCGAAAATCGGCGCTGGCCTGGTCGATGTGGTTGATTACGAACAAAGAGGGAGTGTCCGTCTGCTCGCCGTACGACCAGGCCATTTCCGTACCGACCTCGACCCCCGAGCGCGCGTCCATCACGTAGAGGGCCGTGTCGGCCACGCGCATGGAGGCGATCACCTCACTGGCAAAGTCGGGGTAGCCGGGGGTGTCGAGGATGTTGATCTTTTTGTCGTCCCACGGAGCGTGGAGCAGTGTCGCAAAAATCGACATCTGCCGTTCCTTTTCGCTCTCGTGGTAGTCGCTCTGCGTCGTGCCGTCGGGCACGGAACCGGCGCGTGAAATGACGCCGCTCGCGTGAAGCATGGCCTCGGTCAGGGCGGTTTTGCCGCTGCCCTGGTGGCCGACCAGGGCAATGTTGCGAATCTGTCGGGCGTCGGAAACGGTCATCGGATTGGGAGATTGCTGCGGAAGCGTCGGGCGAGGGGCACCAGGCGGAGGGGCCTGCTGGAGCACTGCCCCGAGGAACTTTAAGTTCAGGAAAAGAACGGGAGGAATCAAGATGAGGACCCGGGAAGAAGAAGGACGTTTCCGGCGACCTCGGAGGGGGACATGGAATTGCGCCAAAGGTGGGGGCGCCTACACCCGGAAAGCGAAACATGGGTCGAAAGGCTGGGTTCTTGAGACTGTCTTTCCTTTATAGACTGCCTGCCGCTATGGCTTCGTTTGCCTCGTACCAGACCCATTTTAAGGCCTTCGGGATTGGCATTGTCCTCGCCGCACTGGGCGTAGGTGCCTACCTCCAGTTTGGGCCGTCGGCGTCGGCGGACCTGCCGACGGTGACGGTATACAAGAGTCCCTCCTGCCAGTGCTGTTCGGAGTGGATTAGCCACATGGAGGAAAACGGCTTTGAGGTCGATGTGGAGTCGAAGCTTCGCGTGGGGCCGGTAAAAAAGAAGGTCGGGGTGCCGTCGTCCCTCGCGGCGTGCCACACCGGCGTGGTGGGCAATTATGTGGTGGAGGGTCACGTGCCGGCGCAGGATGTGAAGCGACTCTTGCGGACGAAGCCGGACGTGCGGGGTCTTAGCGTGCCGGGCATGCCGGTCGGCTCTCCGGGGATGGAGCGGGGTAGCCGGGTGGAGCCGTACGAAGTGGTTACGTTCACTCCGTCGGGCGATACCACGGTGTTCGCTCGGTACGGACAGTAGGCCGCACCTCTTGCACTTCGGTGGTTCGTGTATGCTGCGTACTCGTTTTCTGCTTCTCCTGTGTGTCACGGGCCTCGTCCTAGGCTGTGGAGAGGGGACATCGTCGAGTAGCTATGAGCAGGCCGTCATGCAGGACCGCGTGCAGCGGGACATGCAGATGCGGGACAAGGAGAGCGTGCTGCCGCCCGACCGGCGAGAGGCCTTCCGAGGGCTCAATTTCTATGAGGTCGATCCGACCTACAGATACGTCGTCCCGGTCCGGCGATTTGAAACGCCCGACACGGTCATGATTCCCGAGAGTACGGGTGGACTGCGACCGCAGCAGCGTGTGGGGCGGGTTACGGTGCCGTTTCCGGAGGGGACGGAGGAGTTGGTTGTGTTTCGGGGAGAGGGCGACACCCCTCGCGGTCGGCTCTGGATTCCGTTTGCCGATTCGACGAATCAGCATGCCACGTACAAAGGCGGGCG
>CAYLMT010000119.1:2936-6299 GCA_964384855.1 uncultured Salinivenus sp.
CCCGCTCATCGAAGACGTGCTTGCCCACGCTGACGTACCGACGGAGGACCTGGACACAGTGGCGGTGTCGATGGGGCCCGGCTCGTACACGGGGCTCCGCATCGGGGTAAGCACGGCCAAGGGCTGGGCGCTGTCCGTGGACGCGGCGTTTGTGGGCGTGCCGACTCTGGAGGCGTACGCCGCCCAGTTGGGACCGATCGTAGCTCCTGGGGACGTGGTCTGTGCGCTCCTCGACGCCCGTCGAGATGAAGTGTACGCCGGTGCGTACCGACGGACGACGAACGGACTGGAGGAGCATACGGCTACAACGGCGCTTCCGGTCGAGGACCTTTCCGAGTGGCTGGGGACCGTGGAGGGGAGGCTGTGGCTCCTCGGGGACGGGGCGCCGAAAAGCCAGGAGGCCCTTGCTTCAGGGACGGCGCCCTGCACCGTCGTCCCCGTAGACGAGGTGCCGCCCTCCGCGGCCTGGGTGGCCCGGTGCGGTCGACAGCGACTCGAGGCGGACGGCCCCGACGACGTGGCGACGGTCGAACCGTTGTACGTAAAGGACGTGCATGCCACCCCGGCACCGTCCCCCTTCGACTGAGTTTCGTTTGGACTTTGCGGGCGCCGTTTCTGATCTTCTGCCGGGGCACAGCCCTGGATTGGGAGGCTACTGGTTCGAATTTGTCCCTAAATACTCGTCACTCCCCCTGTTATGCCCTGGTTTCGGCGTGAGAAGGCCGGTATTCGCACCACCCGCGAGGAGCAAAATGAGATGCCGGAGGGACAGTGGGTGAAGTGCCCAGACACCGGTGAAATTACCAACCGGCGCGAGCTGGAGGACAATCTGCTCGTCTTCCCGGGTTCGGGGTATCACTTCGGAATGGACAGTCACCAGTATTTCAACTTCCTCTTCGACGACGGCGACTACGACCTGCACGATACCGACCTCCGATCCGTCGACGCCCTCAATTTTGAGGACCGCAAGCCCTACAGCCAGCGGCTGGAGAGTGCGATGGAAGAGACCGGTCAAAATGAGGCCGTGCAGGCCGCCACTGGCACCGTTGGAGGGCACCCGGTGTCGATGGCAGGCATGGACTTCAGTTTCATTGGGGGGTCGATGGGCTCGGTCGTCGGGGAAACCGTGGCGCGGGCCATTAAGCGCGCATACACGGAGGAGATGCCCCTCATCACCATTGCTCAGAGCGGGGGGGCCCGCATGATGGAGGGGGCTCTCAGCCTCATGCAAATGGCCAAAACGAGCGCCCACCTCACTCGCCTCGACGAAGCGGGACTGCCGTTTATTTCCGTTCTCACCCATCCCACCACCGGGGGGGTGACGGCCTCCTTCGCAATGCTCGGGGATATTCACATCGCGGAGCCGGACGCGCTCATCGGGTTTGCCGGACCGCGCGTGATCCGCGAAACGATCGGCTCCGACCTGCCGGAGGGCTTCCAGAAGTCGGAGTTTTTGCAGGAGCACGGCTTTGTGGACATGATCGTGGACCGGCGTCGCCTCCGCCGCCGCATCATTCGGCTGCTCAATCTTCTGATGGAGTAGCCGAATCTCCATTTACCCCTTGTGGGAATGCCGGTCTCTGTCCTCAGGGGTCGGCATTTTCTTTTTGTTTGGTGAAATGTTATTCTTTCCTCCGCACAGAAAGGTCGCCCCCACGTTCCTTCCGGCATCAGTTCCCCATTCGAGCCGATGGCCCGCGTTCCGTTGGTCGTCCGCGTCTCGATTCTCGTGATCTTTGCTCTTCTCATCCACAAGGGTGTGGAGGCGCAGGTGCCGGACGACGGCCCGTCGTCGGTGGGCTTTGCGAATCCCGACCGTGTCCAGCCCGTGCGGGCCTATCGTTTGCCGACTTGGCACTGGTCGATGTGGACGCTGCGGGCAAACGGGAACGCATCACGGTCGTTCAGGAATCGCGAATACCCGGACTCGCGATCGGACCGGGAGGTGGATCAGTACAATTTGGGGCTTAGGTTGAATCCGGTGTACCGCTCGTTTTGGGAAAGTGAGTCACGACGAGCATTTCTTCAACTGTCACCGTCCCTTGATTTCAGCCGACGTCGGGCCACGTCGATCACCGAAGGCCAGGAGCAGGACCATGACGATATGGCTGTTTCGGCTCAATTTGATCTACGGGGAAGGCTGCGGGAGTACGTCTCTGGGCAGACGTTCCTGCTTGCGTCCGTTGACGGGTCTGCTGTTTACAATTATCAACGGGTTCTGGACGACGGGAGGGTCGATACCCAGCACTATCTCGATGGGCGAACGACCGTTCGTCTTGGGGTTGGCGTGGGGCGGGTCCGTATCGTGACGCCGGTGATTCGGGCGCTTCGGATGCAGGAGCGGCTCCAGAGCGTATCCCCGGGGATGTCGGTCTCTGACGATCAGGTGCAAGCCGCTGCCCATCAATTGGCTCGGCGTCCTGGCTACTCGGCTGTGTATGATCGTCCGGACAAGTATTTCTGGCGCGACTTCTTCGAACGGGCTGGACTGTCGGGGCGAGGTCCCTTTGAAACCTTCTACGTGGCTGACATTCTTCGGGAGCGAGTGGGCGTTCGCCGGGAGGGAGCCGAGATTGCGGTGGGCGCCTTAGGATCCCACGAAGGAGGGGAGGACGGGGGCAGCGGTCGAGTTCTCACGAGTGGCGAAATTTATGGGGATGCCGTGGGCGGGTTTGCGCGGGGGCAGTGGTACCGAAATCTTACGCTTAACCACCAGTTGGGGATGGAGGGGAGGGCAGACTATGTGAACTTCCTGGAGGATCCGGTACGTCCCGACAGACACCTCCGACTCAGCGCTGAAGCGCAGTGGCTCTGGGTTTTGGCCAATCGCCTTCGGATCAATACCCGGCTTCGCGCGAATTTTCTCCACTGGAACGATCGGGAGGGAGAAGAGACGTTTCAACAGATGAATGATTATCTCCTCTCGACCGATCTCGTAATCTTCGTCGAAAATAGTTTGGTCCTCCGGGCGGGGGCGAACGTGCGATACGACAGTCGAGATCGGGGGTCTGAATTTCGTACGGGACTCCAGTTTCGGGTCAACTATCACTTGTCCCGTGCGCTTCGGTAGGGAGCGGCGACCGGGGAGGAGCCGCGGGCTGGGCTCAAACTGTTTGTTTTTTCGACACTTTCATGGGGCCTGGACGCACTTTCACCTCTCACCGTCGGGCCCGCAGCGCTTGGTTGGGGCAATAATTGGGTGCTTCGAAGCGTCTGGCCCATGCTGAAGAGCGGAGGGGAGGGGCATCTTCGAGAGCATGGGACCGGACTGCAGAGGGAGTGGGTTTCGGCATCTGAAGATTACATCTGAAACCCCATCGGCGCAGACGGTTATCATGGCACGTCGTTTGGTTTTGACTTTCG
>CAYLMT010000120.1:0-2598 GCA_964384855.1 uncultured Salinivenus sp.
GAAGCGGAGGGCCGTCAGGCTGGGCATAAAGAAGTATGAGCCGCCCCGCACCTCCACGAACCGCTGCATGTCCGTCACGCGACGGCGGACCGGCGTATCGGGAATCGTGAACGTCGTGGATTCGTCGTGGGGGCTGCCCATGAGGGGATCCGGATCGTCGTACAGGCCGCTAAACTTTTTATTTTCGATCCAGGTCTGCTGCGTGAACTCGAACTGGCGCGCAATGTCGCCGCACAGGCAGAAAAAGTGCAGGCCCCGCTCGGTGTCGTCGGTCGCGGCCAACATGTCGTCCACGTCAAAGTCGTCGGCGAGGGGCGGGCCGTACGGACGTCCCCGCCGGACGATGCGGTGCCGGTTGGACACCGTGGTAGCCTGTTCCGGACCGCCTTCGAGCGAGTCGCGCGGGTTGGAGCGGCGGAGGTGCGAGGCGAACGGGCACTTCATCCCGTCGGGGTCTTCCTCGTGGTATCCGAAGTCGTCGCGAGCAGGAGCGTCGGGGTTGTCGGGAGAGAGGGCCAGGGGCGCGCCGTTGCGCCATCGCCCCACCATCTTGGCCGCCAGGCGATGGCGGTCGTCCGCAGATCCATACACCTCTTCGCTCGCGTCGGTCACGAACTGCCAGAAGCCCTGCACGTCCTGGCTGAGCTGGCGGAGCACCACGTACGTGCCGTTGAACCCAAAGTCACCGCGGACGCCGTCGTGTTCTGTGTCCGTGCGGGGCAGGATTTCCTCGGGGTCGCGGGCGGGAGCGACAGAGGGGCGCACCGGGCGCTCACCGTAGGCGTTTGGGTACCCGAGGAAGAATTCGCCGACGGGCACCGTATTCTCGGGCGCCCCGGAGCGGCTCAGGCCCTCTACGATCGGCTGGCTGATGCCGTCCCGAAAGCCGAAGTGCTCCCGGGCTGGCTCGAACGAGGTCGTGTCGAGGCGCCGTGTCTCCGCGAGGCCGCGCAGGCCGTCGCGCACGGCCTCGATGCGGGCCTCCAGGGTTTCGGAGTCAATCGCGAACAGCATAACCAGGACGTGAGCGGGGTTCGCCTCGTTGCCCCACCGCCAGTGCTCGGGAGCGCTCTCCCCATCGTCTCCTAGAATGCGTTGTCGATAGGGAGCGTCCATGCCCTCCCAGAAGACCTGGTCGAACGTCTGGAGCGCATCCTCCCCAAACCCCAGTGCCCGCAGACCGTCGCCCGTGAAGGCCACCTGCAGCGCCGATCGGGTCGGTTTCGGCTCGGCCGGCGTCACGTCCCCAGCGATGGCTCGCAGCCACGCTTGGGCGGCAGGAGCATCTTCGACGCGGAGGAGAAGAAACGAGGCTTCGGGCAGTCCGCCATAGCCCCGGGCCAGAAACCCCTGCATGTCCGTGAGTTCGAGAGACGCCATGTTGGGGGAGAGTCATCGGTCCGAGAGAGCGAGTCGGCCTCAGAGACGCCGGAGCCATGCCCGGGTTTCCGCCGGGGGTTGCTCGCCGAAGAGGCCGACGCGGATGGCCGAGTTGTTGTTGATGTTTTGGACCGTCAGGTCCCGGTAGGCGCTGTACCAGACCTGCGTGAGCACCTGGCTGTTGCGGGCGTAGGCCTTGAAGCGCTTCTCGTCCCGTGCCCCGGCGCCCACCAGAAAGCGCGTCTTGGGGAATCCCACGGTGTTGCTCCACACGGCCGTGAGGCCGCTGGCGGCCTTGTCGATGAAGTCCCCGAGGTAGTTCTCCCAGCTCCCGTCGAAGTTGCTGAAGAAGACCAGCCGCTGTCCGTCGTCGATGGTCACCCAGCGGGCAAAGTGGATGGACGAGATGCTCCCGAGTTTGCCATCGGTGTATACGTACCGCCCGAAGAGGTCGATGGCCCAGAGGACGGCGTAGAGCGTCCCTCGGCGGAGCCGGCCCGCTTTCACCGTGGTGACGCTGCTCATCTGATTTTGCACGATCCGGTCCTCCTTTTGGGCGAGGCGCCGCACGTGCTCGTAGTCCGTCACCGGCGGGTACTCCTCGTCGTGCTTTTCGCGCCACCGGAGCCAGCCCGCGTAGGCCCCGACGCTGGCAAGAAGAACGATCTCGACGCCGAGCAGCGTCCAGCCTGCGCTGGAGATCCACGGAATCATGACGAGGAGAAGGAGGACCGTCGTCAGGACGGCGAAGAGGGTGCCGTCCCATGGTTGGGGCCAGCGTGTGGGAATGTGCGGTGGGTCGGACATCGCCCAGTCGAACTCTGAGTTCGATCGCACGAAGTCCTGGATCGAGGCCCGCACCGCCTCGGGGGACTGCTCCCGGAACGAGGGGTCTCGGCTCTTCTCGTCCAGAAACTGCTGAATGGCGGTGCGCAGGTCGGCCTCGCGGCGGATCTGTTCGACGGTCCGTCCCCGCGTGCCTACGTATAGCGTGTCGTAGCCCACGTCGTGGGTGCGCAGGTACGAACTGACGGCGTCCCGAGAGCGCTCGTCGGGGGCTGGGTATCCCTCGCAGTGCTGGTAGATGCGGTCGAGTGCCGGGCCTCCCACGTCCACGAGTTCCTCCAGGTGCGCCTCCAGGGGTTCGTCGTAGTTGGTCGACAGGACGAGCTGAGTCGACGTTTCGTGCCCGAGATCGTCGGTGGTGGCCGGTAGCAG
>CAYLMT010000120.1:2698-6244 GCA_964384855.1 uncultured Salinivenus sp.
GGACGAGCTGAGTCGACGTTTCGTGCCCGAGATCGTCGGTGGTGGCCGGTAGCAGCACCCATCGGATGAAGTGCACACGCGTCAGCTCACCGAACGGAAAATCCTCGTGTTTTGGGAGCGCCTCGTTAATTTCCTCCAGGACCTCCGTCAGTGGGGCCTGGTGCCCCGAAAGGACGGGCGTGACGACCGTAAGCCCGTTTTGGTAGGGCGCGCGTGCCATGAAAAACGGACCGGCCAAGGGGAAGAAGAGAGGGAATTCTGGACGAGGACCCATCTGTGGGGTGGATGGAACCTGTCTGTTGCGGCCTCCCGAAGTGGACTCAGCGCTCCCTAAGTAAGCGAAGGATGAAGCGAGAGTCAAGAGGGGATCGTCAGATCCTGGGTCTACCGTCTATCGTTCTCGAAGGACCTTTTGGGGCGAACGCCATTTCAGGCAGGACCCGGGCCGGAGGAAGTGTAACAACGGAGGGGGAGTGATACGTTCTTCAGGTCCCTGACTCTCGCAAAATACACCGTCTCCATGGATCTCGACATCCGCACGGTTCTTCGCTGGCTCATCATTGGTGTGATTGCGCTCATCGGTCTCAGCCTCGTGGGTGTGCTGGTAGACGTGGCGGGTGCGCTGCTCCAGCTCGTGCTCAAAGCGGGGGCCGTCGTGCTCGTGGTGCTCCTCATTATTCGCGTGTTAGAAGGCGTGCGGTCGGGGTAGGGTGGTTTTTCTCTGGGTTGCTTGCGACCTTGACTCTGCTCATTGCTCCACCCATCGTCCCCACGTCTCGTGGACACGCTCCAAGCGTCCCCCACCCCCTCCGTTGAACAGTCATCGGCGTACAGCATTCCCGCCGAGGCCCATTTGCTCGAACAGGTGATTGTTCACACCCCCGGCGCGGAGATGGAGCTCGTGTCGCCCGAGAACCGAGAGGACCTGCTCTTTGACGACATTCTCTTCGTGGGCCACGCTCGACAGGAGCACCTGCTCATGTGCTCGGTGTTCGAGAAGATTGTAGGTCGCCCCGACACGGTGCTCCAGATTAAGGATCTTCTGCTCGAAACCTTCGAGGCGGCGGAGGAGGCGCGGCACACCTTCGTGGAGAAGCTGTGCCGGAGCCTGCCCGAACAAAACCTGGGTGCGGTCGAGGAGGAACTGAAGCGATTCTCCCCGGAGGACCTCCAGCAGTTTGCCCTGACCGGCCAGTCGGACCTCGCCATTCGGGCCCAGCCGGTCCCCAATCTCATGTTCACGCGGGACCTCGCGGCGGTGGTGCACGACCACATCATATTGAGCCATGCTGCGACCGTGGCGCGGACGCGGGAGAGTATCATCATCAACGTCATCCTCCACCACCATCCCCGGTTCGCACCCTACAGCGACAAGGTGATCGAATTGCCCCCCGGCGTCACGTTTGAGGGGGGCGACCTGCTCGTGGCGAGCCCCGACACGGTGCTCGTTGGCCACTCGGAGCGGACCTCACTCGGGGCCATCATGGCGATTGCACACGAGCTGTTCGAGCGCACGCCGGTCGAGCACGTCCTCGCCGTCGATCTGCCCAAGCGACGGGCCACCATGCATCTCGACACGGTCTTTACCTTCGCATCGCCGGAGGAGGTGATCGTCTTTCCCCCCCTCCTCGAAACCCACGGCTTCGGCTACGCGGTGCACTTTACCGCTGCGGACGAGACGGGTCGCTTCATTACCGACATGCGCCGCAACCTGCGGGACGTGCTCAACGAGCTCTTGGACCGCGACCTGACGTTCATTCCGTGTGGGGGCACCGACCGTCTTCACCAGGAGCGAGAGCAGTGGACGGACGGCGCCAACGTGTTTGCCGCTGCGCCGGGGGCGATCCTGGGCTACGAGCGGAACAGCCGCACCTTCGAGCGCCTGCGCGAGCACGACTACCGGATCGTCTCTGCCGAGAGCTTCCTCTCGTACTTCGAGTCCGGCCAATTCCATCCGGGGCGGGAGAAGGTGGCGATCCAACTTGGGGGCACAGAGCTGTCGCGGGGCCGTGGTGGGCCGCGCTGCATGACGCTCCCCCTTGCCCGCCACGACTCGCCCACGGGAGAGTGACGAGTGGAGAGTTGAGAGTGGCGAGTTCGGAATTGGAGATCCCACAATTGAGGGGAATGTCCCTCCGTCCCCCTCTCATCCATTCTCCCATTCTCCAAGTCCAACGCCGAAACTGCGCGTTGCCCCTGCAGGTTCAGGTATATCGTATTCGTCCTGAATCGAATATCTAGTGCTCATGCGCGACGTTATCGTCATCGGGGCCGGGCCTGTGGGGCTGGCTTGCGGCATTGAAGCCAAGCGCCGCGACCTCGACGTGCTCCTGATTGAGAAGGGCGCGCTCTGCAATTCGTTTATCGGGTATCCCACGCGGATGGAGTTTTTCTCCACGCCGGAGCTGCTGGAGATTGGCGACCACCCGTTCCCGACGCGTGACTACAAGCCGCAACGGGAGGAGGCGCTCGACTACTACCGCCGCGTGGCTACGACGGAGGATCTCAACCTGCGCCTCTATGAGCCGGTGACGGAGTTGCGGGGGCAGGACGGGTCCTTTACGGTCGTGACCGAGGAAGACACCTACGAAACCCGAAAAGTGGTGGTGGCCACCGGTTTCTACGACGTGCCCAATCGCATGGACGTGTCGGGCGAGGATCTCGACAAGGTGCGCCACTACTTCAAGGAGCCCTACTCCTACGCCCTTACGGACGTGGCTATCGTGGGTGGGGCCAACTCGGCGGTCAAAGCCGCCCTGAACTGCTACCGCCACGAGGCGAATGTGACGATGGTCGTGCGCGAGCCGGAGCTCGACGACGGTGTGAAGTACTGGCTTCGGCCCGACGTGGAAAATCGGATCGAGGAGGGCTCCATCGACGCCTACTTCAACACCACCGTCTCGGCCATCGAGCCGGAGACCCTCCACCTCGATACGCCCGATGGTCCGGAGACAATCGAGAACGACTTCGTTCTCGCCATGACGGGGTACCGGCCGAATTACGACTTTCTGGAGCGGCTCGGCATCGCCATTCGGGACGACGAGGCCCGCACGCCGGTGCACGACGAGGACGGAACCTTCGAAACGAACCGCGAAGGTCTATATCTCGCCGGCACCATCTGTGGCGGCTGCGACACGAGCCGGTGGTTCATCGAGAATGGCCGCGTCCACGCGGAGAAAGTCATGGATGACATCGCTGAGACCCTCGCGACCGAGCCTGCGATGGCGTAGCTGTAGGTGTGGAAGTGGGGAGGTTCTTTTGTGAGCAGTGGTCGCGAAAGCACCGCCTACGCGTCTCCCCCCGTGCTTCCATTCCCCCACGGTCAGCTATCGTTCACCTTGAACTGGCGGAGGGCCCGGATGGCATGCGGGTCGTCGGAGAGCGACGTGGCCGCGTCGATGATGTGACGAAGCTGATCGTCGCTCAGGGGCTGGTCGACCGCGTTCACGTCGTAGGCGATGCCGAGCTCGGGAAAGTCGCGGTGGCTCGATTGGAGATTGCTGGCGCCCGCCTCGTAGATGCTGTCGTCGATGGCCTTTTTCGTCC
>CAYLMT010000121.1:0-6178 GCA_964384855.1 uncultured Salinivenus sp.
GGGAATCATGGGCATCGTAAGAGCTCTGAGTCTTCCGGAAGAACCCGGGCTCGAAAGCCAACCGGACTGAAAGTGGCGTCCGGCACGACATGCGCTTTTCGTTGAGGGGGAGGCCGAAGTCAAGGCCCATTCGATCTGAACCGCCGGGACGACGGGTGTTGTCTTTGGCATCTTTTAATAGGTGTTAATAGGGATCAGACGTGCGTTCGCGTCCGAGGAGGTCAAGCCTCCGGGTCGAGGAATTCACAAAGCTGGGTTTTTATACACCCCGACACATCGGCGCTGAAGGAGGATTTTAGCGATAGAACAATAACGGCAATCGATCATTGGTGCTTGATACTTTGGTGCCGGAAACCTACCGTACAGAACACGCTTAATGAGCACGTGCTCTCCGGGGTCGTGCTGTCGTGGTACGGCGGCAGGTGCCCATCGAATTGGTGGGCCTGCGTCGCGGGGAAAGTCCGGTGAAAGCCCGGCGCTGTCGCGCAACGGTTGTAGCCCGAATGCCCGCTCGGAGAGCGATCACGGTCCCCCTTGGGCCTTGGTGTCGGAGGGGGAGCCCTGCGCGTCTCAAGGGCATGTGGTCCGCGGCGTACGATAAGAGTTGATCGACGGCACTAGCTGGAGCCGCTCCGGGTAGTTCGCTCCCGCTGCACGGAGCCGGTCCGCACCGAGTCGCCTCTCTTTCAGCGCGCCCTGGCCTTCGCGACGCGCGCCACCGTCCGAGGTCTTTTCTCTTTCAACCGAGCGCTCAGTTATGTCCCAGAATCCCTCCTCCACGGAATCCTCCGCGGCCGACGTGGCCGCCCCGTCCGAGTCCACCAATGGGCACTCCCGCAACGGACACCGCGTCAATACCCGGTCGGGACAGAATGGGTCGCACCAGTATAAGCTGTCGGACAGCGATCTCATTACGGACGACCGGACGAACGACGACATCTTCGAGACCGACATCTCCGAAGAGGTCTACGGGCAAAACTATCAGTACGGCACCGACGATCGGGTGCCGGACACCTGGTACCGCAACGCGCGGGCCATGGCGTCGATCGAAGACGACACGGAAGCCTGGACCCGGCGTTTCTACCAGCTTCTGAGCGGCAAAGGGTTGGACACCGGTCCGTTTCCCTTTACCCCCGGTGGCCGCATCTTCGCCAACGCGGGAACCGGCCTAGGCAAGGCCACGCTCATCAACTGTTTCGTGAGCGGGTTCCAGGGCCACGATCAGGACTCGATGGATGAGATCCAGGCGGAGCTCACCCGTCAGGCCAAGATCCTGGCCAGCGAGGGCGGGTACGGCTTCTGCGCCCACGTCATGCGACCCCGTGGGGCGCGCATCGGCGGCGTCGGCTCCATGACGCCCGGCGCGGTACAGATGCTCGACGTTTGGAATAAACAGGCCGCCACCATCGTCGCCGGCTCCGGCATGAAGTCCGACCGCGACGACGTGAAGGACAAGATCCGCAAAGGGGCCCAGATGGTCACCATGGGCATCTGGCACCCGGACATCATCGAGTTTATTGAGGCGAAGCAGGAGCCCGGGCGCCTCCACAAATTCAACATGTCGGTACTAATCACCGACGAGTTCATGGAGGCGGTCAAGAACGACGACACGTGGGCGCTCCGCTTCCCCGACTACGAGAATGAGAAGGAGTTCTACAAGGAGCACTGGGACGGCAACCTGAAGGCCTATCAGGAGAAGGGCGGCACGGTAAAGACGTGGAAGGACCCGGCCACCGGCGAGCCCGCCGTGTACGAGGCCCGGGAGATCTGGGACAAGATCATGCGCTCCACCTACGAGCGGAATGAGCCCGGCGTCATCTTCGTCGACACCATCAACAAGGAGAACAACCTCAACTACATCGAGCACATCAACGCCACGAATCCGTGTGGCGAGCAGGTGCTGCCGGTCGGCGGCGTGTGCCTGCTGGGCAACCTGAACGTGACGCAGCTCGTGGACCGGGAGGCCGGCGCAATCGACTACGACCTCCTCGACGAGCTCGTCCCAATGGCCGTCCGCTTCCTCGACAATGTCAACGACCTCAGCTACGTCCCGCTGGAGGAGCAGCAGCGCAACCTGCAGGAGAAGCGCCGCATCGGCCTCGGCCACTACGGCGACGGCTCGGCCCTCATGATGATGAAGAAGCGCTACGGCTCCGACGAGGGGGCCCGCGTGATGCGCGAGTTTCAGGAGCACCTCGCCAACCGGGCCTACCAGGCCAGCGCGCGCCTCGCCGAAGAGAAGGGCGCGTTCCCGCTGTTCGACAAAGACGAGTATCTCAGCAGCCCCTTCGTCCAGCGCCTCTCGGACAAGACGAAGGAGATGATCGGCGACCTGGGGCTCCGCAACAGCCACCTGCTCTCGATTCAGCCGACGGGCAACACGTCCACCCTGGGCAATGCGCCGTCGAGCGGCATCGAGCCGGTGTTCATGCACAGCTACATCCGCACCTCCGAGCAGCCGGCGCTCCCCGACGGCATCAACCGCCCGCCCATGTCCCCGGACGCCTACGAGGTGGGCCAGGACATCGACGCCGACGGCACGGCCTGGACCGCCGAGGAACAGGGCGACGAAACGGTGCTCCGCTGCCAGGAAGAGGGCTACACCCACTGGCAGATTCACCCCACGCGCGACATCTGCAAAGACCAGGAGGTCAAGGACTACGCCGTCCGTCACATGGAGACAGACGGCACCTGGGACCCGGACGCCGACTGGGCCGTCACGACGCGCGACCTGGACGTGGACGACCATCTCACCCAGATGAAGGCCCTGGCGCCGTTCGTGGACTCGTCGATGTCCAAGACGGTGAACGTTCCCAACGACTACCCCTTCGAGGACTTCAAGGAGCTCTACAAGAAGGCCCACGACACGGGCGTCATCAAGGGTGTGACCACGTACCGCGCCGGCACCATGAGCGCGGTCCTCTCCGGCGACGACGAGGATGAAGACCGGACCGTGCCCCGTACCGAGGCGCCCGACCGCCCGGAGACCCTGCCGTGTGCCGTCCACCGCGTGCGGTACCGGGGCGATCACTGGACCATTCTGGTGGGCTTTCTGGAAGAGGATCCCTACGAGGTTTTTGCCTTCAAATCGGAGGGCGAGGCCCCGCTCTTTGGCGACGACAGCGAGCGGATCGACGAGGGATACATCCGGAAGAACGGAAGCCGACACTACTCGCTCCTGGGTCCGAACGGGACGGTCGTGATCGGCGACATCACCAGCCACATGCCGTCCGACGACGTGCGGGTGGAAACCCGGCTCGTGTCTACGGCGCTGCGCCACGGCTCCAAGATCGACTTCCTCGTGGAGCAGCTCGAGAAGGCAGAGGGCTCGATTGCCTCCTTCGGCCGGTCGATGGCAAAGGCCCTTCGCGCCCACGCCACCGACCACGAGGTGACCTGCGACGCCTGTGGCTCCGCGAACGTGCGCCACGTGGAAGGCTGCATGGAATGCGCGGACTGCGGGCACTCGCGGTGTAGCTAACAGACCGCCCTCATTTTTAGGAATCCACGCGGAGGCCTCTGCCAATCCATTTTTCTTCGCACAGCAGTGGGCCCGACCCCAACCGGTCGGGCCCCTCTGTATGTCGGTGCCGAGGGAGGGGAGGACGAAACCAGGGAACGAGGCTACACGCCGCTGGACTCAGTCGCCCAGCGCAGAAGGGAGCGATCCAGGGCGGCCCAGAACCCAATTGGGACGGGCTTACAGAAGCGGTGACGTCGCCCGGAACGGGGAGGGCGTTGGTTCTTGTCGCCTCCTCATCATGAGATCCCCTTTTCGAGCTGTGCGAGCAGGTCCTCGCGACGGCTCCGACTTACATCGAGTTCTTCGCCCGTTTCGAGCCGGGCAGTGTAGTCTCCGCCGGAGCGGTGGTGAACGGCCTCGATGAGGTCGAGCCGGACGATCGTGGACCGGTGAATGCGGGCAAACGCTGAGGGGGCGAGGCGGTCTTCCAGGACGTGCATTCGCTCACGCAGCAGGTATGTGTCCTCTGCCGTGTGGACCTTGACGTACGTGTCTTCCGCCGTGATGTAGCGAATGTCTTCGACGGGAATGACGCGTACCTTGCCCGGCAGGTCGATGGTCAGCCGCTCCAGGTACGCCGGCTCACCGGAGGGGTCGTCTGAGGTGGAGGGATTCGCAGATGCTTCCCCGTCCATCGACGACATCGAGGGAGATGTGGCCGAGAAGTCGTTCTCGGAGGCATCGAGAAACCGACGAAACCGATCGGTTACGGCTTCGGCCTCGTGGAGAGCACGCATCTTGAGGCCCCGTCGAAAGGCGTGTTCGAACCGATCGTCGTCGAATGGCTTGAGGAGGTAATCGAGAGCGGCGTACTCGAACGCTTTCAGGGCGTATTGGTCGTACGCGGTGACGAAAATGGTCGGGGGCATGTTGGCGGGCCCGATGGTCTCGATCACCTCGACCCCCGTCCGCCCCGGCATCTGCACGTCGAGAAAGACCAGGTCGTAGGTCGACGAGCGGAGCGCTTTTACGGCGTCGTTCCCGGAATCTGCCTGGTCGATGTCTTCGACCTCGTCCCGGGAGGTCAGCAGTTCGACGAGCCGCTCGCGGGCGTAGCGTTCGTCGTCCACGACGAGGACGGAAAGGGAATGCGAGTCGTGCATGGCAGAACGGGCGTCGTGACGGGGAAAGGGTCAGTCGGCGACGATCCCGGACGTGCGGAGGTTGCGGTCGGATTCCCGGGGACGAAACGGAATCCGAACGACGACCCGGAGGCCGCCGCCCGAAGATCGTTCAAACTGGAGGGAGGCCGTGTCGCCGTAGAGGCCATCGAGGCGTTCGACGATGTTGTCGAGCCCGTGGCTGTCCTCTCCATCCCGGAGTGGAGCCCCGTTCTCTATCTCCGATGGGTTTACGGTGGTGTCCGAAAGTCCCTTTCCGTTGTCCACGACCTCGAGGACAAGTGTATCGTCGTCCCGGGCCGCCCGGATGTGCAGGTGTCCGACCTCGTCGGCCCCTTCGAAGCCGTGCTTCACCGCGTTCTCGACGAGGGGCTGCAGGAGGAGGGTGGGGACGAGCGCGGTCCGGGTGGCGGGGGCAATGTCCATGTGGACCTCCAGCCGGTCGTCGAGGCGGAGCTTCTGAATGTCGAGGTAGCTTTCGAGGACGTCGAGCTCCTCTTCGAGGGGCACCTCCTGCTGGTCGGAGGTCGAGAGGACGTACCGCATTAGGTCGCTCAGCCGGGCGGTGGCCGTTCGAATGCCCTCGGGGTCGCGCCCGGCCATTGTCGAAATCGTGTGGAGCGTGTTGTGGAAGAAGTGCGGATTGATCTGCATCCGCAGCGACTCCAGCCGGGCCGCCGTCAGCTGAGAACGCAGCTGTTCGGCCTCCCGCTTGAGGCGACGAGCCCGCTCCTGGCGCGCGCGGGACCGGAGATACTGGAATCGACCCACCCCCACTACGAACAGCATGAAGTAGGGAACGAGTGCCCCCACGAACTCAAGTTCGGTGAGGACCTCAAGGGGGGCTAGCGCCAGGGAGTCGGGTGGGTCCGAGGGCGGCCAGAGGATGACCATTGCCGTATTGGCGAGGTCGTACCCCAGAGTGGCGACGAAGGAAATGCCGAACGCAAGAAGAAGGTGTCCTCCGATGACCCGTCCCCATCCGAGGGAGTGCGGACGGAGGCGGACGCAGGCCCAGAAAATGGGAAGGGCATAGAGGCCCCAGGAGAGTACGTTCAAGAGGATTCGTCCGCCCGCTCGAAACATTTCCGCCTGTGTGTCGGGGGCACAGCACGGGGAGCTCAGGGTGTTCAGAAACATGAGGAGGGCCAGGAACACACAGATCCCCCCCAAGAGCCCGATCTCGGTCCAGGTAACTCCGGCGTAGGGGAAGTCCGGATCTTCCAGGTGGGTGGAGGGCTGCTCTTCGCCCGGACCGTTTTGGGAAAGGGTCCCATCGGAGAGGTCGCCCGACGGGGACGAGGAAGAGGGGGGCACAGGGCGTGATATTGCTAGGAGGAAGGGGGCAGCACGAATTGACAAAGAGGCGAGCCGGTCGTTCACCCGCTCACCTCCTTATCATTCCCGCAATTTGCGTCGAGCGTCGTACCGGACCTTCACGAACCGCCCATTCCGATTCCGCCGCCTCCGGTGGACTGGGAGGAGCGCTTCTTTTTCTGGTTCGACTCGCCAAACCGGTAGGAGAACGAGAACG
>CAYLMT010000122.1:0-3758 GCA_964384855.1 uncultured Salinivenus sp.
ATGGTGGTGCCGGATGCCCGCGAGGACGACCGGTTTGCCGACAACCCGTTCGTGATGGGAGAGCCGCACATTCGGTTCTATGCCGGCGCCCCCCTCACGGCCCCGAACGGGTACCGCCTGGGCACCCTCTGCCTGATCGACGACCAGCCGCGATCCTTCTCGGACGAGGACCGGGAAAATCTCACGGACCTGGCCGGCGTGGTGATGGACGAGCTCACCCTGCGCCACTATGCCTCGGACCTGGACGCCTCCCGCCAGGCCCACCGCGAGACGAGCGAGCAGCGACGGCGCATCCTGGAGAGCATTACCGACGCCTTCGTGGCCCTCGACGAGGACTGGACCCTCACCTACGTCAACGCCCAGGCCGAGGCCCTCCTCGAACGGCCCCGCGACGAACTGATTGGACAACACGTGTGGGACGAGTTTCCCGAGGCCGTCGGGTCCACGTTCCAGAACAAGTACGAAACGGCCGTCGAGGAGGAGCGCACAGTCGAGTTTCTCGAATACTACCCACCCCTCGACCGTTGGCTTGAGGTGAAAGCCTTTCCCTTCGACGGCGGTCTCTCAGTGTACTTCGACGACGTGACCGACCGGGTGGAGGCCGAAACCAACCTCCGGCGTGAGCGCGACCTCACGGAGGCCATCCTGAACACGAGCGTGGCAGCCCTCCTCATCGTGGACGCCGACGGGGAGATTTCGTTCGCCAACGAGCGGGCCGGCGACATTCTCGGCGCTCCTGCCGACGCGCTCCGGGGCATGCCCTATATCGACACGGGGAGTCTCGCCGACCTAGAGGAGAACGTGCTCCCCGCGGACGAGTGGCCCTTCCAGCGCATCTTGCGGGAGGAGACATCCATCTCGGACGAGCGGTACGTATTTGAGCGGCCCGACGGCACCTCCCGGTACCTCTCCGTCAACGCCGCTCCCCTTTACGACCCGGACGGGACCATCCGACAGGTCGTCTTTTCGATCGAGGACGTCACCGACCAGGTCGAGTACGAGCGGGAGCTAAAGGCAGCCAAGGAGGAGGCCGAGCATGCCAACCAGCTCAAAGCGGCGTTCCTCGCCAATGTGACTCACGACCTGCGCACCCCTCTTTCCTCCATCATCGGCTCGGCGGAGATGCTAGCCCAGACGGCCCCGCCCCAATGCCAGGATAGCATCGACCGCATCGAGCGCGGCAGCCGTCGCCTGCTCGACACCATCAATTCGGTCCTCGACCTGTCGAAGCTGGAGGCCGACGCCGTCACACCAGAGCCAAAGCCGCTCGACGTGGTCGATGAGGTGCTGGGCACCGCCGAAATGTTTCAGCCGCAGGCCCAGGAGCAGGACGTGACGCTCACTACGGAGGTGGCGGACGATACCCTCCCAGCCGAGCTCGACCCGACGATGCTCCACCGCATCACCGACAACCTCGTGGGCAACGCCCTCAAATTCACGGACACCGGTGGGACGGTCATGCTCCGCGTCCGTGCCAACGCTGAGTCGATCACGATCGAGGTAGAGGACACCGGCCCCGGCATTGATGAGGACTTTCTCCCGTATCTGTTCGAGTCGTTCTCCCGAGGCGAAAACACGTCGGAGCAGGCAGGCAGCGGGCTCGGGCTCCCCATCGCAAAGCGCCTGACCGAACTCATGGACGGAACCATCGCGGTGGACAGCGAAAAGGATGTCGGCACAACATTTACGGTCCGGCTCCCGCGATGACGAACATGAGGGAAACGGGGGAATCGGAGCGCGGGGAACGAGCCGGAGCCCTTCCAACCGGAGATCCCCCCTTTCAGCCTAACGACCCTCCACCTCATGACTATTCGCTGGGGCATCCTCGGCACCGGAAAAATCGCCCACCTTGTCGCCGAAGACCTCGCCCTACTCCCCGACGCGGAGTTGACCGCCGTGGGCTCCCGGGCCCAGAAGCGTGCGGATGCATTCGGGGATACCTTCGATGTCCCGCACCGGCATGGCTCCTACGAGGCCCTCGTCGCCGACACGGATCTCGACGTCGTCCACGTGGCGACCCCACATTCCGCCCACCTCGATCACGCCACCATGGCGCTGGAGGCCGGGCACGCTGTACTCTGTGAGAAGCCCCTCGCCCTGAACGCCGCCCAGGCCGAACGACTCATCAACAGTGCCCGACGGCGCGACCAGTTTCTGATGGAGGCCATGTGGACGCGCTTTCTGCCCGTTATGGACGACGTGCACCGCCTCGTCCAGGAGGAAAGAGCCCTTGGCGATGTGCACCTGCTCCAGGCCGACATCGGCGTAACCCAGTCCTTCGATCCCAATCACCGGCTCTTCGACCCAGCCCTCGGCGGTGGAGCGCTACTCGACCTTGGCGTGTACCCCATCGCGTTTGCCTTTGATCTGTTCGGCGCGCCGGACGCCGTCACCTCCTCGGCCGTGCTCGGCGAAACCGGCGTCGACGAGCAGTGCGCCGCCGTCTTCCGCTACGACGACGGAATGCAGGCGGTGTGGCACGCCTCGCTGCGGGCCGACGCCGGACGCACCTGTATGCTGGCCGGGCCCGAGGGTCGCCTCCGGGGCACCCGGGCCTGGTGGAAGGGGGCACCCTTCGAGCTGACCCGGAAGGATGGTTCCACAGCGACCTGGGCCCGGCCGTATGAGGGCAACGGGTACCAGTTTGAGGCCGCCCACGTCATGGACTGCCTCCGCGAGGGGCGCGCGGAGAGCCCCGTAATGCCCCTCGACGAGAGCCTCGCCCTTCTCCAAACGACGGATGCCCTTCGGGCCGAATGGGGCGTCTCGTACCCGCAGGAAACGTAACGATCGTTTCCTCCGCCCCCAATGGCCCCACGTGGCGTACTTCCTCTGCAACCCTCGTGGCCGAACCGCCGTTGATATTGACGGAGATGTGCTAGATCGATCCGTTCTCCAGGTCGTCCTCCGTCATCGCTCTCCTATCATCTCTTCCTTTGTACCCATGCAGTCTTTTCGCTCTTCCGCGCCATTGGTTCTTCTCGTCACAGCCCTCTTCCTCGGCGGATGCTCGTCGCTGAGCAACACGGAGAAAGGCGCAATCATTGGGGCCGGTGCCGGAGCTGCGGGGGGCGCTGCCGTCGGGAAGGCCGCCGGTGGTACCGCTGAAGGAGCGATCATTGGGGCGGCCGTGGGGGGCACGGCCGGTGCCATCATCGGCAGCCGAATGGACACCAAGGCCGAGGAGCTCGACGAGGAGCTCGAAAACGCCGAGGTGGAACGGGTCGGTGAGGGCATCAAGGTCACCTTCGACAGCGGGATTCTGTTCGACTTCGACTCCTCGACCCTCCGCGACGAGGCCCGTCAGAACCTGGGCGAGTTCGCGGAAAGCATGAAGGAGTTCGAGGAAACCAACATTCTCGTCGTGGGCCACACCGACGCGAAGGGCCCCGAGGAATACAACCAAAAGCTGTCGGACCGCCGCGCGGAGTCGGCCACGGGCTATCTTGTTGAGCGTGGCATCGACGCCGGCCGGCTCACGTCCGTGGGACGGGGAGAGACTGAGCCCGTCGCCTCCAACGAAACGGCCGAGGGACGCCAGCAAAACCGGCGCGTCGAGGTTGCCATCTACGCCAGTGAGGAGTACCGGGAGCGCGTGCAGGAACGAACCGAGAGCGATAGCGGCCGGTAGGTACGGGCGCTGTACCGCCTCCCGTTACTGATTCATTTCCGGGCCGCCTCCACAGTTTCCATTTCTCCCGCTCGGCCCTGCGGGCCGTCGTGGGCGCCCGCAAGGCGATTCTCTATTCCAGTCCCCG
>CAYLMT010000122.1:3858-6153 GCA_964384855.1 uncultured Salinivenus sp.
GGGGCCCAAAAAGTCCAACACCATTCACGCGTCTATTCGTGCACTTCTGTTGCACGATTTTTGCATTCAAGAGGGCTCCTCTTAGGGCCTCCACAGGTGCCCGCTTTTGCTCCGTCCCACAAGTCTCGGTTCGGCCGTTATGCACATCCCGCCCCCGGCCCTCGTACTGCTCCGCCCCTTCGGCGGAGACCTGTCCCCGGCGACCGAGACCACCGTTCAGCTCCACCGACTACTCTGCCTTCTGGGGACAATCCTCGTGCTCGCGCTCGGGGCACTTTACGACGCAACCAGCCCGTCCACGGCGATCAATCCGGCCGGGGTGCGCCTTGGAGTTGCCGGACTTTTCGTCGGTCTGTTTGGGGTCTCCTACGTCTCCCCGTGGGTTCGCCGCCACTTTCCGAGATGCCTGCGAGGCGTGCTCTACGTCTTCCTGGTCTGGTTCGCCGTCGTGGCCGGCCTGAACGGGTTCTCCGGAGACTACGACATGGGATTTTTACTCGTGTACGCAATTCTCCCAGGCATCGTGGCCATTGGGAGCCAGCGCATGGGCCCGGTGCTCTGGTTTCTGGGGCTTGGGCTGTTGTTGGGAGTCACCAGCGCCGGGCTCGGGCCAGCGTCGGGGCCGAAGACAGGGGCCGTGCTGTCGAGCCTCGGAGCAGTGGCCCTCGTGGAGGGCATTGCGATTCAAGCCCACCTGTCCACACAGAACCAGCTCCGCGGCCTGGCCCATAGCATCCCGGGCGTGGTCTTCCAGGGCTACGCCCGCTCTGACGAGACGTACGGCGCCTACTTTGTCAGCGACCACGCTGAGTCCCTGCTGGGCCTCCCGCCCGACCCGAACGTCTTTCACGACCGGTTCGTCGAGCAGATCCCCTCGTCCCACCGAGAGGCGTTTCAGAAGTCCCTCGTCGAAGCAGCCGCCACGGCTACCCCCTGGCGGCAGGAAGTGCCATTCGACACGCCCTCCGGTGAACGCCTCTGGCTTCTTTGTGCGGCGAGCCCAGCGCAGAAAGGCGACGAGGTCATTTTCAACGGTGTGATCCTGGACATCACCGAACAGAAACAGGCCGAGCGAGCTCTACGAGAAGAGCGCGACCGGTTCGAGACCCTGTTCGAAAGCCTCCCCACCCCGGTCGTCCGCTGTACCGTCGAGGAAGAGGCGACACGCATCGCCGACGCGAACGGGGCCTTCGAAGAAATCTTTGGGCTTGACGCTGCCCAGATTGAGGGCCAAAAGGCCGCGGACCTGCTCCTCTCCGATGAGGAGATGCAAGAGGACGAGATAACGTCCCAGATCGACCGCCACGTTCTAGAAAACGAGTCGCTACGAGCGGAGGTGCGCCGGGTGGCGGCGGGGGGACCGCGCGACTTTCAGCTTCAGGCCGCCGGGCGCACCCCCACGGACGGACCGCCAGAACTCTACGCCATCTACACCGACATCACTGAAGAGAAGCGGTACGAACGCGAGCTCGAAAAGCTGACGACCCGTCTGCAGCTCGCCCTGGAGGCCACCGACATGGGTTTTTGGGAGTGGAATCTGGAGACGGACGCCCTCTTTTGGGACGAGGCCTGCGAACAGCTTTTTGGCTACGAGCCCGGCACTTTCCCAGGAACCTACGAGGCCTTCGTCGACCGAGTGCATCCGGCAGACCTGGAAGAAACGGAGCGACAGGTCCAGCGGGCCATCGAAACGGGGGAGCGGTACCAGGTGGACTTCCGGATCCAGCGTCCGGACGGCACGGAGCGTTGGATTCAAAACCGCGGCGTCGTGGAGTACGATGAGGACGAAACCCCTCAGCGAATGCGGGGCATCCAGGCCGACATTACCGACCGTAAGGAGCGGGAGCAGGAGCTCCGCCGGAAGGAGCGCCGCTATCAGGCCATCTTTGGAGATCCCAACATCCTGGCGGGTCTTCTCGCCCCCGACGGGACGTTCCTGGAGGTCAACGACACCGCCATGGAGTACGTCGAGGTGCCCCGGGAAGATGTACTCGGAGAGCTGTTTTGGGAGACGCCATGGTGGGATCCAGAGATGGCGCCCACCATCCGCGAGAAGGTGGAACGGGCGGCCGAAGGAACGTACGCCCAGTTCGAAGCCGAGCACGTGCTTCCAAACGACGAGGTTCGGACCGTGACGGGGGCGATCCGTCCCGTGACGGACCAGTCGGGCACCGTCGTCTCCCTCGTGGTGTCGGCCCGCGACATTACTGAGCGGAAGCGACGAGCGGAGGAACTGCTGAAGGCGAAGGAGGAGGCGGAAGAGGCCAACCGGATGAAGTCGGCCTTCCTCGCCAA
>CAYLMT010000123.1:0-2642 GCA_964384855.1 uncultured Salinivenus sp.
TGTTCTCGTGGGACAGCATCACACCCTTCGGCTGCCCCGTCGTGCCGCTCGTGTAGATAATGGTCGCGAGGTCGTCGGGATCGATCTTCGCCCGGAGGTCGTCGATGGCCCCCGATTGATCCTCGACGTCAGAGCGGCCCAACTCCCGCACGGCTTCGAGCGTCTTCAGTGTCACCCGGTCCGGCAGCTCCGGCCGGTCTTCTTCATCACCGGGCTCGCAGAGGATCACCGTTTCGATTCGGGGCAGATCCGGGAGAAGAGCCGCGGCCTGGTTGAGTCGCTTCGGATTGGCCACGACGAGAACCTCCGCCTCGGCGTGGTCGACCACGTATTGCATCTGCTCCGGAGCACTCGACAGGTAGAGGGGCACGTCGACGAAGCCCCCAATGAGGCACCCCATGTCAACGACGCAGTAGTGTACGTCGCTTTCCAGAAGGAGGGCCACCTTCGCCCCTCGTTCCAGGCCAAGGGCGCGCAGGCCCAGGGCCGTTTCCTCCGCCCGCTGCCGAAAGCGATCGAGCGAGATGGGACTCCATCCCTCGTCCCTGGGCTGGTTCAGGGCCCGGGGGTTTTCGTACGCGTCGGCCGCCTCGTAGAGCAAATCGGGAATGGTCCGTCCCTGTACGCTGGGACCGGCATCTGGGGGGGCCGTGTGAATGGAACCGGACATGGACCGTGAAAAGGCATCGGTGAAGAGAGATAAGGTGCCGGTCCGAAAGGGCTTCCGGAACGAGCTCAAGGGGCAGACGGAGCCGTCGCCCGGAACCCACGGATGACCTGGCGAATGGCGGTATCGATGAACGTCTCCGAGTCGATACGCACGTCAACCCGGTCGGCCAGCAGCAACGAGACGGTGCCGTGGAGGGAGGCCCAAATGGTGCTCGCAGACACCTGGCTGTCGTCCACCTCAAAAATTCCTTCCTCCACGCCCCCCTCCAAGGCCCGAGCGAAGAAGTCGAGGTTCTCTCGGGCCGCCCGGTATTTCTCGGGCGGATAGCGCTCCATCCGCTCCGGCCGGAGCTGGAACATGATCTCGTAGTACTCCGGATTCTCGAGCCCGAACTCGACGAAGCATTCACAGAGGGCCCGGAGTCGCTGTACCGCGGCCTCGGGATGCTCCGCGGCCACATCCTGAAGACGGTCCCGTAATCCCATCATGCCCTCGTGGATGAGGGCGTGGAGCAGCGCATCCTTGCTGTCGAAGTGCAGATAGATGCTGGTGGCACTGTAGCCGATGGAATCGGCAATCTTGCGCATTGACAATGCCTGATAGCCCTCCTGCACGAGCAGGTGACGGGCCGTATCCAAAATGTGTCGGCGAAGCCCAACCTCCTCGGAGCCGTCGGTCATCGAAGTCATGCGGAACCTCCCTCGTACCTCAAAGCACTGGGGGGCACGGTGGGGCTAAATCCACGCGACGGCCCCCACCTCTACAGGCGCAATGTACGACACGATTGGCAGTGATCCAACCCCTCTGTAAAGCGAGCGCACACGCCCCAGACACCAGACATTGGAGCCCTTCTCGTCCACACGTCCTGACGTGCCGTACCACAAAGAGTCTCGCCTCGCCGGAGCGCTCCCAACCGCTCTCACAGGACCTACTGGAAGTTGAACAGGAGCGAAAACCGGAGAGTATTGGCCAGGGGACTCTCGTCCTCCGCGGTGTAGAGGTAGGAGATGTCGACTCCGACGATGTTGTACCGGAGCCCGGCCCCGAACGTCAGGAATTGACGGTCGCCGTTGTCGGGGTGCTCGTAGTAGTAGCCGGTCCGGAGCGCGAATAGATCACTGTACCAGTACTCGAGCCCGGTCCCTACGGTGAACTGCTGGAGTAAGGAAAGGCTCGTCGGCTCCCCGTTGGGGCCCACTTGTCCAGGGGCTGGTCCCCAGGAGTCGAACAAGGCCTCAAACCCGGTATTCCCAACGCGAACGTGAGTCGTGTCTTCGTTTTCGATGATCGTCTTGCGGTCAACGCTCACCAGCGACTTGTTGAAGTCGGTCGCAAGGGTCAGCGAATTGTACTCGTCGAATTCAAGGGTTAAGGCCGGGCCGACCCGAAGATTAGCCGGAATGGGGTCTCTGTCCGGACTGTTTTCATTAAACTCAAGCGTTCCGCCGAGATTTGCGATGTTGAGGCCCGCAGAAAATGTAGCGTCCGCCCCGCCGAGCGTGAACGGCGCCGATCGGTACAGAGCCGATATGTCGGTAGCGAAGGTGGCTGCGTTCCCTTCGCCAGTTCCTTCCCGTATCCCCGAGGTAAGCTTCGAGTGGATGTACCGAAGTGACGTCCCCACTCCCAATCGTTCAGAGACCTTCACGGCATAGGATGTGGAGACTGCGAGCTGATACGAGTTCGTCACCCCGAGCCGATTCCCCTGCGGATCGCGGATTTCAGTCTCGCCGAGGTTCAGATATTGGACGTTGCCCCCGAAGGTCCCGACCCCGTCCACGTGGTACGACCCGACGAGGTACTCGTAGAAGAGATTGGCATTAAATTCCGGCAGCCAGTTCGCGTGCGTGACCCCGACCTGCGTATCCTCCTGGAAGGCCAGGCCGGAGGGATTCCAAAATATTGCGTTGGCATTATCCGCCGTGGCCACGCCCGCATTTCCCATGCCGGCCGCACGGCTGTCGGGCTCAAT
>CAYLMT010000123.1:2742-6146 GCA_964384855.1 uncultured Salinivenus sp.
TCAACAGGTGGTAAGAAATCTTTGGAGAAAAACCTGCGGCGTCGCCCAAAGGGCAAAAGGTACCTAGCCACCGAGTACGAAAGTAATAGTCATTCCGGAGATATTCCAGAGACAAAAAGCGCTCTGTAACCGTCTCTTAGAGGCGTGGCGCACGCGGGTTTCCGCACGCCGTCTTCCTCATAACTCCTCCTGGTCCTCGAGGGAATCTCTGAGTCGGGTCAACCGCTGGAGGGATTCGGCCATGCGCTGGCTGGCCTCCTGGATGTCCCGAGCCGACG
This sequence comes from uncultured Salinivenus sp., assembly GCA_964384855.1. Classification (GTDB taxonomy): domain Bacteria; phylum Bacteroidota; class Rhodothermia; order Rhodothermales; family Salinibacteraceae; genus Salinibacter. The sequence goes on from CAYLMT010000123.1 coordinate 3,021, forward strand.
ATGCGAACTGTTCGTCGAGCTCCTCTTCCCGGCTCAATTCCAGGAGAAACTGCGCGTTCCCCGAAATGATCGAGAGGGGATTGTTGAGATCGTGGTAGACAGAAGACAGAGCCTCGTGGAGCTCTTCCGTCGTTTCGGGCTCTTCGAAGTCACTCATTGTACCGAATCGCTGCTGGCAGAGTGGAGAGGGGAAAGCGAGGCGCGGCTGGTCCCCGGGTACTTACAAAGCATCGAGGGACCGCTCGTTGACGACCTGAATGCCACGGTCGGTGCGTTCCACGTCGGCAACCGCAACCTCCGGGTCGTGTTCGAAGAACAATTTCCATTCCGAATCCGCTGCCTGCTCCAAAAACTCTCCTTTCTCATCAATTGTCCGCAGTGGACGCACGTCGTAGGCCATCGTCCAGGCAGGCGGAAGATGGTGCGTGGTCGGCAGGAGATCTGCCACGTAGACGAGGGTCGTATCATTGTCGCGCACCGTTACAATCTGTTGCGCCTCGGTGTGTCCATGTGCAAGAGACACGTCCACGTGAGGAAGGATTGTGGTCTCCCCCTCTACGAGATGTAGTTGTCCCGCCCCCTCGACGGGAGCAAACGTGTCCACTCGAAAGGACTGTGCCTCCTTCGGATTCGGATCGGTGGCCCAGTCCCAGTGCTGCCGCTGCACGTGGTAGGTGGCATTGGGAAAGGTGACCACGGGGCCATCATCGGACCGTCGGGTACTTCCCCCCGCGTGGTCAAAGTGAAGGTGCGTCAAAATTACGTCCGTCACGTCCGCCGGGACCACGCCACAGGCCGAGAGCGACTCATCCAGTGTCGCCGTACTGTGGTCCACTGCGTAGATGTCCTCGTACTTGGTCCCCGAAAACGTATCCCCAATGCCGGTATCGATCAGCACGACCCGGCCCGCGCCCACTAGCAAGAGACACCGCATGGCCAGGGGAATGCGGTTCTGCGCGTCCGGCTCGATGCGCTTCGACCAGAGCGGCTTCGGTACGATTCCGAACATGGCCCCGCCGTCTAACCCAAATCGACCGGTTTCAATGGCGTGGAGGGTGTAGGGACCAATTTCGGGCATGGAGAACCGGCGTGGTTGTGAAGAGAACGACGGACGAGTAATCTCCTAAATACGCCCCCCAATGTCCACGTCCGTCAGACCTCTTCGGGCGGAAAGTCTTTGAAGTGTCCGTTGGATCGGATGCGACGCCGAACCCCTTCTTGTTCTTGGATCCGGGGAATGACCGACTCGAAGTGGCGGATGAGGTAGCGAATCCGCTCGTTCTCGGTCGTACGCTCAAGCACCTCCTGCTTCTGATCCCCATCCAGGGCCCCATTCTGGGCCAGAACGAACGAGAGCCGGTCCACATCCTCGTACAGATCGGGGCGGACGGTGCGGCCCGCCAGTTCCAACAGCTTCATGTGCTGTGTAATCGCGCGCTCTTTCAGATCGAGGTCGACAGTCGTGTCCTCGTCCTCAAGCACCGTAACGTCGGCGGTGTAGTAGCTCGCCTGATCGTCGTGGACAGCCTCGATCCGAAACCGCTCCTCCCCACGCACGAGAATGTCCGAACGCCCATCGTCGTACTGCTTCAGAACCCGCTCGATGCGGGCCGTCGTCCCCACGTCCGCCCACGATTCATCCTCGGTCTGGACGATGCCGAAGGGCACCTCGTGCTCCAGGCAGTACGCGGTCAGAGCCTTGTATCGCTCCTCGAAGATGTGGAGGGAGAGCTGCTCGCCCGGGTACAGAACGAGGCTCAGCGGAAACAATGGGAGAGAATCAATCGAGTCCATGAAGATACAACGCGTACTGTCGCAAAGATGACACCCGGGGACGAAACCGCAATCCGGCTCCCTTTCGAGAACGGGACCACGCTCGGTTCTCTCACACCGTCCCAGGCCCTAGACTACAGGAAATCGCCCGGGCCTGGGGGCAGATTACACATACACGACTGCTTACTTCCCCTTGCTTCCTGCCCTCCACCTCGGACAACGCACCCTCCGAGCCGGAGTTCGACGGCCGCCACCAACGGAATATCATCGTTTCAACCCGTGGTCAGGGGTCGGTGCGTTCCGCATCCGGGTGACCGGTGCCCGGAGCCATCTCGTCGGCCGAGACCAGAGGATGCAGTGATCCGTGTTCGAGCCGGAGAATGCGCCCGGCCACTTCGGCCAGGGAAGGGTCGTGCGAGGCCAATACGAAGGTGTGGTCCATTTCTCGGCTGAGCCGTTCAATCTCACGGTGCAGTGGCTCGGCCGTGCGGGCGTCCAGATTGCCGGTCGGCTCGTCCATGAGTACCAGCGCCGGCTCGTTCATGAGGGCCCGCGCAATGGCCACCCGTTGCTTCTCCCCGCCCGACAGGGTACGGGGCCGGTGATCGGACCGATCGGCCAGCCCTAGAAGGTCGAGCAATTCGCGGGCTCGCGGGGTAACGTCCACCAGTGATCGGTGCTGAATGAGGGCCGGCATGGCCACATTCTCAAGCGCCGTAAACTCCGGGAGCAGGTGATGAAACTGGAAGACGAAACCGATCGACCGGTTGCGAAAGGCTGCGAGCTCCTCGTCACTCTTCGCAAAGAGGTCCTCCCCGGCAAAGCGAATCGTCCCGCCAGTCGGTCGGTCCAGCGCCCCCAGCAGGTGGAGCAAAGTGGATTTCCCAGTCCCACTCTCCCCCACGATCGCAAGGATCTCTCCCTCCTGGACGGTTAGGTCGAGGTCCTGGAGCACCGTCAGGGGCTCATCGCCCCCAGTGTCGTATTGCTTGAGAAGCGCGTCAACCTGAAGCAGCGGCGTGGCCACGGTGGAAGGAGGGATAGACGACGTTGGAAGAGTGAGCACGAGCCACTCGGCCTTCGCTCTACGGAGAACGGGGAGATCGAGACCTACTAGTCTCCCCGCTCAAGCCCGTACTTGTTGAGCTTATTGTAGAGGTGGGATCGCTGAATGCCGATCGTTTCGGCCGTCTGGCTGACGTTCCAGTCGTGCTCGTGGAGCTTATGTTGTATAAAGTGCTTCTCGAACTGATCACGGGCGTCGCTGAAGTCGTCGTAGGCCCGGATGAGCTCCTGCGTCGGGCCGTCCCCTCCCACACCCGGCTGCACAAATTGGTCGATGTCGTCTCCCTC
>CAYLMT010000124.1:0-6093 GCA_964384855.1 uncultured Salinivenus sp.
CTCCGGGCTTTCCTCGCGGAGCGGCTCGGACGGAACGGACCCAACGAGGTGACACGGACCGTGCTCGACCGGCACCTGCCCCGTCACAATGTCCCGGCCGACCTTCAAAATGCTCTCTACGCTGTGCTCGACCGCTGCGACGAAGCGCAGTACGCCCCCCGTTCCGCCTCCGCGGCGCCCGAGGACGTGCTGGCCAACGCCCACGCCGTGCTTCGACGGCTCGATGCCCAGCTACCCCAATCGGAGAACCCGGCCCCTCGCCCGTAGCTTCCACGCCCCATTCTGGCTCTACCTCGAATCTATGCGCCTGCTCGCAGTCGTTCTTGTCGGCCTCGGACTCATCATTTCTCCGGTCTGGGCGCAATCGGCTTCCGTGGCGCAGCAATTTGAGGCGGCCAACGAGGCCTACGCGCAGGGCCAGTACGAGGAGGCCGTAGAGAAATACCGCACCATTCTCACGGACGGGTACGAGAGCGCGGCGCTCTACCACAACCTGGGCAATGCCTACGTACGCCTCGACCGTACGGGGCCGGCCGTTTGGGCCTACGAGCGGGCACGTCGCCTTCGGCCCGAGGATCCGCGCCTGCAGCACAACCTGGAGTTCCTCCGCAGCCGCACAGATCTTTCCCGGCGCGGGCCACCGTCACGCGGTCTCGCGGCCCTCGTGGCGGGATGGTCGCCCCTTCTACTGTTTGGGATTGGGGTGTTGGCACTGTGTATCGGGGGCCTCGCGGCCGTGGTATGGGTCGATCCGGAAGGGACGCTCGTGTGGCGGGCTCCGATGGCGTGGGGCCCGATGGGGGTAGGGCTTCTGCTCGTCGCTGTCGCGATAGGCACCTCGTACGTGCAGGCCCAAGAGCGGCGGGCTGTCGTGATGGATGAAGCGGTGCCCCTCCGGACCGCACCCGCCGACACGGCGGATGCCGACACGACCCTCCCCGCGGGAACGATGGTGGATCTTCGGACGCGACACAGTGAATGGTGGCGCGTGCGCCTTGGGGATCAGACCGAGGGCTGGATTGCGTCTCCTGCACTGGGGGAAATATAGAGGAGAATGAGATTCGAATGGGCGGCGGACCGGCCGGAATCTGGAAGTACGCTCCGATTAGATTGGGTTTTGTGTAAACGCGTCCTGTTCGTCCGCCACCGTTTCGAGGAACCGGTCAAGCAGCGGCGAGTCGTCGTCGTGACGGTACGCGACGCCGAGGGTCAGAGGCACGGTCGGCTCCACGATTTTTGCGTATCGCACCCCAGGACGCTGGATTTGTACGTTGGAGGCATGGGCGATGGACACGCCCAGCCCGGCCTCCACGAGACCGAGAAAGCTCTCCCCCCGCTCAATTTCCTGAAGGATTTGGGGCGTGAATCCGGCCTCGTGACAGGCGCGCACGTAGGCGTCATGGATGCGGGGCGCTCCACTTCGGGCCCAGATCACGTGCGGCTCACCCTCAAGCTCGCGGAGGGGGACGGACGTCCGGTCGGCGAGTCGGTGGCCCGTCGGTAGGACGACCACCATCGGGGCCGTGAAGAGCGGCCGCACCCGCAGACCACGCTCATTAATAGGCAGAAACAGGAATCCAGCGTCCGTCTCCTCCTCTCGGAGTGCACCCACCTGCTCGCGGGTCGTCTGTTCGACGAGGTCGAGTTCGCCATGGGGGCGCTGGGCCCGAAACGACTTGATGATGGTGGGGAGCCCGCTCCGCATGGCGGTGGCCTCGTAGGTGATGGTGAGCAGGCCGGCGAGTCCGTCCCGTGCCGCCCGCGCCACGGACTCCGCGCGCCGGGCCTCGCGGAGCACGCGCTTCGCGTATGGAAGGAACGTGCGTCCCGCCTCGGTTAGTTCTACGCCGCCGGATGACCGCTCGAAGAGAGCGACGCCGATCTCGTCCTCGAACGCTTTGATCTGCTGGCTCAGGGTGGACTGGGCGACGAAGACCGCGTCGGCTGCCCGACCGAAGTGTAGTTCATCGGCGAGGGCCGTGAAGTACCGAAGGTGGCGGAGTTCCATGTCGTAAGGGAACGATTGAAAGAGGACAGCAGGGCCTGGAGAGCATTCCTTTCGTACACATCCTACGAATGATCGATGGTATCGATCGGTCCGAGCGAAAAACTCCATGAAACGGCATCGAGGGGATTTCCCTACCACCTCAGGGAGTCATGAAAGACGGGCTTTACGGGGTAATATTGCCGTAATTTGGTCTCATTGATCCCCTCGTTTTGCTCTCGAATCCAATCGGCGATTACGAATAGATGACGATATTTTCGGCCGCTCTTCTGCTCTTCCTGGTCATGGACCCGTTCGGGAATGTCCCGGTCTTTCTCTCGGTCCTGCGGCCGGTCGAGCAGAGTCGTCGGCGGTGGGTTATTGCGCGGGAGCTGCTGATTGCTCTGGTGTTTCTGGTGGTGTTTTTGTTCGGCGGGCCCTATCTGCTTGCGGCGATCGGCATTTCCGAGTCGTCCGTGACGGTAGCAGGCGGAATCATTCTCTTTCTGATTGCGCTGCGCATGGTATTTCCGTCGCCCGGCGGCGTGTTCGGGGAGGATGCGGAGCGGGCGAGTGACGCTCCCATCCTCGTCCCGCTTGCCGTGCCCCTCGTGGCGGGGCCCTCGGCCCTTGCGTCGGTGCTGTTCATCATGAGCAAGGACCCGACGCGCTGGCCGGAATGGCTCGCCGCACTCCTCGGGGCGTGGGCCGCCACTGGTGCGGTTCTGCTTCTCGCTCCCAATCTGTCGCGCCTCCTGGGGCAGCGCGGACTGGTGGCCACGGAGCGACTCATGGGCATGGTGCTTACCGCCATTGCCTCGAAAATGGTACTGGGCGGCGTTGCGGAATTCTTTGGGCTCTAGTCGTCCGTCCACTGCCCACGTTCTTGCCCCAACTTTTCCCACACTGATTTCTTTTCGTCTATGACCCTTTGGTCGCGTCAGGGAGCCGTCCTCGGGGCGTGCACCCTGGCCTTTTTTGCTACCATGGCCGGGCGGCTCGTTATTAGCCCGGTCGTCCCGTCGCTGAGCGCTGCATTCGATGTCCCCAACGGCGCGATTGGTCTCGCCCTGACGGGCATGTGGCTGGGGTACGCCCTGGCGCAGTTCCCCAGCGGCCTATTGGCCGACCGATACGGGGAACGACGGATCATCCTTGTGGCCGTGGGGGGTACCGCGGTGGCGAGTGCACTGATGGCGCTCGCGCCGTCCTACCCCGTGTTTCTGTGGAGTGCCGTCGCGCTGGGCATCGTGGCGGGCCTACACTACAGCGTCGCCACATCGCTGCTTACCCGGACCACCGACCAGATTGGGACGGCCATCGGCATTCACACGGCGGGGGCCCCCGTGGCGGGCGTGCTGGTGCCCATGGTGGCGGGAGGCGTGGGGGCCTGGCTGGGTTGGCGATGGGCCCTTGCCCTCGGCACGGTCTTCGCCCTGCCTGTCGTGGTCCTGGTGCTCTACGTTGTGCCGAAGCGCCCGCCGGTTCGCCCCGATCAGTCGGTGTGGGGACGCTTTCGGATCGGGCCCCTCGCGGAGTTGCTTCGCCGCCCGCCCATTGCGCGGACGGTGGTTCTTTCTGCCGTCGGGATGTTCGTGTGGCAGGCGACGGCGTCGTTCCTGCCGACGTTCTTCGTCGCGCACCATGGCTACACGGAAGCGACGGCGGGGGCGCTCTTCTCGGGGTACTTCCTCGTGCAGGGGCTGACCCAGCCGGGTCTTGGGGCACTGTCGGACCGCATCGGGCGGGACGCGGCCGCGGGGCTGGCGATCGGGGTCGGCATCGTGGGCTACGGGCTCTTGGTGGTGGGGACAGGAATGGCCGCGGCGGTGGTGGCGGTGGCCTGTGCCGGACTCTCGATGGGCTGGGGGGCGGCCCTCATGCCGAAGTTTATGGACCATTTGGGCGAGCACGAGCGCAGCGCCGGTTTCGGGCTCATTCGCACTGTCTACATGGTACTGGGGGCGAGTGGCAGCGTGGTGACGGGATTCGTGGCCGATGCGTTTGGGTGGGGCACGGCGTTCCTCGTCCTCGTGCTGTTGCTGGTGGGCATGCTGGGGGCATTGGTTCGGTCCGCGTGGGCTCGCCGGTCGAAGCGGCGGGCGTACGCCGCGTCTTGATCTCACTTACCGCATCTCCCGTTTTCGTCCCATGGATGTGCTGCGTCCAATGCCCATTGCACCAGACACGATTCTGTATGTGCTAGATCTATTCGGCACGGCGGTCTTCGCGGTGTCGGGGGCGCTGGCGGCGGGCCGACGGCGCATGGACCTGTTCGGGGCGCTCGTGATTGCGGCGGTGACGGCCATCGGGGGTGGCACGGTCCGCGACCTGATTTTGGATCGGCACCCAGTCTTCTGGATTCAGGACCTCCGGTACCTTGCAGTAATTGCGGGAGCCGGCGGCCTCACCTTTGCCTACATCTCCGTCTTCCGTCCCCCACGGCAGTCGTTAGAGGTCGCCGATGCGTTTGGACTCGCGGTGTTCTCGGTTGTAGGAGCGCGGGTCGCGCTTGGCGTAGGGGCCCCGCCGGTCGTGGTCGTGATCATGAGCGCCGTTACGGCCACGGTCGGCGGCATGGTGCGGGACGTGCTCTGCGGGGAGACGCCCCTCATCTTGCGGGAGGAGATCTATGCGACGGCAGCTTTGGCCGGGGGCATTCTCTATCTGGGGCTGCGGGTGACGGCCCTTCCAGAAGCGGCGGTTGCTGGCCTCACGATCGTCGCGGTGTCGGCCGTGCGCCTGGCCGCGTTGCGGTGGGAGTTGCACCTTCCCTCTTTCCGGGTGGAAGAGGTTGAGTAGCGGCACGCTCCATGTTCTCAGCGACACCTGTTCCGTGGCGCCTCGAGATCCACTCGCCGACCTTCCCCACTTCCATACAGAATCGGTCTGGACTTCCTCCGTGGGGCGCGGTTACCTTAGGACGTGCCTGCCTGCATCACGCAAGCCCCACGTCATGTCTGCCCTTGAGCCTCACATCGTCGACCGCGACCGCACCACCGGCTGGGTGGAGGTCATCTGTGGGTCGATGTTCAGCGGCAAAACCGAGGAGCTGATTCGCCGGCTGCGCCGGGCCCGCATCGCCCGCCAGCATACCCGCGTCTTTAAGCCAACCCTCGACGAGCGGTACAGTGAGGACGAGGTGGTATCGCACAACGAGAACTCCGTGACCACCACGCCGGTGGAGGCGCCCCCGCAGATCCGGGAGCTGGTGCAGGAGGCGGACGTCGTGGGCATTGACGAGGCGCAGTTCTTCGACGCCGACCTCGTGCCGACGTGTCAGGCACTGGCCGACGAGGGACACCGGGTGATCGTGGTGGGGCTCGACACGGACTACCGCGCGGAGCCCTTTGACCCCATGCCCCAGCTCATGGCGGTGGCCGAGCACGTAACCAAGCTGCACGCCGTGTGTGTCGTGTGTGGCGCGCCCGCCAATCATTCTCAGCGCATCGTGCCGGGCGAGGATCGGGTGCTCGTGGGGGCTACGGAGGCCTACGAGCCGCGGTGTCGGGCGTGCTTTGAGCCGGAGCCCGTCACGGTGACACGCCCCCGGCCCCACACCGAGGCGCTCCGGGAGGTCTCGACGGACGACGCGGACGAGTCGACGAACGAGACTCGTCCGGACGCTACGACGGATTCAGCCTCGTCTGAGGAGAGGGCGGCCTAGGGTGAAAATCCCCAACAACCGTCTGGAGGACCCGTACAAGTGTTTTCCCAATGTAATGCGGACGAGACACTGTTTCTGTCCCATGACCGAGGCTCGCTCTCAGACCGCTCCGGCCAATCCTCGTCGCCGCCGTACGCCCCAACGCACGCCGCGACGGACTCCGCGGCGCACACCACAGCCCAAGCAGCCGCCCAAGGTGCCGAGCCCGACGCGCCGGAAGCCTGCCACGCCGGACCCGAAGCGTCGGGAACCGAACACCCCGGATCCGTCGTCGGAGTCGGTGTAGGCATGCCGGACCCCGGACCCGTTCTGTTTCTCCTTGACCGTCATCCCCTGTTTTTATGAACGGGTCCTCCCCGAAAGCCTCTTCCCCCACGCAGCATGAGCGCTTGGTCGCGGCCCTTCTCGACGGCATTATCGCGACGGGGCTGACCGCGCTGTT
>CAYLMT010000125.1:0-6036 GCA_964384855.1 uncultured Salinivenus sp.
CCTTCTCGCCCGCCACGTCCTCGCCGTAAACGATGATCGACTCGTCGCGCGCCATCTCCTCTTTGAGCGTGCGGTTGATGGCGTCCACCATCACCATCGGCTCGGCGTCCTCGTCGACGTCGGCCTCCGAGTTGTAGTCAATGTCGAGGTCGCCCTCAAAGAAGACATTACTGGTAGCCGTCTCAGGCGCGGGGTCGTCCTGCTGCTTGGCCCACTCGGCCGCCTCGTCGACCTCCTCGTGGACCTCTTCCTGTAGGGACTCCGCCTCTTCTTTCGTCAGGATGCTCTCCTCGATGAGCGCCGCCTCCAGGCGGGCAATCGGATCGATCTGCCGGTCGGCCTCCAACTCGTCGGGCGTGCGGTACTTGGTATGGTCGTCCGACGAGGAGTGAGGGAGAAGGCGCACCACGTCGGCCACGAGGCAGACCGGTCCGTTGCCGTCGCGGATGTGTTGGATGGCGGCCTTCGCGGCGGAGGCACTGGCGAAGAAATCGGTTCCGTCCACTCGCATTCGGCTGAGCCCCTCGTAGCCCGCGGCCAGCTTGTAGGGAGTGCCCCCCGCGGTCTGCTCCTCGATGGGGACGCTGATGGCGTACTTGTTATCCTGCACCACGAAGAGGGCGGGCGCCTGCTCGCGGGCCGCCCAGTTGAGGGCCTCGTGGAAGTCGCCCTGCGAGGTCGCCCCGTCGCCGCACGAGACGTACACGTAGTTGTCCTCGCCGCGCTGCTGGATCGCAAATCCAAACCCGAGCCCCGGATTGAACTGCGCCCCGACCGAAGAGGCCGTGGTCATCACGTTGAGGTGCTTCAGCCCGAAGTGCTCCGGCATCTGGCGTCCGCCGGAGTTCGGGTCGTCGGCCTTCGCCAGATGGGCGAGCAGTGCCTCCCGGGACGTCATGCCCAGCGAGAGCGCCATGCACAGGTCCCGGTAGTAGAAGCAAAACCAGTCGTGGCCCGGTCCCTCGCCGGGATTGGAGTAGCGGCTGATGGCCGATTGCACGGCCTCGTGCCCGGCACACCCGATGTGGAAGTGCCCCTTGCCCTGCTTGAGCAGCGTCATCATCTTCTCGTCGAGCCGCCGCGAGAGCATCATCGTGCGGAGGCGCTGTCGCAACTCCTCCGCGTCGAAGTCCGCGGAAGACAGCTCGTCAATCTCGATCGACCCGTCCGATTTTAGGGACGGGATCTCGGGAATGGCCGCGTGGCCGTCCCCGTGCATGAGGTTCTCGGCCGGAATCTCCTCCTCGACCGTCTCCACGGCCTCTTCGGCGTCGGGCGGCGAGGGCGGCTCTCCATCCGGCAGTTCCGGCTCCGGAGACTCGGCCTCCGGGGTGCCCGACTGAGCATCAAGATCCGACTCGTTCGTGTCTTGCATCTCAGGAGTAGCCATTGATCGAAGCCAACGGGATGAGTCGACACGGCATTAAGAGCCAAAGGATCCCCCGACCCCGTTCATGTCCGCCAAACCGGCCTCCACACACGAATGCGCGATGCGCGTTCGAGTCTCCGAGGACGGATGCTGCGCCGACCTGTTCTTGAAAGCGCTTCCGAACCACGATCCTCCGAACCCTGAGCGGGTCGGATGGGCAGCGTCCTCAGTATATAAAATTCCCCGATCTCCGAAAAGGTTCTCCCACAAAGACACAGGAAGAAGGCGGGGACGATCGGGACGAGTGGGGACTTCGGGGTGGGCTACACCTCTACGGCTTCCGGTTCCGGCTCGGGTTCATACGGAAGCTCAAACCAAAACCGGGTCCCTCGTCCCTTTGTGCTTTCGACGTGGATGTCCTCACCGTGGGCCTGCAGGATCTGCTTGACGATACTAAGCCCAAGCCCGGTCCCGCCGCTTTCGCGGGAGCGATCCGGATCGACACGGTAGAAGCGCTCAAAAATACGATCGAGGTGATCTTCGTCAATGCCTTGCCCCGTATCTACCACCTCTACACGAACCTTGTCGAGCCGTCGCTGCACCCGGCACCGCACCGATCCGCTGTTCGTGTACGCGATGCCGTTCTCAATGAGGTTCGTCAGCACCTGGCGAATGCGGGAACGATCGGCACGAACGAAGAATCGCGGCACGTCGGCTTCGAGGTCAAGGCCCTTCTCCTCCGCCTTGGGCCGCAGCATCTCCGCCACCTCGTCCACGAGCTCCTTGAGGTCGAACACCGACCGGTTGATGAGGTCCTCTCGGTATTCGAGGCGGGCAATGTCGATGAGGTCGTTGAAGAGGTTTTGGAGGCGATTCAGATTGGTGAGCGCCTTCTCAGCGTACATCTTCCGCTGCTCCTCGTCGAGCCCGGACGTGCCGAGGGCCTCCAGGTATCCGCTAATGGAAAAGATGGGATTGCGGACCTCGTGGGACACGTTGCCGATGAACTCGCTTTGCAGACGGGTCATGCGCTCCAATTCTTCGATTTTCTCCCGGAACGCGTCGGAGGCCCGGTTCAGGCTCTCGGCAAGGTCTTGAAACTCCGCCGCACGGGAGTCGACCCGGATTTTCCCAGTTAGCTCCCCGTCGGCCACCCGCCGAGCCGTCTCGCTGATGCGTGTGAGGGGAGTCGTAACCTGGTACGCCGCGATGAAGCTGCCAATGAGGGCCAGCATGAGGGCCAGGATCATGCCCAGCACGAGCACGACCTGGGAGCGCTGGGCGAGCCGGTACAACGGCGGCGGCGGCTGACCCACCTGCACGATCAGGTTGGAGCCCGGGCGGTAGAGCGCCGCGAGAAAGAACTGCTGCCCCTCGTCGGACTCGTGCCGGGCAAACCGCACCGTCTCGGCCGACATGTCTCGGAGGGCCGACACGTCGACCAGTGTATCGGCCGGGAACGACTGGAGGGCGGGAGATCTCGGGCGATAGGTCGTGTCGGGGGTTACGATGGCGATGTGGAGGTCCCGAAACTCCGCCAGGTTCTCCACGATGCGCCGACGCCGCACTGGCTCCGGCTCCTGCTCCACCTGTACCGCGATCCGATCGGCCTGGGTACGGAGCGTCTCCTGCATGGCGGTCCGCATCTCTCCCCGCAGGACCAGCACTACATAGAGCCCGACTCCCACGACGGCCGTGCCGACGAACAGGGCGAAGGTCAAGACCATCCAGGTCTGTGTCGACGCCCGGCGAGGCAACAGCGCGTCCCGAATCGACCGAACAACAGACATACGGCGCAGGCAAAGGGCGACTCCCGCAAATCAGTACAGAGGGGGTAGGACTTACGCTTCGGCCGATTCCTCCTCCTGCACAAATCGATACCCGACGCCCCGAACTGTCTGAATGTGCTTGGCAAAGTCGCCCAGCTTTTCGCGCAGATTCTTGATGTGCGCGTCCACCGTCCGTTCGGTTACCATCATCGCGTCCTTCCAAATGGTCTCCAGGAGCTGCTGACGGGTGAAGGCCTTCCGAGGGTGCCGCACCAGATAGCGAAGGAGTTCAAACTCGGTCAGCGTGAGCCCCAGGTCCTCCCCGTTCAACTCTGCGCGGTATTCATCCTCGTAAATTTTGAGGCCGTCCACCTCGAGAATACTGCTTTCTTCCACCCCGGAGCGCCGCAATACGGCCTTCACGTGGGCCACGAGCACCTGCGGGGAAACGGGCTTGGTGAGATAGTCGTCGCCCCCGAGCATCAGGCCCTCGATCTGGTCTTCTTCTTCGGTCTTTGCACTCAGGAAGACGATCGGAATTTCTTCGGTCTCGACGCGGGCACGAAGCTCCTTACACACTTCATAGCCGTCCACCCCCGGCAGCATGATGTCGAGCACGATCAAGTCGATTTTCCCCGAGGCCTTTTCGAGGGCCTCTTCCCCATCGAAGGCCGTGTGAACGGTATATCCTTCTTCTTCGAGAAAATGACCTACGACTTCAACGACATCTTTCTCGTCGTCAACGACGAGAACATCGATGTCACTGGGATCGGCAGTAATAGGCATTGGTTATAGAGGAGATTAATGAGCAGAAATAAAAACTTTATACGTTGTTTTGATGGCGGATCGGGGGAGAACGTTTCCTTCACCGCCCTACATCCTATGCAACGGGCATAGGATGGGATGCAGCGCTCGCATCGTGACCGCCGACTCAAATGCAACAATGGTGTGTGTCGTTCAGACCCCCGACGTCGAGGATTCGATTGAGCGGGGCATCCCCGAGACCTCGTCGGTCCGGTCCACGTACTGCCGGGGCACGCGCGGCGAGACGCCACAGAAAATTTCGTATGGGATCGTGTCGCTCCACTGTGCCACGTCGTGTACGGTGGGCCCGGCGGGTCCGAACAGGACGGCCTCGTCCCCCCGGGCGACGCGTGTGGCGGGGGCTTGGTCCGGCGGTCCAAGATCGATCATACACATGTCCATACAAATGGTGCCCACGATGGGGCACAACGTGCCTTCAATCCGAACAGACGCCCGGCCGGAGCACCGACGCGGGTAGCCGTCGCCATATCCCACCCCGAGCGTGGCGATCCGGGTTCGGCGCGGAGCGTGCCAGTGGGCACCGTACGAAATGGGGGTGCCCGCCGGCACCGTCTTCAGGTGCGTGACCCGGGCCGTAAGTCGCATGGCCGGGCGGAGGTCGAGGCGGGCACTCAGTTCCGGGGTGGCGGCCAGGCCATACAGCCCAATGCCGCTCCGAACGAGCGACGCGTCAAACTCATGAGTGGGCGCCCCAATTGTGAGGAGGGCTCCCGTGTTGGCCGCATGCACGTGCTCCACGTCTACGTCGACCGCGTCCACGACCGCCCGGAAGCGATCGAGTTGGGTCTGCGCAAACGAACTTCCGGGCGCGTCAGCGGTCGCGAAGTGGGTCCAGAGCCCGGCAAGGTGAACGCCGTGAGCGTCGGCCAGGCGGGTCAGGATTGCCGGCACGTCGTCGGGAGCGACCCCGAGGCGCCCCATGCCGGTATCCACCTTCACGTGCACGCGAAGCGGGGCCTCCGGAGACGCGTGCCGCACGACCGCCGCCGCGATGTCGGCCGACGGGACGGTCAGGTCGAGGTCGTATTTGACATACTGGGACAGCTGGCCGGGGGCCGGCGCCCCGAGAACGAGAATCCGACCCGGGTGCCCGTCCTCCCGCAGGTGAATACCCTCGGGCAGCCGAGCCACGCCGTAGTGGCGAACCCCTGCTTCGTGCACCGCCCGGGCCACCGGACCCTCCCCGTGCCCGTAGGCGTCGGCCTTGATGACGGCCATCACGTCGGCCCCACCGGCCCGTTCCTGTAGAACGCGCGCATTGTGCCGAATGGCTGCCAGGTCTACGGTGGCGGTCACCGGAGCGTTCTCGACTGTGTCGGCCGACCGATTGATGGCGAACAAAGCAGTGCTACGCGTGAAAACGAGCGATCAGGCGCTTGATAGGCGTCCGGCCGGACGATGGTTCCCCAACGCGAATTCGAGGCCCGACGAGAAGAACGACGACCTTTTTCGCCCAGCCCGCCGGCCTCGCCACCCCCGCCCCCACGCCAGTTGAGACTAGAGACATTGCAAAAGCCCCGCAAGACGAATAAGTTCTCGGCGGCCGTACTCCCTCTTTCTCTACTCACCAGTCCGCCCCCGATTGATGATTCGCCGCGCTGCCCTTTCGCTCGTCGTCCTCCTGGTGCTCTCCCTCCCCACAGGGCCCGCCCAGGGGCAGGACGGTCCCGAGTTTACTCTTGAAAGCATCCACGCTTCGGGCACGTTTCGCCCCAATACTTTTCAGGGCGGCAAGTGGACGGACGAGGGGCCGGTCATTACGTACATCGAGTCCGCCGACACGGCCGACGCGACGCACCTCATGCGGTACAACCTGCGGACGGACGAACAGACGCGGGTAATCGACGGCACGAATCTGCACGCGGACGACGTGGACCGCATCGTGCCGATCGAGGACTACACCTTCAGTGAGGCGGGCGACAAGGTGCTCATCTACACGGACTCGGAGGAGGTGTGGCGTGCCAATACGAAAGGCTACTACTACGTCTACGACCTTGAGACACAGACGCTCACCCCGATCTCCGATCGCGACAAGGGGTACCAGATGTTCGCGAAGTTCAACCCGTCGGCCAC
>CAYLMT010000126.1:0-5851 GCA_964384855.1 uncultured Salinivenus sp.
CCACGTAGCGGCGCTGGCCCTCGGCGTAGATCGTGTCGAAGCAGAGGCTCGACTTTCCGGACCCGGACGGGCCGGTGAACACGATGAGCTTGTTGCGCGGCAGGTCGAGGTCGATGTCCTTCAGGTTGTGCTGCCGCGCCCCACGGATCACGATGTGGTCCTGCGCCGACTCGCGGGCGGTAACCGACGCGTTGGCGATGACGGGGTCCTGCGTGGGGAGGCGTTCGGTGGTGGGCATTTCGTCCGAGGTGAATGGGCGTCTGGTGGAGGAGGCGTATAGACGTTCAGGCAATGGTCACTCCAGCCGCGCGACTCGCAGTGAGTCGGCAGGTCGCGACTGAAAAGCGTTGCAACAAATTTTATATGCTGCGGAGCAAGGATTGATGCCTATCCGTCCACCCGGAGATGACATTCGCGTAACCAATGTGTTCATCGCGGTACGGCAGGGAACGGCGAGAGGGGGGAGGCGTGAAGAAAAACACATAGTAAAACTTCCCGATCCGGATTATCCATGCCCACAAGTCTCGCGATTCCGATGCGTGCCCTTATCGGTCTTCTGTCGATTGGTCTTTGTGCCTGCACTCTCGGCGGCAGCGCGGAGGCGCCCGGAACCAGCTCGGCCACCCCGGACGAGGAGGTCGTCCTGGAACGGGTGGAGTCGGAGGCGGAGACGTTTCGGGTCGTGAAGACGGTGGACAGCCTCGAGCATGCCTGGGCGGTCGACTGGCTTCCCGATGGCCGCATGCTCATCACTGAGCGGCCCGGTCGCATCCTTCTCGTGGACGACAACGGGACCACTCAGCTCTCGGGCGTGCCGGAGGTCTGGGCCCAAAACCAGGGCGGCATGCTCGACGTGCGCGTCGCGCCAAACTACGAAGAGAGTGGCTGGATCTACTTCTCGTACTCGAAGAAGGAGGGGGATACCGGCGGCACGGTGCTGTCTCGCGCCCGCCTCGACGGGACCTCGCTCACGGACGTGGAGGAGGTGTACCGACAGACGCCTTTTCTGGAACCGGACTACCACTTCGGCTCCCGCATCGCGTTTCTCGACGACGGCACGCTGCTCGTGACGATGGGCGAGCGGGGACAGCGCCGGGAGGAAACCGTCGACATTCCCACCCCCACCACCTCTGTCGGCACCACGGTTCGCCTCAACATGGATGGTTCGGTGCCCGAGGACAATCCCTTCGTGGGGAGCGAGGAGGGGCTCGACGAGGTCTACAGCTACGGACATCGCAACCAGCAAGGCATGGCGATTCACCCCGAGACGGGGGCCATCTGGCAGCATGAGCACGGCCCGCACGGCGGCGATGAGCTCAATCTCGTGGAGGCCGGCAATAACTACGGTTGGCCCGCGGTCAGCTATGGCGACACCTACAGCGACCAATCGCCCATCGGCGGCACGGAGGCGCCGGGCGTCACCAATCCGATAAAGTACTGGGATCCCTCGCCCGCGTTTTCCGGGATGGCGTTCTACACGGGCGACAAGTTCCCGAACTGGGAAAACCACCTGTTCATGGGAGCCCTCGCGCTTCAGAAGGTGCTCCGGGTCGAACTCGACGGCCAGGACGTGACTCATCAAGAGGAGCTACTGCGAGCCGAGCTGGGTCGCATTCGCGACGTGGCGACGGGGCCAGACGGGTATCTCTATCTCCTCACCGACGCGCCGGAGGGCGGGCTCTACCGGCTGGAACCGGTGAAGTGACGCTCTCTGCTTGACGAGTGCTCTGGCGCCTCTCTGGACAGTGATCGGTCGCTGCGTTCCCAGGGCTGCAACTTCGGCCATTTCGGGCAAATCGCTTCTGCCTTCGCCTGGGGACCGGGACAATCGCGTTTGAGGGACGAGGCTATTCGGAGTCGTCCAGCAGGCGATGGGCCATTTCTTTCGCCAGATCGTGGTGAGGCACGTCGCTGGCATTGGCGAGCGTCGTAATGACGAGTTCCCGCTCGGGGTAGAAGAGCACCACTCCGCTTCCGCCCATGGCTCCACCGGTGTGCCACACCAGGCGCCGTCCCTTGTCGTCTTCGCCCACATACCACCCCAATCCATAATGAAATGGCTCATTCTCGATTTTGGCCTGGGGGGCAAACATTTCCGTCCGGCGATCCGCTGGGAGTAGGTTCCCATCGAGCAGGGCGAGCACGAACCGAGTGACATCTTTCGGGGTGGCCAGGAGTCCGCCGCCCGTCCATTTGTTGCTGTTGTCGACGAATGGGGCGTTCACGACCCTCGTGTCTCCGTTCGTCGACTCTACGAGGTAGAAGGAGGCTTCATTCGGAATCACCTTCTCCGTCTTTTCGGGCACCAGCGTTTCCAGATCGAGGGGGCGCGTAATGCGGGCTTCCAGAAGTTCCAGAAAGCTGGAGTCGGCGGCCGCCTCCATGACGGCGCTCGCCAGCGTGTACCCGTAGGTGGAGTAGCTGAACTGTGTGCCGGGCTCGAACAGAAGCGAGTCGTCGGCGAAGATTGAAATGGGGCCCAGCCGGGACTGGTACCGGGTGTCGCTCTGGAACTCGTTTCCCTGGTAGTGCCGAATGCCCGCCGTGTGACTCAGGAGCTGCCGGGTCGTGATGGGTCCTCGTTTTTCGGGGAAGAGGGGAAGATAGGACCGGATTGGAGCGTCCAGATCGAGCTGTTCGTCCTCGGCCAGCATGAGGGCCACGGTGGCGGCCACAGGCTTCGAGATGGAGGCAATCCGGTAGCGCGTCGAATCCGTGGCGGGTACGCGATGCTGAAGATTGGCGTAGCCGAACCCGTCGGTCCACACGATCTCCCCCTCTACGGCGATCGCCCCGGAGAGCCCCGGCACCCGGGTGGTGTCGATGAACGATTCCAGCACATCTTCTGCCTTCGAAATGCGAGCCGTTGACGCCTCCTGGGCAGTGGCTTCGTTCGGTCTGGTGCTCAGAAGGAGTCCGACAATCGTAAGGGAAATGGCACAGAAAAATCGTAGGGAGCCTTGCATGGCCACGGGGAGCATTGAAGGAAGAGAATCACCAAAAATACAGACTACACGTCACCGGCCCGGTCCGTCAAGTTCGACAGCTTGCGCCTCTGGGAGGATGATTCCTAGAACCCAGCCCCGAAGCGCATGGCCACGCCTATGGGATGGCTGCTTCGGGTTCGTCTGCACCCCACGCCACAAGACGTACCGCGACACCATGCGTACTGGCGTCTTTGCGGTCAGGTATCCCAATCCATCTCAGGTGGTGTTGGCGAGCTTATCGGTCTCGCCTCTCGGCCCTACAACGGAGCCGTCGCCGCGGACGAGATGCAGGCCGCCTTGGCCATGACAGTTCACTGCGCATCTGATCCCTACGTTGTACTCGGGGTGGAGGCGGCGTACGACATGCTGGCCCCTGACCACGTATCGGGCATCGCCACCAACACGGCCGCGGGGATCGATCTCCTTCCCCAACTTACCGACCTGCCCGCCTTTAATATTCGGGATAAGGACACCTATGACCAACCTCGACGCACTGCTTCGCGATCGACTCGGGCTCGCTGAGGAGGTGTCTGCGAATTAGCGCAGTCGGGCCTTGGAAACACGCTCTGGTGATTGACCCACGGTCCGTTCGAGGAGTCCTCTCGTGGAGGTCGCTTCATCATCGACAGAGTCACTGTGGATGGCTAGGCCATCACCCAACTTAGGATAGGGCTGGTGTTTCGACTAGAACTCGTTACCTTCTGGCGAGCGGCGGCGGCCCTTCTCCATGTCGAGCCGCACCTTCATTACTTGCGCTCTCTCCAAAGATGAGTGTCGCGCACGTCTCTGAAAGGTGGCTTCCCCTTGCACTAAAAGTCCTCGCGCTAAATCTTTTGGCCGGCACTGTCTACGCGCAGTCGGTCGGTGGGTCACCAGGAATGCAAGAGCACTCACAAGTACGGCGGGGCAATTCTCCTGCGTTCCGTTCACCTGCCGGGGCGGCCAAAGTTACCAACCTCGAGCAGGCGCTGGCTGGGAGGCACACTTCCACCGATTTCCAGCCCTCAGAGCGTTGGGGAACGACCCGTTTCGACGAGGCCTTGGTAGGAGGTGTGCTTGGGGCGACCATTGGAATCCCCATGGGAATACTATTGCTCAAGGGAGCAGTGAATGGTCAGGGGTGCAGTCCCGACAGGGATCATGATCCAGGGCGTTCGGACCGTACGATCGAGTGTGGACTTGCGAGGATCGGAGCCGGAGCATTTGGCGTCCTGTCCATCGGGGGCGCCAGTACGTTCGGGGCAATTCGGCGGGCAAATCTCAAGTCAAACATTTCAGTCTGGTTTCCTTCCGCGTTCTCCAGTGCTTTGCTTGGCGGGAGCGCGTACCTCTTGAGTGAACCACTGGGAACGACTACCACTGAGCGCACACTCATCGGCATCGGCGTTGCCATCCCCTTCGCCGCATTGGGAGCAGCAGGCGGGACGATTCTTGGGCGAGACGACTCGGAGCCGCGCCGAGCCAAAGGAGCAGTGACAGGGAGAAAGGGAAACTGGCGTCTCAAGGTACCGGATGTGCGTATACAGTGGATCCAACACCCGGGCGAAAGACGTGTGGGGGTTCAGGTCACACTTTTAAGTGTGGAATTGTGACCGAGGGACAAATTAAGTGTGCAATCGTGGCTTAGGAGACGAACATCCGCCCGCGCCGGGGCGTTGAGTTTTGCTGTTGACGTCTCATTTTCGCATCCCTGACGACCCCCATGGCGCAGTTCGACACGCCTGACCAGCTCTCGCTTCCCGACCTCGAAGAAAATGTCCTCGACTGGTGGCAGGACCAGGACATTTTCGAGCGTAGCATCGAGGAGCGCGAGGGGCAGCCCACGTTCACGTTTTACGAAGGGCCGCCCACGGCCAACGGCAAGCCGGGCATCCACCACGTCCTAGCCCGGGCCATCAAGGACATCTTTTGCCGCTACAAGACGATGCAGGGCTACCAGGTGGCCCGCAAGGCGGGCTGGGACACGCATGGTCTGCCTGTGGAGATCGAGGTCGAAGAGGATCTGGACCTCGAAAGTCGCGCGGAGGTCGAGGAGTTTGGCATCGAAAAGTACAATGCCGCCTGTCGCGAGAGCGTCCTGGAGTACAAAGACCTCTGGGACGAGCTTACCCAGCGGATGGCCTACTGGGTGGACCTCGACGACCCGTACGTCACCTTCGAGACGGACTACATCGAGACGGTCTGGTGGCTCCTTAAGCAGATCGAAGAAAAGGACCTGCTCTATAAGGGCCACAAGATTCAATGGTACAGTCCCGGCTCGCACACCGTACTGTCGTCGCACGAGGTAAGTCTCGGCTACGAGGAGACGCAGGACCCCAGTGTCTACATCCGCTTTCCCGTGGTCGGGGAGGAGAACACCTACTTCCTGGCGTGGACGACGACGCCGTGGACCCTCATCTCTAACACGGCGCTTGCCGTGGGGCCGGACCTGACCTACGTCAAGATCCACCACGAGGACCCGCACCAGGGATCGGAGAAGCTGATCCTGGCAGAAGAGCTCCTCAACGAGGTCATCGATGAAGACTACACGGTCGAGGAGACGTTCTCAGGCGAAGACCTCCTCGGCCAGCGCTACGAGCCGCTCTACGACTACTTTACCGGCCGTGCCGAGCCGGGGGAGGACGCCTGGTACGTCCTTGGCGCCGATGTCGTCTCGACCGAGGAGGGCACCGGGGTCGTCCACATGGCGCCGGCCTTCGGGGAAGAGGACTACGCGGTGGCCCAGGACGAAGGGCTGCCCCTCTTCAACCCGATCGACAAGGACGGCGAGTTCACCGAGGAAGCGCCGCTCGTAGACGGGATGTGGTTCAAGGACGCCGACAAGACAATCACCGACGACCTCAAGCGTCGGGGACGGCTCTACA
>CAYLMT010000127.1:0-5780 GCA_964384855.1 uncultured Salinivenus sp.
GGAGAATTCGCTTGAACATAGTTTCTCCTCTAATGTCTGACTCTTCGCCCCGTATTCTCGTGGTCTATACGGGGGGGACCGTGGGCATGGTGGAGAGTGAGGAGGGATACGTGCCCGGGCCCGGCACCCTGGAGGCCCTCATGGAGGAGCGGCCCTCCTTTCAGGCGGCCGACGTTCCAACCTACGACGTCCACGCGTTCGATCCGTTGCTCGACAGCGCCAACATGACGCCGGACGACTGGCTCCGCATCGCAGAGGCGATTCGGGACCGCTTCGAAGTCTACGACGGCTTCCTGGTCGTCCATGGCACGGACACGATGGCGTTCACCGCGTCGGCGCTCGCCTTCGTGCTGCACCCACTTGACAAGCCGGTCCTTCTTACGGGGGCGCAGCTGCCCCTCGACGAGACGCGGACCGACGCGCAGGGCAACCTGCTCACGTCTCTTCTCTTGCTCGGCACCTACGCTGATCGGCTGGCTGGTGTGCACTTGTTCTTCCACGATCGCCTCTATCGGGGCACCCGGGTGACGAAGGTTAACGCCGACGCGTTTGCGGCCTTCGACTCGCCAAACTTCCCGACGGTTGGCACGGCGGGAATTGACCTGGACGTGGAGTGGGACCGGGTGCCGGCGCCGCACCAGCCGCCCCGCACGCCTGCGGTGACGGAACTCGGGGGGGCGACGGTCTCGGCGTTTCGCCTGTTTCCGGGGTTGGAGGCCGCCTCCCTGGAAAACGTGCTGGCCCCGCCGGTGCAGGGGGTGGTGCTGGAATGCTTCGGGGCGGGCAATGCGCCGGCGGAGAACGAGGCGTTTCTCGACGCGCTTCGTGAGGCCACGGAGCGGGGCGTCGTCATTGTGGCCGTGCCGCAACCGCTCCGAGGCACGGCGGACCTCGACCTCTACGCGACGGGCCAGGCGCTAGCGGACGCAGGGGTCGTGAGCGGGTACGACATGACGACGGAGGCGGCGCTGGCCAAGCTGTACTATCTCTTCGAGCAGGACCATTCCCCCGACGAGGTGCGCCGTCTCGTTCAGAAGAATCTGCGGGGGGAGCTTACACCACCGGAAGAGGTGCCACCCGCCCTCGGGCGCACGCGACGCCGCCTGGCCGGCTATCGCTAACGACCGGTCACGCCGGGGAGGGGACCTCCGTCTCTCGATGGACGACCTCGGGCGTTTTGGGGCGAAAGTGGGCCGTAAAGTGGCGGAGCTGGGGCGGCTCTTCGGTAATCTCGTATCCGCAGAGGTCGTCTTTTCGATCCACCAGGTTCTCGAAGCACTCGATCACGTAGTCGACGTGGCTCTGGGTGTAGACGCGGCGGGGAATGGCGAGACGCAGAAGCTCCTGGTCCGCCGGCTCTTCGCTGCCGTCGGGCTGCCGACCAAACATGACCGATCCGATCTCGACCCCGCGGATGCCGCCCATCAGGTACAGCGCGACGGCCAGCGACTGCGCCGGGTAGTCGAGTGGGGGAATGTGGGGGAGGAGCGACTTGGCGTCGATGTACACTGCGTGTCCACCCACCGGCTTCACGATGGGCACGCCCAGGTCTGTCAGGGCCTCACCTAGGTAGCGGGTGGATGCCATGCGGTACTCCAGGTAGTCTTCGTCGACGATCTCCTGAAGTCCTACGGCGATGGCCTCCAGGTCCCGACCCGCTAGCCCCCCGTACGTCGGGAAGCCCTCCGTGAGAATGAGCTGATTGCGCGCCTGGCGGGCCCACGTGTCGTCGTCGAGGGCCAGCCACCCACCGATGTTGACGAGCGCGTCCTTCTTAGCGCTCATCGTCATGCCGTCCACATGCGAAAACATCTCCCGGACGATGCTCTTGACCGAGCGGTCGCCGTAGCCCTCTTCCCGCTGTTTGATGAAGTATGCGTTCTCGGCGAACCGACAGGCGTCGAGAAAGAGTGGCACGTTATGCTCCTCGCACAGGGCCTTCGCGCCGCGGATGTTGGCCATTGACACCGGCTGCCCACCGCCGGTGTTGTTGGTGACGGTGAGCATGGTGAGGGGCACCCGGTCTTCCTCTTCGTCCAGCAGCGTCTCCAGCCGGTCGAGGTCGATGTTGCCCTTGAACGGGTGCTCCTCGTCGGGAATGTGCCCCTCCTCAATGACGAGATCGATCGCCTCGGCCCCCGTGGCTTCAATATTGGCGCGGGTAGTGTCGAAGTGTGTGTTGCTTGGGATTTTGGCGTCAGGCCCGGCGACGATCCCCATGAGGATGCGCTCGGCGGCTCGGCCCTGGTGAGTCGGGATCACGTGCTCGAACGGCATCAAGTCCTTGACTGCCTCCTCGAACCGAAAATAGGAGGGTGACCCCGCATAGCTCTCGTCACCTTGCATGAGGCCGGCCCACTGCGCCGCACTCATCGCGGAGGTTCCCGAGTCGGTCAGCAGGTCGATGATGACGTCGTCGGCGTGCAGATTGAAGAGGTTGTAGTGGGCATCTCGGATCATCCGCTCACGCTCGGCCCGGGAGGTGAGTTGAATGGGCTCGACCGACTTGATCCGAAACGGCTCGATGATCGTGTCCATCTCCATGGGAGAAACCGGTGGGTCGCGAGTGGAACGGACACGTAACCTACCGACCCGGTCGCCGAAGGACAACGGAGGGTGGGGGAAAGAAGCGCAAGAACGAGAGAAACTTCATGTGAATGCAGGGTCAAGGGATTGGTCGAGTTCGGCACGCAGTTTTCTACGCCCGCGGTGAATGTAGACTTTCACGGTGTTGAGGGGCATGTCCAGTGTTTCAGCAATCTCTTTGTACTTGAGGCCCTGTAGCTCGCGGAGGGCCACGACGCGGCGGTACGGGTCGTCGACCCGGTCGAGGGCGTCGAGCACGTGGTCCCGAAGATCGGCCGCTTCGGTGTGCCGGTCAGGCGTACGATTAGGGCTCGGAGCGCGGTCTACGCCATCCGGATCCGTTCGGACAGTCTTGCGGCGTCGCTGCCGCGCCCGAAGCCGGTCAATGCAGGCGTTTCGGGTTACGCGCATGAGCCAGGCCAGGAGCCCGTTCTCGTCGAGATCCTCCTGGTGTTTCCAGAGCGTTACCAGCACCTCCTGAGTGACGTCTTGGGCCGTTGCGTGGTCGTTCAGCATTGAGCGGGCGAACCGGTACACCTGGTCCTCGTGGGCGGAAACCTGACGTTCAAAGGCGGAGAAGGTATTCATCGCGACGGAGCCGTAGATGAAACGAACCGAACGAGCAGGACAATCGCACGTCGTGCAGCCATAGTGGACAGGACCCGTCCATTACCGGTTGCAGGGCGTCTACGACCCGGATCGGCTCCGAGATGCCCGCTGCGCGACGAGTGGGGCGATTCGTGCGATCAATCGCCCGACTTCGTCGCAGACACCAAAATAAAAATGCCCCGACCGGAGCCCGGCCGGGGCATTGAGAAGTGTAAATGGGGGGAGGGAGCTAGAAGGAGACGACGCCTTCGATCATCAGGCCATTGAATTCGGCATTGGCTTCGGTCGCACTGGTTGGATAGTCGTTGTACGACTGGGTGACGTACTCGGCCTTCACGAGGATATTCTCCGTCATGTACCAACCTCCGCCGAGCTGCCAGCGGTTCACTGACACCTCGTTCCAGTCCGGAGTGTTAGCCCCAAGGTTGAGGTCGGCCGTTACGGTGTTGTACCGGGCTCCCACGAAGAGATCATTGTCCAGGAAGCGGTAGACGGCTTCCGCGGCGTACTGGTTCGTCTGTGCATCGTCGCGCCCTGCTGCCTCTCCGGTGATGGTTTCGATTGTGCCGAACAGCTCAAGGCCGCCGACCTTCACGAAGGGGTTGAGCATGTACGCGGTGGTCTGTTCCGCGTAGTTAATCCGGAGGCGCCCCGACCAGTCTCCGCCCGACACGACGTTGTAGTACCGCGATCCGGCGCGGTCGCCAGAGTGCAGCTGGCCGTCATTGGATTTTGCGGTGTAATATGCTGAGCCCGTAAGGCGGACGCGCACCAGGTCGTTTACCTGCGTGTCGTAGCCCAACTTCCCATGGAAGGACGGCGCCCGTTCGTCCGGGTTCGTCACCGTCGGGCGCAGGGCCCCTCCGAAGCCTCCAACGAGCAGGAATCCGTTCGACTGCACGGTGGCTTCGGCGCCGACCTCCGTCGTGAACGCATCTACAATGTTGTTCCCCACGAAGGGGTTGTGGATTGCGTCTGCGTTGTCGGTCCGGCGGTAGTGCGTATCCCCGTAGTTGGGCATAAAGTGCCCGGCCCGGATTGACAGATTGTCCATCACGCGGTCGACGGCGGCGCTATTGAACATGGGCAGTTCGTTGACCTGCAGGTAGCCGCCCTTTACCCACGCTTCGGGGTGGTGCCGGGAGGAGAGGTAGGTCCGCACGTGCAGGTTAATGCCCTGTGCCATGCGGGCGTCCAGGTCGAGGTTGGCCGTTGCGAGGTTAAACCCCCGACCAATGGCGTCGTTGTCGATGTTCGGGCCGCTCTGGGTGATGGACTGCAGCTGCTGCGTGAATGCGCCGCCGATCTTTAGCTCAAACCCGTCAAATTCGGTGTCATCCGTTATTGGGGGCTCGAACATGGTCGCCCCGGATTGTCCGGAGGGACGCATGTTTGGCAGTTCAGTCGTCTGTCCCACCGCGACGAGTGGAAGGGCACCAATCAAGAGTGCGAGAAGGAGTGAGCGAAGCATATTGTACGGAGAAAGAAGTTTGTTCGACAGGTGCGAAAAGGGAGGAGTGAGTAGAGAGTTAATCATCACAGGACGGGGGGTTGGTGCGAAAAATCGTGTCGAAGGGGGCAGAAGAGTCCGCCGAGGCCGCCTGGGCGAGAAGGTCGTACCGGACCTCGACCCGGTTTTTGACCTTGACCAGTCCAAAGGCCTTGCTCGGCGGCTCGATGCCGAAATAGGTCATCCGGATGGGCAGGCAGCCCCGGAGTCGAAAGTGCTCGGCGTCGAGGGCCCGAGCCGCGGCGGTGAGCTTGGTTAGTCGTTTGGTGCCCGCGACGGTCAGCGGTCCCAGCGCGTCGACGCGTCGCCACTGCGCCGACGTGTCCGTGCGGCCTCCCATGGTGGCGTGCACGAGTTCGAACCGAATTTCGGGGTGCTCGTCCATCTTGAGGGTTTCCTGGAGGTCACTCGTCATGCGGGAGTTGCCACAGTCGATGCCCTCGATGGGCACCCGCACCACCACCTTGGTGTCGGGCGTCTCTTTCGCCGAAATCGAGTCCTGCGTACGGGGTACCTGGGCAGAGCCCTCGATCCGTGTGACGACGCACGTAAAGTTGCGGACCGTCGCGTCGCCCTGAATCCAGAGTCGGCTGTTTGGGTGCGGCGTCAACTGGAGCTGAGCGTTCGCCCAGCCCGGGAGCAGAAGCAGCACCAGTCCGAAGGCACCGATGAGACGCAGGGGCATGCGCGATGGCCATGGGGGGCGGGAGTGCATATGGGCGGGAATCAACGGGTTAGTTGTGGTCCGGCGTCGCGGTCACGTCAAAGTTGACCGTCACCTCTTTGCTCGTCTTGACGGTGCCCAGCATGGCGCTCGGTCGGTCAATATCATAGTCGCTGAGCCGAATGGTGTGGCTGCCCGTGAGCCGGAGGGTGCCATTGTCGAGCCGCTTGCCCTGGACCGGGAGCTCAATCTGACGGCGTTCGCCGGCGAGGATGAGTTCTCCCGTGGCGTCGACCGTAAACCACGCCGCGCCGGAGTCTGGCAGGGGGGACACCTTGGCGTCTTCAAGCGAGAAATAGACCTCCGGGTACGAGTTCATCTGGAGGGCCTCCCGGAGCTTCTCGTTCATCG
>CAYLMT010000128.1:0-5693 GCA_964384855.1 uncultured Salinivenus sp.
GCCGCCGCGGTGGCGACCACGACGCCGACGCCCACCACGAAGCAGCGCGTAGTGGCGAAGAGGGCCGGCACGAGCCCGCGCGGCAGACTGAGGCCCTGTCCCTGCTCCTCCACGGCCCGGGCGTACCACTGCCCGGCCCGCCCCTCGTGCCACGCTTGCGACCGGGCCCCGAGGGTTGCGAAGTGGACGAAGCTGTCCAGTGCAGTGCCTCCAATCAGGAGGAGCCCCTGCCCTAAGGCCACAGTCTTCACGCCGAGGTGGCGAAGCGGCCCGCCGGGATCGCCGTAGGCCATGAGGATCGCCGGCACCGCCGCCAGCAGCACGAGCGGCCCCAGCCGCCGTGCCTGGTAGCGCAGGAGCCGCGGGGGCGACCAGTTCAGCCGCTGTAGCATCGAGACGTTCGGGTCCGGAAACAGCACGTTCGGCGGCGCCACGGCAAATGCGCCCGCCCCCGCAAGGGCCCACAGCCGAAGCCCGGCGGCGCGCGTCCCCGGGCCGGCCCCGGCGGCGAGCAGCAGGGCCGCTGCACTCAGCACCCCCAGGAGCAGCCCGTAGGCGAGCCGGGAGGCCCACCCGCGAACGTGACGAACCGGGGCCGGCAGTGTGCGGGACGACACGACAACGACGGACAGTTTTGACGATCAATGACTAGAAAAAGGTATTGCCAAATGGGCCTCCGTGTCCATGAGCCCCCGGGAAAATCAGACCAAATGTGCCTAGACCGTACCCTTCCTTACCCACTCCCTATTGGTGTGAAGTTCTCCGAAAACTGGAAATTCGTTTGTAAGATCGGCGCGCCACGAGGGACTCATTATAATGAGAGGATTTCGCGGATGCGCTGACGCCCGTGTCATGCCCGATCGGGACGACGAGTTCATACAGCTGGTGCGCGAAAATGACGCACGCCTTCGTAAGATCTGCCGCGTGTACGCGGACGGCGCGGAGGCGCGGCGTGACCTGTACCAGGACATTCTCGTGGAGCTCTGGCGCTCACTTCCCTCGTTCGAGGGCGATGCTCAGCCGAGCACCTGGCTCTACCGCGTGGCCCTCAACACCGCCCTGAGCCACGATCGCTCCCGAGCGGTGCGGGACGACGCGACCCTCGATGCCGACCATCCGATGTGGACGGACGGCGTGGACCGCCCCGACGAGCGCCTCGATCGGGAAGAACAACTCGATCGGCTGTACGCCGCCATCGATCGGCTCGATGAACTCGATAAGGCGCTCGTGATGATGTACCTCGACGAGAACACCTACCGGGAAATGGCCGACGTGCTCGGAATTAGCGAGAACCACGTCGGCGTAAAATTGCACCGAGCCAAGAACAAACTGGCCTCCTGGCTGGAGGAATCCCCGGCATGAATCTCGACGACGCCAAAGACCTCTGGACCTCCGAACAAGATTCTCCTCCCCCACCTATGTCTACACACTCCCTGTCCGACGACGAGCTATTGCGTCTCGTGAAAGAGAAGGCCGAGGCCTTCGACACGCGAATTTGGCGACGCGACCTGCTGGAATCGATCGCCGCGATCGCGGTCTTCCTTTTCTTCGGCTGGGTCCTGCTCCAGGATCCATCCTGGTGGACCCGCTCCGGAGCCCTCCTCGTCATGGCGGGTAGCGCCTATGTCTTTTGGCGCCTGCGCCGGGCCCGTACCCGATACGCGGCGCCCTCGGCGGATCGCCCCGTGGCGGAGGTCCTCCGGACCGAACGGGCGAAGGTGGAGGAGCAAATTCAGCTTCTCGAGAACATTCTCTGGTGGTACCTCGCCCCAATCGTGCTGGGCGCCCTCCTCATCGTATTCGGAAGCAATGGCTGGAGCTGGGCCACTCTCATCCAGGCCGCGGTGGTGCTCCTCATTGCCGGGAGCATCTACGTACTCAACCAACGCGGCCGTCGTTGCACCTACGAGCCGCGTCGGGAGAAACTAACCCACCTGCTCGAACAGGTGGAGAAAAACGCGTCCTAATCAGCGTCCGGCCCTCGAAAACCTCTCCTCCGGCCCACGTGTACACGCCTTGACGCACCACGTTTTTCCGCACTGCCCGCCGCGCGCCTCATGTCCACGCGTTCGCTTTCCGACGCCCTCTCGGAGCGCCTGCTCGAGACCTTCCCCGCCGACCAGGCCTACACAAAGACGGACTGGGCGGCGGACGCGATGCCGAGCCCCCTCCGTCACTACCTGACCCACCTCTTGCGCCACCACCATCGGCGCGAGGTGCGCCAGCTGCGCCGGGCCCGTACCGACTGGGTGGACTACGACCATCCGGAGATGGAGGAGGCCGCCCGCACGTTCATCGACGCGGTGGAGCAGCACATGCAAGTGCCGCGAGACCAGTGGGGCGAAACACTCCGCACCGCAGCCCGACGGACCACGGACTACCTCGTGCGCCCCGTTCCGACGCTGAGATCCTTCGTCTTCGAAGACGCTTCCGGGGCCGTGCCGGTGCCACAGGTCCGATGGCGCATGCGCTTCTTCGGCCCGTACGCTTACCTCCGTGACGCCGTGCAGGCCTTCGCCGAAAAGCGAGACCGCGACGCCTTCACCCCAGACACGTTCGAGCGGGTCCTCCGCCGCGTCGACGAGCGCATGACGTCTGACTTCGACGCGGACCGCTGGCTCGACCTGCTCGATCCCCTCTTCGACACGGCCCGCCGTGCCACCGGCGGCACGCAGGTGCCTCTCTCTCTCCTGCGCACGTTCTTCGAGGAAAAGAACGCCGACGCTCTCGCCGAGCGCCTAGCCACCTACGAACGGACCGAAGGTGCCGACGCCGTCTCCCCCGACACACTTCACCGCCTGATCGACGCAGCCCCCACCGAGGACGCCTCCACCGAGGAAACGCCCGAACGACGCGACGCCCCGGCCGCCCCCCTGGATCCCGACCTTCACACGCCGTCCGACTCCCCCTCCACGTCGGGCTCAGACTCTTCGTCGGAAGCGGCCCCCAAAGCCACACCGATGTGGAAACAGTTCGAGCAAAACGCCACCCGGCGTCGCACCGAGACCAATGGATCCGACGACGAGGCCGAGCCCCTCTGGGCCCAGTTTCAGCAGCGCCCATCGGCCGCGCCCCCTGAGACCGACGCCCCCTCCCCTTCCGTCGAGCCAACGCCGTCGCCCTCCTCAGACGGCAGGTCGCCCGACCGCGACGACGACCTCTCAGCCCTCGAACGAGAGGTGTTCGGGCCGTCGCACACCCCGAAGCGCGAGGTGTACGTCGACGCCCTCTTTGACGGCGACCGGGCCGCCTACCGACGTGTGCTGAAACGCCTGCGCACGGCGACGAGCTGGAGCGAGGCGTCCCAGATCATCTCGAGCGATGTCTTCCGGGCCTTCCAGGTCAACATCTACAGCGACGCAGCGGTCCACTTCACGAACGCCATCGAGGCCTCCTTCCGCTGAGCTCCGCGAAGTGGCCTCGTTCCAGACTGCCCTCGGGGTTACTGCGCCGCCGCACCCACGGTGTCGCCAACCCCCTCCAGGGCCCAGGCCTGGCGGGGCGCCTCACGCGCCAGATACTGGTTGGCCGCCGACACGTTGGTCACCTCGCCAGCTTCGGCGTCCCACCGAATCTTCTGCTGATCCGCCCGGAGTGAGACGAGGCCGAGCAGCATCGTTTCCGTGAGCGGCGCGGCGTACTCGAAGGGGGAGGTCGCCGTCGCCTCACCTTTGATGGCGCGCACCCAGTTCAGCTCGTGATTCTCGTCCGGCACGCGCTCAAACTGCTGGGGCGGCGTGCCGATCTTCTTACCCGTTTCCGGGGGAAGAATGCGGGGATTGTTGCCGTAGGTCTCGTGTAGGAGCAGTGCCTCCTCGCCCTCGAAAAGAACGCCGCCCCCGGCCGGCAGCGTCTCGTCGTCGGGCAGCGCCTCGGGGCGTTCCGGCTGCAGGCCGCCGTCGTGCCAGATCATCTCGACGGGTGGCTGCTCCCCCCGGGCCGGGAACTGGTAGTACGTGGTGGTGGCAAGGGGCCAGCTCGCCCCGTTGAAGGGGGTGGCTCGCGTCTGAACCGTCTCCGGTGCCCCCAGCTCCAGGGCCCAGTACGGATGGTCAATAAGGTGCGCGCCCATGTCGCCCAGGGCCCCGGTGCCCCAATCCACCCATCCGCGCCACGAGAACGGGTGGAAGTTCTCGTGGTACGGCTCATCGGGGGCCGGACCGAGGAACAGGTCCCACCGCACCTGATCCGGCGTGCGGTGAATGGCCTCCGGCAGCTCCATCCCCTGCGGCCAGATGGGGCGATTCGTCCACACGTGCACTGTCTCCACAGCGCCGAGGGCCCCGCTGCGCACGTACTCGTTAATGAGGCGGGCGTCGTTGCTGGAGTGGCCCTGGTTGCCCATCTGTGTGACCACGTCCGTCTCGCCCGCGAGCCGCTGGAGGTGCCGCGCCTCGGCGACCGACCACGTAAGTGGCTTCTGGGTGTAGACGTGTATGCCGCGCCGCATGGCGTCTGCGGTGATCTTGGCGTGGGTGTGGTCGGGGGTCGCGATGATAACCCCGTCAATCGTGTCGCCCATCTCATCGAACATCCGCCGATAGTCGTAATACTTGGCGGCGTCCGGGTACTTTTTGAAGACCTCCGAGGCGTAGTCGTGGTCGATGTCGGCGAGCGCCACGATGGATTCGGACTCGGCGACGGCGTCGACGTTGCCCTCACCCACCCCGCCCACGCCGATGCCCGCGATGTTGAGCGTGTCACTGGGCGCCCGATACCCTGGGCCCCCCAGCACGCGGCGCGGCACAATGAGGGGCAGGGACGCGGCGGCTCCGGCCTTCGCGGTGGTCTCGAGAAATGCGCGTCGGGAGAGGGAATTGCTCATGGCGATGGGTGAATGCTTGGGAAACAGCGAGCGTGTCGGACACCCGCTTCCAGTGTGGGGGGAGAGGGATTCCGAAAGAACGATACTGAAGGGGGCGAACGCAACTTTCTGGGGCGGACCTGCCCCCGGACTGAAGGCTCCGACGACCAGGCTACGTTCCGGAGGGCGACCACGTCCCTTCCTGCACGGCGGGCACGAAGTCCCGCAGTCCCTCGGGCTTCCACTCGATGGTGCGCTCCTGCTCGGCACTCAGGTAGGCCGTCATGAGCAACTCCGTCACCTCGCGACCGCTGTGAAAGTCGAGCCGAGGCTGCTCTCCGTCCAGAAAGCAACGGACGAAGTGTCGATTTTCGCCCGTGTAGCCGTAGGTCGCTGCCTCGTCGCCGACGACCGGCATCAGCCCTTGCTCCGCGTTCTGCTTCTCGACGAGGTCCTCCCCCTGCTCCCCCTCCACCTCACGACTCAGGAAGACCTCGGTCTCGGTCTGGAGCGAGTTGGACTCCATTGCGTACTCGGGGCCCAGCAACTCCGATCGCAGGCGCAGTCCCGCCCCCACGAATCCCCACGAGGTGGTCGTCTCGCTGATAAGGGTATTGCCCTGCTCGTCTTCGTACTCAATGGTTGCACGGGCAAAGTCCTCGGACGGCCGATTCCGGTAGTCGACCTCGTCCCCGTACCGATCCTGAAGCTGCTGTGCGTAGTGGTCGCGCGACCACTTGAGGCTCGCAATCTGGGCAGACACCTTCGTGGGCCGGATGCTGTCGCGGGGCGCACCGGGCTCAGTGAGGAGAAAGCGCGCCACCTCCACGCTGTGGCACATCATGTCGTTGAGCACGCCGCCCCCCTGCTGGTCGCCCCGCCAGAACCA
>CAYLMT010000129.1:0-5603 GCA_964384855.1 uncultured Salinivenus sp.
GACCCGGCGGCTGATCGGCCTCCGTGACCGTCCGCTCCACGTTTGGATACACCCCGGTCGAGCTCGCAAAGAGAATCCACTCGACCGCCCCGTTTCTGGCGGCCTCGCGCACCGCATCGATCTGTCGACGGTAGTACACCTCCACGTCGTCGGCGGAACGGGACGGAGGAACGTTCAGGACGAGGATCGGAGACTGGAAAAACGACGACGCGTTCTCGCCGGCGAGGTCCGGATCGAGAGTCAAAAGATATGGCTTAACGCCGTCGTCTCGCAGGGTCTCGACCTTCTCGGGAGTGGTTGTGGAGCCGCGCACGAGCACATCCCGCGCCACGAGATGCTGGGCCAGTGGGCGGCCAAGCCAGCCGCAACCGAGAATACTGACGTCCGCGTCGATCATCCGAGGGGGGTCTGTTTCGTCCGAGGTGCACCTCCTTCCCATCAAGATGGGAGGCTTCGGACGCCCGCGCGGAGAGCGCTGTTTCCTCACCGGCCACACGCGAACTCGCCCCAAACCGGACCGTCACGGTTATGGGCAGGCTGTGCCTCCAGATTCTCCTACTGCCCTTCCTAAAAGTCTTCGAGAACCCGTTTCACAATGTCCTTTTCGAATACCCCCACCTGTTCCTGCTCGTTCACCGCCCCATCAGCGACGGTCTCTCCATTCGGTGGCACCGGCGCGTCCTTTGGGGCCGAGAGGGGCTCCCGCTCCTCCTCAGCCGCCCCGAGCAATTCGTTTAGGACGCGCTGCACCACCGGACGAAACTGGTCGAGATCGTCGTCTGCGACGGGATCGTTACTGACCTGCGCCGCAACGAACTGCACGAACGGAGCATCCGGAGTGTCTGTCTGCTGCACGAGGTACTCCCGAACCTGACGACTTCGAGTGCGGTCGTATGTCGCCGCGAGGATCTCGTCCTCGTCGAATGCACGCTTGGTAAACCGCCGCAATACGTCCACGTCACCGGACTCGTGATTGAGAAGCTCGAAGTCCAGAATCGGCTTTCCGGAACCCCGAGCGTCCTCCCCGGAGACCGCGTAGAGCCGGTACCGGAGGCCGTTCGTGAACACGACGAAGGATGCATCGAGCGCCTCGGCCTGCCGGAACAGGTCGTGGTCCTCTGAGACCTCCGGGGCCTCATTCACCTCCATCCACTCGACGAGCATTACCGGCCTTGCTTCTTTCTTGAGGACGTAATCGACCGTGTCCTTTTCTCCCTCCCGCTCGACACTCGCCTCCGGCTCCACGTCCCGAACGTCGAAGGGGTCGTAGCCCAGCGCGTCGAAAAAGGGAAGGACGAGCGCGGTTTCCATCTTTTTCTGGCGATCGAGAGCAGTACACTGCTTCTCGGCCCGGGCTCGAAGAATAGAGAGTCGATTGGCGAGATCCATAAGGAGCGGTAAAACCAAGAATCGGAACGGTGGGACCGTTAGCATAGAGCAAGCACAATGCCAACCCCGATTCTTTTCGTTCAACTACTTTGAACTCCGGCTACACCCTCCGTCCGCCCCAGAGCGTGCCCTTTCAGATCGCCTTTTTGGAATGCCCGTCTGTACTCTCAGAGGAGAGGGGCTGCGTTATGACGAGGTTTTGTGACTGTGTACGCCGAGAAGATCTTAAATCTGGGTGACGTTGCCTTCGTTACAAAGCCGCGAACACACACGACGCATCAGAATTTGCCTTCGAGAAGTTCGTCTCAGATGGAAGAACTTATTCCGGCATCGACTCCTCTCCGGGTTCTCGGCGCACTCTCCTCGATTGGCTTCCTGTCATCGATTCGTTCGCTAGGAAAATGAATGACTCGTCCCCCGGTGCACCAGAGACTCCAGACTCTGCCCCCCGAGAGTCAGATCTGCCCTGGCTTTATCTCCTCAAGGTGACCGTGCTCTGTACAGTTCCGCTCGTTCCCATTGGCCTCGTGGCTGGAAACGCCGACTCTGGCCTTGCGGCCGCTCCCGCTTTTATCCTCGTGCTTGGGGCAGAGGTCTATCGGACTCTGCGAGGCTCGTCCTTCTCCCGGCCGAGCCTTCGGTGGGTAGGGGTGACGATTCTGCCGCCCCTAGCTTTTGCCATCCCCACCGCCATGTCGATCCGAGTGGACCCGACCGTACCGCAGACGGCTCTATTCGCACTTGTTTTTCTGTTGCCCTTACTGACGCTCATCGCGTATGCGATCTTGGTAGGCGTCGACCGATGGCTCCGCTCCCGGTCGACCGGCGTCCGGTGGGGGGGACTATCGGCCCTCGGCCTCCTGCTTGGCGCAATCCTCCCGTTGGGGCTCGTCGTTCGCGGAGAAATCCAAGAACAGCACATCCAGAATGCCCGACAGGACATTTTCAACCAGGCCCGCACCCTCAACGAACAGTGGGCCCTCGAAATGCAGGTCTCTGACCTCGCCTCCGCCAGTGGAAACGCTATGGTTCGGTCCGGAAATTCGATACTGACCGTCGACCCCGACGGGAAGCGAGGCCGAGTCACCCAACTCTCGCGGCCGGGTCTTCCGTTTCTGGACAGTGGTCAACTCGACGCCGATCCGCGTCCCGAAATGATCGTGCACGGGAAAGGATTTACCGATACCCTCCGTGCGTTCGATGACGATGGGCACGTGTTCTGGAACTACGCCACGTCCCAGGGAACGGTTGGAAGTGTAGCCCTGGCAGACGTCACCTCAAACGGTCGCACGGAGGTCGTAGCGGGCTCCATGACCGGCGGCGGAGTCCGGATGCTGACCTCCACGGGCCAGACACTTTGGGCAGATACGACCCTTTCGGTGACTGACGTGGCGGCTCGGCCCCCAACCGAGACCGACAGCGCGGCTGTCGTCGTGGCAACGGGAAAAACCCTGGAGGTCTACCGCCAAGACGGGACCCACGCCCGGTCGCTCCACCCCTCGGCCTCGTCGTCGAACGTCACTCTCGGAATGTCCCCCGACCAAACAGGCCCCACGCTCTTCGTGGGGGCCGACCGGCCGACGCTCGAAGCCCTTTCGCTGGACGGAACCGTGCGATGGCGCCGTCCCCTTCCCGCCTCCGGCGCAAGCCTCATGGCCAAGGGTCAGCACCTTGCGGTCGTCGGTGACGACCAAGGACGGATCTACATATTCGACGCCGAGACGGGCCGCCCCATCGCCACGAGTTCTTCCGCCCGCTCCTACAGAGGCGCAGAGTGGCTCCCCCAGGAAGACAAATCGCCCGTTCTCCTTGGCTGGACCGACGACCGTCTCGTCCGTCTCACACTGCCGATCCCTCAGGCTCGGATGCCTCCCTCGGCTTCACATTCGGCCGGCTCCTGACTCGTCTGTCCTCACTGAGGTCTCAGGATCACTTACTCCGAAAAGACGAGACGATCGGAGAAGAAAGGTAGGACGTGGTTTTCGACACGCTCGTCGATGCGGTCGATGTGCGTGCCCGGATCGTAGATCTCGACGGTATGGTCGATGCCGTACTCCGAAAGAATCCCCGCAAAGTTCTCGGTGTTCGTGGCGATGGGCTGATCTTGAGCCCCCGCATCCAAGGCAATCGCCGTGAGTTGTCGAAGCTCCGGCACGTACTGGTGTACCAGGGCGAGGGGGGCATTGGCCACCCACTCGGCCACCACGTCCGACCGCACCTCTCCATCCTCCACGGGCAGATCGATGTAGAGGGGTGGGTCCTCGGGCGCCGGTGACCACGCGGCCGCCGAGGCCAGCATGGCCTTCGTCAAGAACTCGGCGTCCGACACCTGATCGAGTTGGGTAATCTGCTGAGCCCGCGCCACCGCAGCGCTGTCCGGCTCAAGACGAGATGCTAGGCAACACGGACTCATGGCGTACAGGCTCGAGAACACATCCGGCCGCTTCATGCCAATCCGAAGGGTCCCGTACCCGCCCATGGAGTGGCCCGCCAGCCCCCGGCTGTCCCGCTTCGGAATGGTTCGATAGTTCTGATCTACGTAGTTGACGAGCTCCTCCGCGACGAACGTTTCCCAATCCCCAGTTGCGGCGGAGCTGGAATACATGCTGCCCTCGTAGGCCGTGAAGGCATTGGGAATGACCAGGATCATCTCCCGAACCGTGTCGGCCTCCATCCCTTGCTCCATCGCGGCGGGCACGTTCACGAAGTGCTCTTGCCACCCGAACCATCCCAGGTCAGAATCGGTGAAGCCGTGGAGCATGTACACTACCGGGTAGCGGCGGTCCGGCGACGCCTCGTAGCTTGGCGGCAGATACACCGACACCGCGCGGTCGGGATCGTCCCCCAGCAGGTTGTCTTCGAGGCTCGTTCCGTGGACCGTCACGCGTTCGAGCGTGCCATCCAACGGAGTTACCGGTTGTCTCGCGTCCTGCGCGGTGCTGGCATTGGGGAGGACGGTCGCGACCAGAAGGCCGGAAAAGAACAGCATTCCCAGGCATGTTCGAAGAAACGTCGTCGTCCGGGAGTGCACCGATGCAAAAAGAGTGGACTCGTTCATCGGGAGGTGTGTACGTGTGACGTGAGAACGTGTAGGCTCACTGTTGTCAGGTCGAATCGCGTTCTTGGTCGTCCGAGGAACTGCTATCGAGCATGGGAGCACGATCGCAAATTCGGCTCAGCACGGCCTCGACATCGTCGCGCCGGATGCGCCCCGCCTCAATGTCTTCACTAACCGTCTCCAGGGCCCGACGCCACCATGCCTCCGGGGGGAGCGGGGCCTCCGACGTCAGGTGGCCCTCCGCCCGGAAATAGGCCTCCAGCTCGTCTACCTTGTCGGAGCGGAAGCGCTTGACCGCCCCGTTCTCCAACTCATCGAGGATGCGTTGGGCCTGCCCATTGACGCGCTCCGTCAGGGCCGCCACCTCGTCGAGAAAGGTATCGGAGACGGCATCCGTCTTTTCCAGAGCCGCCTGCCCTACAGGGGTGCCGCGTCCGACGCGCCAGGCGGCAGCCCACTGCTCAACCGCCCGGGCGAGCGCCTCCAGGCGCCCGTAGGTTGCCGGATCCAGGTCGATGAGCGTAAGCGCATCCCGCTCGGCCAGGCCGGCAAGTTGTCCCCACCGCCGGTACGAGGCCTCTATGGCCCGGTGCAGTACCTCGACATCTTCGGTCAGGTACCACAGATGCAACTCCGCAACGTCATTTCGGGGCGTCCACACCGGGACGTCGAGTCGCCCTTCGAGCTCGTCATGACTAAGCTCGTCGGCAGACGGGAGCGGCGGCGACGTGGGCCGCCCCGGTCGGAGGATCCCGTCTCCACTCACGCTCCCGACCGCAACGCCATCTCCATCCGCTCCAGAAAGTTCGTGGACCGTGAGGGTCGTGTCCGTCCCTTCGAGCCGGCGGCGCCACTTGGCCACCTCGTCGGATTGGGCCGTCAGGTAAAACACCTGGCGTCCCTCGGCGGCGATCGTTTGGACCGCCTCGATGATGGCCCCGGCCTTCTCGTCGTCACTATTGGCCAGGGCCTCGTCGAGCATCAGGGGCAACTGGATGCCTTGCTCCTGCGTCTCGACGAAGGCCATCCGAACGGCGAGCAAAAGCTGCACCTTGGTGCCGTCCGATAGCTCATGCAAGGCGAGCCCCCGCCCGGCATCCGTCACCACGCGAAATGTGCTCTCCGTCCGATCGAGGTCCAGGCGATACCGGTCGCT
>CAYLMT010000130.1:0-4092 GCA_964384855.1 uncultured Salinivenus sp.
CCCACGGCAATGGCCGCCCACATCCACGGGAAGGAGGGACTGATGTCCCAGTAGAGAGCCGCAATGTTCCCCCCCATTCCCCCCAGGACGATTCCGATCAGGCCGCCGATCTGGCACAGAATGATGGCCTCCAGCAGAAACTGGCCCAGGATGTTGCGCCACTTGGCCCCCACCGCCTTGCGGATGCCAATCTCTTTCGTCCGCTCGGTGACCGAGACGAGCATGATGTTCATGATGCCCACCCCGGCGGCCAACAGTGAAATGAGCCCCACGAGCGCCCCGCCCATCGTGAGGGTGCTCGTAAACTGACCGAAGGTGCTGCGGAGGAAGTCGCTCGTTTCGATGTTGAAGGTACTCGGGGCCCCGGGCGCCACCTGTCGAATGACCCGCAGATGGCTCCGCACCTCGTTCTCCGCGGCCGTGAGTTGGTCGGCCGAGGCGGCTCGGATGCGCGTGTCGTCCATGCTGCGGCCGCCGCTTCCGTACGCCCCAAAAAGATGCGTGATGGGGGCGTATACCCGGGTGTTCGGGCTCCGGAAGAGCCCCGCCTTTTCGGCCAAGACCCCCACCACCTCCAACCGCACCCGCCCGATCCGTATCCGCTGGCCGAGGGGACTGGTGGCCGGGAAGAGCACGTCGGCGACCTCCGATCCAAGGAGGGCCACTGGACGTCCGTTCTGCACGTCCTGTTCGACCAGGGGACGTCCCGCCTGCATCTCGTAGCCAAAGTTGACGAGAAATGACTCGTCGGTGCCGTAGAGCGACACGTTGGGATTCGTCTCTTCCCGTTCCGACTGTGCCTTTACCCCAAAGTCGAACTGCTCGCTCACGCTCACCGTCAGGTCGGTGCCCACCCGTTCTTTGAGGCGTAGGACCTGGTCGTGCGTGATGGGGGGGTGATAGCGCCCGGGCCCGTCGCCCCCACCGAAGTCGTACCGCTCCACCGAGAACGTAGACGCCCCAAAGCCCTGAATCGAGCTCTTGAAGTACTGGTCGATCACGTCCACGGCCGTCACGGCGGCGATGACCGCAAAGACACCGATGACGATGCCGAGCAAGGTGAGCGCGGAGCGCAATATGTTGGCCCGGAGCGCCTGAAGCGCCTCCCGGATCGTCTCGAATCCGCTCATGGGAACAGCAATCTCATTCGGAAAACGCGGGCGCCCTACGCAACCTGTTCGTCCTGCACGACGATCCAGCTTCGTGCCACTACGAAGAGGACTGCGAGCCCGACGCCGCCCCCCAACGTGAGCAGCGGCGGCGCCCCGACGACCGCCGCCAGGGTAATCGTCCCCACCAGGACGAGGGCCCCGCCGACGTCGGCCGATCCGCGTCCTCTCGCGGGCCGCCCCACAATGGCCTGCACCCCGTTACGGCCCCACCGCAGCAGGTGCACGAGGGGCATCAGCATCCAGGAACGCGTTGAACCGGACGGAGAGCGTGCGTTCTGCATGGGTCTCTGTGACAGTTGAAACGTGAGCGTGGCTACGTGCAGCTACTCGTACCGGAGCGCATCGATGGGGTCGGCCGTGGCGGCCTGCCAGGCCGGCGCAATGCCGAACAGGATGCCGACCCCGACGCAGATGACGAAGGCAAGGACCACTGTCTGGGCCGGGAGGGAGGCAGTCAGCCCCAGCGCACTCACCCCCATCGCCCCCAGTGCGGACAGCCCGAGCCCGAGGACACCTCCAATTAGGCAGACGATGACGGCCTCGACGAGAAACTGGAACAGAATGGTGCGCTTCTTGGCCCCCACCGCCTTGCGGATGCCAATTTCCTTCGTCCGCTCCCGCACCGACACGAACATGATGTTCATCACGCCGATGCCCCCCACCACGAGCGCGAGCCCGGTCAAGAACAGCCCCACCCCGTAAATGGCGATCCGGGTGCTCGCGAAGCTATCCATAATTTGCTGCTGATCGTTGATCGCGAAGTTGTTTTCTCCGCCGGGCGGGATCCCCCGAGCCGTCCGTACGATGCCCGTCAACTCGTCCTCCGCCCGCCCCATCAGAGAGGACGCCCCCACCTTCGCCATGACGGTGACCCCGCTCTGGCGGCTGACGCCGAAGGCTTTGTCGTAGGTGCGAAAGGGAATGAGAATGCGCTCGTCCGGGGAGCCGGGCCCGCCAAACATGCTCTCCCCCTTCTTCGTCTGCACCCCAATCACCGTGCAGGGGACGCTCCCCATCTTGATTTCTTTTCCGAGCGGCGTGATTGCCGGAAAGAGCTCCTCGGCGATGGTCGCCCCGATCACACAGACGTGCCGTCCCCCCCGCTCCTCGGCCTGCGTATAGAACCGTCCCTGACTGAGCTCGACGCCGCGGATGCGTCCGTACTGGGGCGGCGATCCCATAATCTCGGCCTCCAGGTCGCGCCCCCGGTACTGTACCGAGCGGTCCGTGTCCACCATGGGCGCCACCGCCTCGGTGAAGCGCGAGCGCTCCTCAATGGTCTGAGCGAGGGCGGGCTGAATCGGGGGGCGGTTTCGGAGGCGCCACCACTCTCGGTCGGCCCCATTGCCCCAGGGAAACCGGTCGACGTACAGCACGTCCGTCCCGAGCTGCGAAAGGGCCTTTTCGAACTCCTGGTCCAGCCCGTTGATGACGGTCGCCATCAGCGTCACCGCCGCAATGCCGATAATGACGCCCAGCGTGGTGAGCGTCGACCGCATTTTGTTGGCCCAGATGGCCTGTCCGGCAATTCGGATCCCCTCCACAACCTCGAAGACGAAACGGCGCATGGATCCTCGCGAGCATTCAACAAGCACGAAACGATGTATCCCCTTTCCCTCCGTCAATCGCCCCAGCAGGAGAGGGGACAGGACGACCGGCGCACAGGTTGCAGGCCATCCATCGGGGCGCGCGTCGCTTTCAACACCGATGGGCCGCGCGTGATGCCCCCCTATCGACGAATCGCCCGGTTCGCCCGACGAATCGAAGCCACCGACCGACGAGCGGCAGGCGCATCACGACCTGCCTGAATCGTCTGCCGGAACTGCTCGCGGCCCACCGCGAACTGCGCGTGCACGATCGGGCCGTCCCGGTCGATGCTCACGTCGTCGAGCAGAGCCCGAAGGCCGTCGGCCTCCCCGTCGTTCCCGGACAGCCGGAGGGCCGCCATCACCCCCTTCGACACGTCGACGACGTTGGCGGCGCTGGTCTCGTCCCGCATCGTGAGGTATGCCTCCCCCTCCACCGTCTCGGCGGTCAGGGTCATTGAGACGGCCTGCTCGCGCACCTGGCGTCGTAGACGCTCAAACTTGCCGCCGTCCGGGGCCTCGAACGAGGGCGCCTCGTCGAGCCCCAGCATACGGTCGGCCCACGCGCCGAGCATCCGCTGCAGGCCCGCCTCATTGGGGGCCGACGCGGTCTCCGCCGTGTCTCCTCGCCTCGATGCGGAGTCGCGGAGGGCGGTCTGCAGGACGTCACGGCCCACGAGCCACGCCGTACTGCCGTGTCCCACCCGTTCCACGAGCGTCATGTACGGCTCGTTGCCGCGGAGACCGACCGTCTGGTCCCGATGCCGATCCACCATGGCCTCGACGCGGCTGGCCTCCGGGGCGGCCACAATCACCCCGTCGCGCACGAACCCCACCGTGAGGGTGTCGGCGGCGGACGTGTCGTCCTCCTGCTCTCCGGCGACGAGGTGGTAGACCGGCACCTCCCGGTAGGTCGTGGCGTGTCCCCCGTCCGGAACGCGGTCCAGGTACTGATCCATCTGGGCGGGAGTCAGATCCGCAAACACCACCGCGCTAAACGATTCGTCGTGCCCCCCGGCGCCGTACACTGCCTTTAGGTCGGTTTCGGGCTCCAGGCCCGTCGCGTCCAGAAAGGTGCCCAGACGGGTGCCGTCTGCCTCCCGCAACTCCTCGAGCAGGTCCACGTCCGTCCACGCCTCAAGCTGCCCCATCGTCGTTTCCAAGTCGACCATGCCAGCGAAGCGGGGCGCCTCCGGAAGAAGGGCCGTCGCCTGCCGCGTTTGCGCGGGAATGCGGTCGGTGAGGCTCATGTAGGGCTCGCAGCCAACGAGCACGACTCCGGCAACGGCAACGACGAGCGTCCAGGCAACAAGTCGGCGGGGCACCATGAGAAA
>CAYLMT010000130.1:4192-5541 GCA_964384855.1 uncultured Salinivenus sp.
CGCAGGAACTGATCGGAGTCGAGCTGCTCCTCGAGCTTCTTCATCGTCTTCCGGACCAGGTGGGTGTCCTCCCCGTCGTGCAGGGCCACGTAGTCGCCCTCGGACTCGATCCATTGTACGTCCTCGACGTCGACAAAATAGATGCGATCGCGGCTCCGCACCGTAAAGCGTTCGATGTCGTTGCTCTCGGCCTCGTCCGCGTACTCCCGCAGCACGCCCCGGAGTTGCTGGTTCAACGTGTCCGCCTCCATCCGCTGGAGCTGTCGGCGCGCCCGCTCCATGGCCTCCTCGAAGCGGGCCTCCTCGATCGGCTTGAGTAGATAGTCGAGCGCGTGGGCCTCGAAGGCTTCCAACGCGTACTGGTCGTAGGCCGTCACGAAAATGGTGAGGGGCATGTCCTCAACGCCCACCTCGCGCACGACCTCCAACCCGCTCATCTCGGGCATCTGTACGTCTAGAAAGACGAGGTCCGGCTCTTGTGCCTCGATCTGACGCACCGCCTCGGTCCCGTCCGCGGCCTCCCCCACGATGGTCACGTCGTCGAGGGGCTCCACAAGCTGCCGAACCCCGGTGCGGGCGAGCGGCTCGTCGTCGACGATGAGGACACGAATGGACATGAGTCTGTGCGTGGAGAACGTGGGTGCACAAGTACGTGAACGGTTGGGAACGATCGCCCGCTCTGGCTGCGTCCAGGACTACGTGCTTGGGGCCGGAGGTGCCGGGGCCTCCCGACGCCCGTCCGAGGCGAGGATCGCGTCCCGGGGGCTGCATGGAATGCGGATCGTCACGCGCGCGCCGCCCTCCGCGGCAGTCCCGAGTTCAAGGGTGTGCGCGTCGCCGTAGAGCGTTTCGAGCCGGCGCTTCGTCGTGGAGAGGCCCACGCCCTCGCTCTCCTCCAGGAGAACCTCGGGGGCGTCCGAGAAGCCCGGGCCGCTATCGGCCACGGTGAGCTCCACGCCCTTCTGCCCGTGCGTCGTGGCCGAACGGGCAGACACGCGCACCGTCCCCGTCTCGGCGTGCGGGGCAATGCCGTGTCGGACGGCATTCTCCACCAGGGGCTGAAGTAATAGGTAGGGCACGGCCACCTCACTCACGGCCGGGTCGACGTCAATCTCGACCCGCAGGCGATCCTCGAAGCGGATCTCTTCGATCTCCAGGTAGCGCTCCACCAGGTCGATCTCTTCCCGTAGCGGAACCGTCTGCACGTCCACACCCTGAAAGGTGGCGCGCAGCATGTCGCTCAACAGACGGAGCGTGCGGCCCGCCTTTGCTGTCTCGCCCCCTCGCACCAGGACGGTGATCGCGTTGAGCGTGTTGAACAGGAAGTGCGGGTTGACCTGCATGCGCAG
>CAYLMT010000131.1:0-5465 GCA_964384855.1 uncultured Salinivenus sp.
CGAAGTACGAACTCAAGGTCTCGCGAGACGGTCGTGCTCGTCACTTCGTCGGTCACGCGGACTGTAACGCGTACGTCCTGCGGCTCGTCCCGCTCAATCTCGGAGAGGTCGAGCAGGATCGTTTCCCGCGTTCGGCGGTCAGTGCCCTCCATTGTCATCTCGGTGCTGGTGCGCTGCGTATCGGTCCCGCGGAAAATCTCCATCCACCCGCGCTTAGTTTCCCCTTCCGCCTCGTAGGCGACTGTGTAGCGCGTCCGGTCGTCGGCGTCGTAGGAAAGGTGATACACCTCGAACGAAAGGAGGAGGGGTGTATCGCCCATGAGGGTACGGAACGGATACGGCGTGGCCCGCTCGGTGGGGCGGGCGAGGGATTGGGCGCTCGTGTCGGGCAGCGTGAGCACCTTCACGTCACTCATTTCCACCTCCGGCCCCTCGGCGCGGAGCGGCTCCAGCGAGTCGGCCCGAGCGGTGGCCACCCGGCGCTTCGGTCCCATTCGCATTCCTGCTGATGACGAGTCGGTGGGCCACAGCTGATACTGCCCCCACTGCAGGCCGAGGTGGTATCGGTCCGTCGCCCCCTCCAGAGTGAGGAGAGGCGGCACAATCATTCGCGGGTCCGTGTCCGCCTGCACCTCCACCGGATACCGACGGCGCTTCCGTTGCACCAACTGGTGCCCGTCGCCGTACTGAGCCGCCGAGACAGTGATCAGGGACGATGAGAGCGAATCGGACTCCCCCATCTGCAGCCGGGCGGCCGGCACGCCCCAGTAGACTTCCGTCCGCGTCGTGCCGTCTGCGTCGAGGAACCGCGCCGTCCGCACCGATACGGGTAGCCGCGCGGACCCGTCGAGCAGGGTGGTGTGCTGGCGAGGCATCGCCTCCTCGCGCCGCTCCACGGCTCGCCGGTCTTCCCGCTCGGCCCGCGTGACCATGCGGGACACGAAGCGAGTGGGATAGTCGTAGCCGATCGACGGATTCGAAAAAACGCGCCGGGTCTGCCCGACGCCCGCCCCCACTTCCACAGATCGCTGGCCGGCCGAACTGGGCGCCGAGCCCCCAAAGCGCTCGGCCATCTTTGCGGCCGTGGCCTGCATCTCCTGCCAGCCCGCGTAGTTGGCAATCTTCGAGTACCGCGTGCTAAAGTTGATGTGGTACAGGGCCAATTCCCGGTAGATGGCCCGCATGGCCATGAGGGCCGAGTACGCGATATTGAGCCCCCGCTGCGTGGCCGAGCGCTGCCGCGTCAGATACCGCGGCATGAGCTCGTTGGCCCTCGCCTGCCGAAAACAGTCCGACGTGTCTTCCTCGGCGAACAGGTAGAAGCCGGTCTCGTCGATGTGGGTGTACAGCCAGAGTTCG
Source organism: uncultured Salinivenus sp. (assembly GCA_964384855.1). Taxonomy (GTDB): domain Bacteria; phylum Bacteroidota; class Rhodothermia; order Rhodothermales; family Salinibacteraceae; genus Salinibacter. The sequence continues at coordinate 1,360 of CAYLMT010000131.1, forward strand.
CTCTCCGGAAAGCCGGAGGGCGGGACGTTAACCCCGAAGCGATAGACCTCCCGGAAAAACTCGCCGTCCTCGTAATTAAGGGCCCGCCGCTTGTAGGGACTCCCGAAGCGAAGGTGTACGAGTCCCCGATCGTCGAGGGCACTGACCCGGCTGGTACACGTGAAGTTCTGGCGCACCTGCACGAGCCGGGTGAGGTGCTCCTCCAACCGCTCGTTCGCGTCGGTGGCGGGAAACGGATCGAGCCCGCGCCACCACTCCAAGAGTGCCGTCCCGGCCTCGGGACGAAACGTCCACTCTGCGGGGGCAGCGGAGCGGTCTTCTCGGATGACGCGGGCCAGCGCAGAGTCGGCCATGAGGGGCGCCATCTGCGCCACTCGCCGGCGAAAGAGCGACCGCATGGCTTCCGACGTGTCGGTGCCGACCCGGCCGAGCAGGGACCGGTAGACATCGACCGCATAGAGCCGCTCCCCCCGGAGTCGCTCGGGCGTGAGGCCCCGAAGGTACGCGTCGGCGAGGCGTGCATTAAACTGTCCGGCGGCCCAGAGCGCCCGCAGCCCCGTGCGCCACGTTGATTGCGCCTTTTCCGGCTGGTCGGTACGCTTATAGGCTTTTCCAAGCCAGTACGCGGCCGCGCCGTGTGTGGGGGAGACGAGCGTAGAATCTGCATCCAGCGCCGAGTGCAGGAGGGACACCGCTTCCCCGGGGCGCCCCTCGCGGAGGAGTTCGACCCCGGCCTCGACCTGGGGCGCGCCGGAAAGATCTTGGACATCGGGAACGTCGACCTGGCCCCAAGCGGAGAGGGGCCCCGTGCATAGGCAGAGAAGTAATCCCCCAACCAGCCCAAAGAGAAGACGCGTCGTATGGGCGGGCGGTTGAGTCGGGAATCGGCCTCGGGTAGAGCAGGCGGATCTACACATGAGACTATGCACCTTGTGCCGCGGCATGGCGAGGCGGCCGGCGTCCACACTCTACGCGGATTAAGTAGGATGTTCACCGAACCTTTGTAGTTCCCGCCATCCGCCTCGTTCGCCCTTGGCCGTTACATTTCTGTCGAGGAGGAATCCGTCGAAAATCGACGGCGTGTGTTGTGACCCGTCCCTTCGTGCATATCGACGTTCTTCTCGTGCCTAACTTCGCGACTCGTCTCCGGTCCACGACGCGCATCGAGCGGTGGTCGCTCGTCAACGCCGTCGCTGTACTCCTCGCAGTCGCGGGTGCCGTGTGGTTTCGGGTTCTCGGCCCGATTCCGATTGTGGGAATCGCAATGCTCGGAGGGCTCGTAGGGATCGAATGGACCCGTTGGACGCCCACCGGCGCATTCGGTATGGCCAACGGCGTGACGGCCCTCCGGATTGGCTTGATGGGCCTTCTCCCAACCATGGCCTCTACGGGCCCGTGGCCCCTCATCGCACTGAGCCTCCTCCTTCTAGGCCTCGACGGCCTCGATGGCTGGCTGGCCCGGCGGTACCGCCTCTCGTCAACGTTCGGGGCGTTCTTCGACAAAGAAGCCGATGCCCTCTTTCTGCTGTTACTCTGCGGCCTCGCGACATTCCGGGGGCCCCTGCCTCTCTGGATGTTGGGGGCCGGCCTGCTGCGCTACGGGTTTGTGGTGGTTCTCTTTCTCCTCCCGACGCCCCAGAAGACCGAGCCGCGCTCGTCGATGGCTCGGTACGCGTTCGGAGGCATGGTCGGGGCGCTGCTCGTCTCGTTCCTTCCATACCCGAACCTGTCGCGGCCGCTCGTGACCGTAGCCACAGCGGGGTTGATCGTGTCGTTCGGGCGGTCGCTCTGGGGGATCGTTGCCCCGCAGTGGGCGTTGGGGGAGTCGTGATAAGAGGAACGTGGCGCCTCCCAGATTGCGTCCTTTTTCCGGACGGATCGTGTTATGTCGACTCGTTGGCACACGTCGATCTCCGCTCCCGCCTGGGCGTGGGTTTTGTTCGTCGGGGCCTGGGGAGGCCTTACCTTGCTCCCGTTCCTTCCCTCCCTCGCCACGCCGCGCCCTCTGAGCCCGTACTTTCCGCTTTGCGTGGAGGTGCTGGTGCTCGGGACGGCGGTCGTCTACGCTCGTCGCACACGGTGGGCCCGCCCGGTTCGAATCGGCGCAGGACTCGGGCTCGGCGTCCTGTTGCTCTACGAGGCGTACGACACAACGGTCTACGCGGCCTTCCGCCGAAGCGGGATTCTCTACGAGGACCTACAATACATCGACAATCTGGGCTACCTGCTGCTCAACCTCTGGTCGTGGCGGGTAGGCGTCATTGCCCTCTTTGCACTCGTCGGGGTCCTCGGGATCGGGCGACTCGTGATGTGGGGCCTCCGCACGGTGGCCCGAACGGGGCAATACGGGGGATGCCGGGCGGCCCTGCTCGCCGTGCACCTTGGGGCCTGGCCCCTCATTGCCGTGATAGGGCCGGCCTTAGAGCTTGGCCCCGTGAACATGACGTACCAGTCGTCGAACGAACGAATCCGCGTGCGCACGACGACCACCCGCGCCGCGGCCAACGTCCGGGCCTCGCTGCGCCTGCAAACCATGCTCGACTCGCTGCGGACGGCCCCTATAGACTCGACCTACGCGGGCTACGACACCCTTTCCCTCGAGCGACGGCCGCCCATCTATCTTCTCGTGCTCGAGTCATACGGATCGGCCCTCAATACCCATCCGTCGCTCCGTGCTCCGTACCGGACTCTCATGCAGCGCACCGACTCGGTGCTCGCCGCCAACGGCTGGCATCGAGCCACGGCCCGAAGCGACGTCCCCGTGCGGGGCGGACGATCGTGGCTCTCCATCGCCTCTCTCCTGACCGGCACCCGGGTGCGGCATCAGTTGCTCTTTAACCAATTTCAGACTGCGTCCGACGACTCGACCCACGAAGTCCCACATCTCGTCCACTTCCTCAATGGGCAGGGCTACCGGACCGTGGCCCTGCAACCCTTTACCTTCGAGCGCCCCGGTCTCCCCGTTCGCAACCTCTACAACTTCGACACGACGGTCTACCGAAACGACCTCAATTATCGGGGCCCCTCCTATGGCCTTGCAGACGCCCCCGACCAGTACAGCCTCCACTATACGCACGAGACGCATCTGCCCCCCTCCGGCGAACCATTTTTTCTCTTCTTCGAAACGGTCGATTCGCACTCGCTCTGGAACTACGGCCTGCCCCCCTACCCCGACGACTGGCGCCGGTTCAATGCGCAGACGCAGGCGACCCGCTCGCCCCATCCCAATGCGGACTCGTTTCCCCCGGTCTATCTGCCAGACTCCATCACGACCCCCACCATCTACGACCAGCCGACGCCGCTGCGCTACCTCCGCCACGTGGCCCACGAGTTGCGCGTGCTCCGCGAGTACCTGACCGAGAAGGCCCCGCCCGGCAGTCTCGTGCTCCTTCTCGGCGACCACCAGCCGCCACTCATTGACTCGGCGGACCGCACGGTTCCTCTCCACGTACTGAGCACCGACTCCACGCTGGTCGAGTACGCTCGTCGGCACGGTTTTACGAACGGCCTTCGCCCCACCCCCGAAAGCCCGACGCTTCGCCAGGAAGGGCTGTACTCGTTCCTCGTCCGCCTGTTGACCGCCCACGACCGGGACGCCGCGACGATGGACACGACCGCCCTCCCGCCGTGGCGGCCGCAGGGGGTGCCTCCGTCCCTGCTACTCCGGAAGTAACCCCTTACGGGTTCGGCCCAGTGGGCTCCGTCTGTAGCGGAGCGAGAGCCTCTCGAAATTGGGCAGCCGCCTCGTCCCACGTCGGAAAATCACGGCTCCGACGCCACGCCGCCCATCCCTTCCGCGTCCGGGCCATCGGGTCCAGAAGGAGTGACCGCAGCGCGGCCCGGAGCGTCCGCGGGTCGTTTGCGGACACGAGGTGCCCCGCCGGAGCGTCCCCAAAGTTTTCCGGCATTCCACCGACTCGACGCCCCACCACCGGCAGACCGCGGGCCATCGCCTCCCGGGTCGAGAGACTGCACGATTCGAAGTGGGAGGGAAGCACGAACAAATCCGCCCGGTCATACCGCGTACGTACCGCCTCCGATGCGATCGGCCCCGTCCACGTAACGCGGTCGGCCAGCCCTACTGCCTGCAGACGTCGGAAGAAGCG
>CAYLMT010000132.1:0-5422 GCA_964384855.1 uncultured Salinivenus sp.
GGAGGAGGCCCGAACCTGGCAAAAAGATGAACGCCCGATCGGCGCAAAAGCTCCGAGTGAAGGGGAGTGAGCGTGGGCGTACAACGTGTGAGGTGTGAAGGGAGGAGCACCGGGCATGGGCATACCGCGAGCGAGTCGCCTCACCTCCCCGGTCATTGCACCGCGACAGGGTTCGCGTGGCATGGGTGCGGGCTGCCGTCCTCACTCGTCCGACGCCCCGAAATACGCATCCACGCTGTACCGGCCCGGCCCCGTCAGCAGGAGCACCACGAACACCGTCGCCATCTCCGTCGCGTGCCAGGGGCCTTCCCCAGCGGCGATGTGGCTCGCAAACGCGACCGTCATTACCGAGAGCAGGAGCCCGAGGACGGGCCGGAACAGCAGGCCGAGCATCAGGCAGAGGCCGCCCACAAATTCCGTGGCGGCCGCCAGGAAGCCCCAGAACGTGGGCCAGACGGTGACGCCGAAGAGGGCCATGTTTTGCCCCAGGTCGGCCCACGTGCCCGGCCCGCCCGACATCTTGGCCCACCCATACACAAAGACGAACGAGATCCCGATGCCGACCCGGAGCACGAGCAGCGCTAGATCAATCGAACTCCAGCGTGAAGTTTCCCACTCAAATGCCATGAGGCCTGAACGTTATTCCGGAACGGTCCACAAATAAACACGGCGCTGAGCGTCTTCGCTCAGCACCGCGCAGCCTTTCATAGAGCAGCTCCTAACGGGTCGAAATTACTCCCCCAGTTGATCGTCAAGATTGAACTTTCCGGCCCCAATCGTCGCAATCAGGGCAAAGCCCAGTGCGTAGAGCAAGGCCAATTCCCCTCCACCGTCCTGGATGGGAAAGACCCCATTCGGCGCGTGCGCCATAAAGTATGCGATGACCATCTCAAGCGCGAGGATCCCCGACACCGGCCGCGTGAAAAGACCAAGGACGACCAGGAGACCGCCGAAAAACTCCAGGACCCCGGCGAGTCCCATCAGTGAGATAAACGACTCGACCTGCGACCCACCGAGAAGACCAAAGAGCTTCTGTGCTCCGTGTTGCATAAACAGGAGCGCCACACCAATGCGGAAGATCCCTTGCATTGTGGGCGCGAAGGATGAAAGCGATTCTGAAGACTGACTGTTAGCCATGACACTGTTGGAGTGCGTGAATTGGAACGCGGGTGAAGGTCTGCCGGCGGCTGTGCCGATGGGTGAAACTCTGGCGTGCCGTGGCAGGAGACGTTGCGTGACGCAGGGGCCGTTTTCCCCAGGCGAATTCCTCCTACCTTCAGACAGACTCTGCGCGCAAGATAGGAAAGAGGAACACTTTCGCAAACCAGTCGCCGAATACACCCAGAATCGATCCACGTCGTTGCTCCCTTTTCCCACCCTGCATCCCCCGAGGATCGCCCGAAGCCCCGGACGCCTACTCAATCGTCCACGTCTCCCCCGACCGAAGCAGCGCATCGAGATCGCCCTCGCCCCGCTCCTCCTTGACAGTGGCGATTTGCTGGTGAATCTGCTCTCCGTAGGTGGGCCGCTCCGCGCGGTGGATGACGCCGAACGGGCGGGGCAGTTGCGTCTCGTCCAGGCGGGGGATCGCATCGTCGCCCGCGTCCTGCCACGACATGCGCCCAAGGATGGTGGCTAGCTCCGGAGAGGTCTCATCGTGCACGAGGCAGTCGTCGACCGACCAGTCGCCATTCTCCAGGTCGATCACCTCAGGCTGGAGCGTATTGAGGCGAATGCCTTTCCGGCCCTCGTCGAACGTCATCGGCTCGCCGTGCTCCAGGAAGAGGGCGCGTTCGTCCTTCGTCTCCCGCTCGGTGAATTCAAAGAAGGCCCCGTCGTTGAAGATGTTGCAGTTCTGGTAGATCTCCAGAAAGCCCGTGCCGTCGTGGTCGTGGGCTGCGCGCATCATGGCCTTCATGTGCTTCGGATCGCGATCCATGGTGCGCGCCACGAACGAGGCGTCGGCCCCGAGAGCCACGGAGACCGGATTGAAGGGACGATCCACAGAGCCGTGGGGGGTGCTCTTCGAGACGGTGCCCGTGTCGGAGGTGGGGCTGTACTGCCCCTTCGTGAGGCCGTAGACCTCGTTGTTGAAGAGCAGGATCTGCGTGTCGAGGTTGCGACGTAGGACATGGATCAGGTGGTTGCCGCCGATCGAGAGCGCGTCACCATCGCCCGTGACGACCCACACGTCTAGCTCCGGATTGCTTGTCTTGAGCCCCGTGGCAATGGCCGGCGCACGTCCGTGGATGCCGTGAATGCCGTACGTGTCCATGTAGTACGGAAACCGCCCCGCGCACCCGATGCCGCTGATGAACACGACGTTCTCCTTGTCCACGCCCAGGTCCGGCAGCAGGCGTTGCACGGTGGAGAGGATGGCGTAGTCGCCGCAGCCGGGGCACCAGCGCACCTCCTGGTCGGACTGAAAGTCCTCGCGGGAAAGGGCATCGCCCCCGCCGTCGCCGCTGTAGCCGGGCGGCAAGGTCGGACCATTCTTCTGGTCGGAGTCCCGACCGCTGTCGGGATTCTTCGCCCCAGGCGGCCCCGCCGGTTTCTTGGTCCCGGGGTCGTCCGACGCGCCGTTTTCGCCCCCGAGGCCCGGCGGCAGATCCGGCTTCTTCGTACCGGGCGAGGCCTCCTCGTCGGATGTACGACCCTCATCGTCGCCGCCGGCGAGGCCGGGCGGGAGGTCCGGTTTCTTGGTGCCGTCGGGCGTCTGACTGTTTTGGCTTGGATCGGGGGTATCGTTGCTCATGAATCGGGGGGTGGTTCCATAAACGGAGTCCGTTTCCGTCAGCGGCGTATTGCGTGTTGCGTATTGCGTATCGAAGGACTGTCCAACGGAATACGCAATACGAAATACGCCGACCGGAAAGGGGCACAAGGTCTCGGTCTGGCAGACAATTACGCTGGGGCTGGTTCCCCGAGAAGGATTTCTACCTCCTCCACAATCTCCTCCGCCCGGAAGGGACGGCCCTGGATCTTGTTGAGGGGCGTGAAGTCGCGGCGGTACTGGTCGCGCAGGACGCGGATGAGCTGGCCGTTGTTGAGCTCGGGGACGAGCACGTGATCGAAGCGGTCGAGCACGTCGCCGAGGTCGGCCGGCAGGGGCCACAGGTGGCGGAGCACGACGCTGCCGACACGGAGTCCCTCGTCGCAGGCGCGCTCGGTCGCCTCCTTGATCGCGCCCTTCGTCGAGCCCCAGCCCAGCACGAGGAGGTCGCCGTCGGGATGGCCGTATACGCGGGTCGGCGGAATGTCCTGCGTCACGTTCTGCACCTTCTGCGCCCGGATTTCCACCATCTTCTGGTGATTCTCGGCGTCGTAGGAGACGTCGCCCGTCTGGTGCTCCTTCTCCAACCCCCCAAGACGGTGCTCCAGGTCGGGCGTGCCGGGGCGCGCCCAGGCGCGGGCCAGGGTCTCCGGGTCGCGCACGTAGGGCAAAAACTGATCGTTGCCGTCCTGGTCCTCGTGCATCGTGCGCTCGGTCGCCTCCGTTTCGAAGTCCACGTCGAAGGCCGGGAGCGCGTCGGTGTCGGGGATGCGCCAGGCCTCCGACCCGTTGCCGAGGTAGCCGTCGGCCAGCAGGATGACGGGCGTGCGGTACTTGGCGGCGATGCGGCAGGCCTCGTAGGCGGTGTGGAAGCAGTCGCCGGGTGAGGTGGCGGCGAGCACCGGGAGTGGTGCCTCTCCATTTCGGCCGTAGACGGCCTGCAGGAGGTCGCCCTGCTCCGGTTTGGTGGGCAGGCCGGTGGACGGCCCACCGCGCTGCATGTCGATCACGACGAGCGGCAACTCCGTCATCACGCCGAGGCCGATGGTCTCCGTCTTGAGGGCCACGCCGGGGCCGGAGGTGGCGCACACGCCGAGGTTGCCCCCAAAGCTGGCGCCGAGGGCCGAGGTAGCGGCCGCGATCTCGTCCTCGGCCTGAAACGTGATGACGCCGAAGTTCTTGTGCTCGCTCAGCTCGTGGAGGATGTCGGAGGCCGGGGTAATGGGGTAGGAGCCGTAGAAGAGGCGAAGGTCACTCTTCACGCTTGCCGCCACGAGGCCCAGCGCCAGCGCCTCTGCTCCCCGCACCGCGCGGTAAGTGCCCGGCGTCATCGCCGCCTCGTTCACCTCGTACCGCGTACCGATGGCGTCGACGGTCTCCCCGTAGTGGTATCCCTTCTCAAGCACGCGCAGGTTCGCATCCCGAATCTCCGGCTCGTCGCCGAACTTCTCTCGGATCCACTCCTGCGCCGGCTCTACGGGCCGCGAGTACATCCAGAGCGCCAGCCCGAGGGCGAACATGTTCTTCGACCGGTCGACCTCCTGCAGCGACAGGTCCGTGTCGGACAGCGCCTCGCGGGTGATCTCGGTAAGCGGCACTTCTTGCACCTGATAATCGTCCAGTGTGCCGTCCGTGAGCGGGTTGTGGTCGAGATCAGCCTTCTTCAGGTCCTTCTCGTCGAAGGCGTTGACGTTGGCGATGATGGTGCCACCCGGCCGTACGCGGTGGAGGTGCACCTTGAGCGCCGCAGCGTTCATGGCGACGAGCAGGTCCACCTTTTCACCCGGCGTGCGCACCTCCTCGGCACCGAAGTGAAGCTGAAAGGCGCTGACGCCAAAGGTGGTGCCCGCCGGGGCGCGGATCTCGGCGGGATAGTCCGGAAGCGTCGCCAGGTCGTTCTGGGCGTAGGCGGAGGCGAGGGTAAACTGCGACCCGGTGATCTGCATCCCGTCCCCGGAGTCCCCGGCGAAAAGAACCGTGGCCTCGGAAATTTCCTTCGTGTCCGTCGTGTCGGCGGCCGGCGCGCTCATTCGTGGCGTTTAGATCCGTTCTAAATTGGCGGCAATAGCAACGCTGAGCCCCATGCAAAGGTTCGAGTGTAGGGCCTCACGCGAGGCCATCCCCCCGCTGCTTTCAACCAGGGTTCACGCCGCCGAGGCGCGCCGGTCGGGGTCGCCTCCACGCGTCACGACCCCGCGGCCTGTGCCTCCTCTTCGCCCAGCGACGTATGGAGCCCACACTCCGTTTTGTCTCGGTCTCCCCAGCGTCCCTCCCGCGAATAGCCCTCGGCCCCGTCCACGGGCTCAGTGCACGGCACGCAGCCGAGGCTGGGATAGCCCTGGTCGTGCTTCGGGTTGTACGGGAGGTCGTACTCGAAGAGGTACTTCCACACCTCCTTCTGCGTCCAGTTGGCCAGGGGATTGATCTTGAACACTCCGTACTGTTCTTCCCAGGACAGGATGTCCGCGTCCGCCCGGTGCTCGGACTGATCGCGGCGCACGCCGGTGATCCAGCCCCGGCGGTCCTCCAGAAAATTCCGGAGTGGCTTCACCTTGCGGAGGAAGCAGCAGCGATTCGGGTTTCGGTTCCAGAGCTCTTCGCCCTCCTGCTCGGCCTGCTCGTCGAGCGACAGCCCCCCGTGGACCCGCG
>CAYLMT010000133.1:0-5414 GCA_964384855.1 uncultured Salinivenus sp.
CCTCGCCGGGCCGGTCCGACGTACGCTCGGCGACGTTGTCGAGGACTTCGAGCGTGTGGTAAAAATTGTCCTTGTGGTCGCGGCCGTTCACCTCGTCGACGCCCTTGAGGCGCTGAATCTCGGGCATAAAGTGCTCCAGCACCCCGGAGGCCTCCAGGATTTTGAAGCCGATGGAGGGGGTGTTTGCCTCCAGGATCTTGTGGAGCTCCTCGGTAATGCGCTCCTGGCTCAGGATCTCGACGCGGTGCGCCTGGGTGCCCATGGCGTCGAACACGCGGTCGGACACCCGAAACTCGAGCTGTGTGGCGAACCGGGCGGCCCGGATCATGCGGAGCGGGTCGTCCTCGAACGTCTCTTCGGGGTCGAGGGGGGTGTCGATGGTCTGCCGCTCCAGGTCACGCCGCCCGTCGAACGGGTCAATGAGTTCGCCGAAGCGGTCGGGCGTGAGGTGGATCGCCATCGCATTGACCGTAAAGTCACGGCGGTACTGGTCGTCCTTCAGCGTGCCGGCCTCGACCTCCGGCTTCCGGGAGTGGGAGCGATAGCTTTCCTTGCGGGCGGCGACGAACTCCAGCACGAGGGCGTCGTCCGTGTGCCCTTCCGGCAGGGCCTCCTCGGCGGGGATCCGGATGGCGGCGGTGCCGAACTTGGGATAGACGTGTGCGGTGCGGCCGCCCAGTTCCTCGCCGACCGCCTCGGCCAGCTGGATGCCGGTGCCGGGGCCCACGGTCACGAAGTCGAGGTCCGTGGTGGAGCGGTCCAGGAGCACGTCGCGCACCATGCCGCCCACGGCGTACGCCTCGATGTCCTCGCGCTCGGCCACGCGCCCGATGGTGCGCAGGATTGGTTCGTAGGGCACGTCCCGCAGCCGCTCGGCCAGGGTGTGGATGTCAGTGTACGAGGGGACCTCCGTCATGCCGTCGGGACGTGGTGAACACCAGTTCGCGGTGTGTACAGACGGTCCGGGGCCCCGGTTCGTTCGGCGGGCGTGCGCCTTTTTGTCGGCAATTTGGGAGGCCGTGCGGCCGGGACCGGAGGGCAGATGTCGTCCCGACGATCGGCTGCGGAGGACCAATCACCACCCAATCTTGTCGAGGGACTCCGTCTCACCGCTGTCCTCGGTCTTCTGCGTACCGGGCTCGGTGTCCGACGGAGCGGTGGGGGAAGCGACCGAAGACGAGGGCGTCTCTGGAAGGCCGTCCCCTTCCTGGAGGGGGCGAAAGGGAGAGGAATTTTCGGGGGGAGACGACTCCTGAATGTCGAGTGTGACAGACCGCTCGGCCCGTTCGGATGTCTGCGATGACGAATTGGCCGCCGTCTCGTTAGGGGACGACGATAGACCGGGAATCGTGTATGCCTCGGCCTCGGAGAAGATCGCCTTCAGGGCCGGAATGCGGTCCGGGGTGTCGCACATGCCGCCTTCGAAGTCGGCTTCGTCCTCAATGGTGAGAGCCTCGGCGCACAGAATGCCATGCACCGACGCCGTTTCTAGCACGACGAGATCCGCATGCGCGAAGAGAATTCCTTCTGCAGTGCCTGCGATCCGAATCGAGCCGGCCTGAATTTCGCCCTGAATGACGCCCTCCGGCGACACGTGTACGTGGCCCTCGGTTTGCACGTCTCCGTCGAGCACCCCGTCGACCCGCAGATCATCGTCCTTCAGGTCAAAGGACCCCCGGGCCGTGGTTCCTTCTCCAAGGACCGAAAGGGCCGAGTTCGATTCGGGGGGCGTTTCGTCGTCGGTCGAGTGCTGGGCAAATCCAAACATCGCAGTCAGGGCGTGTTTGTACGAGTCGGTCGACACCTCGCGGGTTACGCGCGCTCTTGCTCGAACAGCGTGACCGAGGTGTTGGCGTTGCCGAGGTCGAGCCCCACGGCATGGTCTGGGCTCTTCCCGTTTACGCCGGCGGAGTGGAGCGCATATCCTCGGCTCACGTGCGTGACCGGGTCCGGCACGACCTCCAGGGAGAGCACCTCCCCAAACTCGTCGTCGAAGGCGTCCACGAGGTCTGCGTAGAGTGCGCCGCCGCCAGCCAGGTACATCTTCCGGGCGCGCCCGAAGTCGCTGTCGTCAAAGGCTTTCTCGAGGGCCGGAGAGAGGACGTCGTTGTAGTAGATCCGGAGAACCTTTCGGCGAAGCTCCGACAGGTCGTATCGCTGTCGCCCGGCGACCACGGTGCCCCGTCGCATCGCCATGTCAATCTGGTGCTCCGTGGGCATGTCCAGATAGTGCTTCTCCCGGAGCCGCTCGTTCATCAGCGATGTGGCGTAGCGGAGACCATGTCCGCTGGTCGCTGTTCGCTGGACAGGGCCGGAGGGAAGGCTCAGGACCGCCTCAAACGTTCCGTATCCCAGCGAGACGGCGAAGAACGGATCGTCTTCCTGAAGGTCCCCCTTGCGGGTGGCCGTCACGTGGCCCTCGATTTCCGGAAGGATTTCGACATCCATGACGTCCACGTCCACGACCGAGTGCTCGCCCTGACCAAACGGGCGACCGTCGAACTCAATTTCTTGCTCCCCCTCAATCAGATTACCCGCATTCCGGCGGTGGACTTGATACGCCGAGTAGGGGAAGCCCGTCGTCAGCGTTAGTGGGGAGTCGGCACCGCCGGCTTGTGCGACCAGCAGCCCGGCCCGCAGAAGCAGGCGGTAGTCGAGGTCGGACGGGCCGTTGTTGATGCCCTTGTGGGGGGCCGTCCCCTCGCGGAGAGCGAGGTCCCCGACGACGTACCGCTCGTCGTCGACCTGCACCTTCAGGCCTTCGAGGAGGTTGTCGGCCACGTCGACCAGTTCGCTCGCATTCGTTTCGAAAACACTGGGAAAAGACTTTGTTTTCAGCATTGGGCTGGAAATCTCATAAGACCCGGACAGCGAAGTCGGCACGTCCCCAGACACAGAGACTGGCTGGGTCAATTGTTATCGCCACTATTGCCGACGTATTAAGCCGGGGTCCATTTGGCACCAAGGAACTACTCCATGGAGGAGGCCTCTCGGGCTATTTGGACGAATGCGAGGCCGCTCTGAGGGGCCGAAAAAGCAGTGAATCACCACCCGCGGGCGTCGACCGACCACGTGTCAACAATGGAGGTGCCGTCGACCACGTGGAGCGCGTCCAGGTTGGCCACGGTGACGCAGGCGTGGTTGGGGACAATGCGGAGCTGGTCGCCCACCGTGAGGTCGGCGTCGCCGGCCAACGTTAGCCAGCCGTGCTCTTCGGACAGGTGATCGACGCGAAGGCCCGGGTGGGGGCGCATCGTTGTAGCGTCGGCCAGTGCAATGCCGTGCCCGTCTGTGCCGTGGCCGGTGTCCGTCGTGAACACTTTCTTCCCCGCATCGACGAACGCGTGGGAGGTGCCGTCAGGCTTCTCTTGGGTGCTAATGACGGTCGTGAGCACCGTGAGCGCACAGTCGTCGAGCGACGCCGCGCCGAGGGCCACCTGAATCCCGTCGTGCATGACGTAGTTGCCGGGGCGAATCTCGGTGACCCGAAACCCGTCGTGCTCTGCGTTCTCGAAGGCCGCCATCGAGGGGGTGGAGCCGACGCTAATCTCGAACGTCTCCGGTGTTACGTCCGACACGTCGGCCTCCGCCAGGGTGGACGCCACCGATAGCATTCGGTCCCGCTCGTGACGCGCCACGCGCCGCAGCGCTTCGGCTTCAGTCTCCCCGTCAGACGGCCCGTTGTAGGCCTGCCCGGCGTGCGTGAGGAGCCCTGCGAGCCGCAAGCCGGGGAGGGAGGCGACATGGCGGGCGAGCGTGACGGCTGCGGTGTGGTCCGACCAGTGGACCCCACAACGCCCGTGGCCCACGTCCACCTCCATCAGCACGTCCACGGGCGCGTCCGTCTCGGCGTAGACGGCCGATGCCTGGTCGGCGCCCGCGACGGTGTCGACCGTGAATGAGATCGTTGCCTCTGCCCGCAGGGCCTGCAGTCGCTCGTGTTTGTCACGGCCGGTGACGGGGTAGGCCACGCGCACGTCGTCGAAGCCCGCCTCTGCAAACGTTTCGGCCTCCCGCACGGTAGCGACGGTAAGGCCCTCGGCGCCGCGGTCGTGCTGCTGGCGGGCCAGGGCGATGGACTTGTGCGTTTTGGTGTGCGGGCGGAGTGCCACGTCGTTCGCGTCCGCCACGCTCTGCATATTCGAAAGGTTGTTCTGCAACCGCGACTGCTCGACGAGAAGGGCGGGGGTGGAGAGATCGGTTTGGAACATGGTGGGGATTTTTGAAGCGGAACAGGTGCGTGGACGCTCTCCATCAACGGTGGTCTCCTAATGGGGCGCAATCAAGAAACACAAAGGAAGAAGGAAGCTCCGACAAAATGAGTGCGGCGGGACGAAAGATCATCCGGAGACGATGAACCTGAAATCCAGATTGTCCACTTGGGTCATCTCTAGACGATAGACCGGATGCGCTGAAAATCGGACCGAGGATCATGGGGAAGCCTGTGGTGAGTCCGCGGGATGGATGAAGGGCAAACCGGGGTGCCGAGCTATTCTTCAAATGCTCTCCATTCCGAGCATCGTCTCCAGCATTGGAGGAGGTCTCTCGGGCAGGATGCACTCGCCATTCTTTTCAGCAATCCGCTGTGCCCATGGCCCGATCTCGTGCGCTTGATCTTCGTCGACCCGCAACCAGAGAGGACGTTCACCGGGTGTACGCCGTCAATCGGAATTCGCCACCCGCACGAGGACGATGTACCCTTGAGGACGGGAGTGCCGTGCTCTGCGCATTCGAAACGGTTGGCGTTGCCATAAGGGCGACCGCCCACGATCCGAGTCTCCGGCTCGTGCGGCACCGGTCCCTGAGTCCAACGGAGCAGAAGCGCGTCCAGGCGGCGTTCTTTACATCGTAGCGGGGCAAGCTCTTCGCGGAGGCCAGAGCGTGTTGAGGAACCTTCGAGGCAATGGATGCATCGGAAAGGCCACCTCACCGTTCCATTGTCCGCCGTGTCCGATGCGCCTGCGCCAGGGGCTTTTTCAATTCGTACTCCCGCTTGCGCTTCTCTTTTCCGTGGGGGCAAATTCGGTCCACGCCCAGATGGAGATGCCGCCTCGCTCCCTCGGAGAGGTCGTCGAGCAGGCCGAGGCGCAGGAGACGCCGATTCTATTGGAGATCTACGCGCCGTGGTGTCCCTACTGCCAGCGCATGCAGGAAGAGGTGTACAGCGACGCAGAGGTTCGTTCGTATCTGGACCGCCGCTTTACGTACGCCCGCCTCAATCGCGACACGACGGCGGGCTCCCACGAGTTTGACGGGCGCACGCTGTCGTCCAAACAGCTAGGATTGGCCCTTGGGGCTCGGGGCGTGCCCACCACGGTCTTTATGAAACCCGACGGCACGCCGATCGCGAAACAGCCAGGATACATCAAGCGGCCGGTCTTCCTTCAGATGCTCCGGTACGTCGGCTCGGGAGC
>CAYLMT010000134.1:0-5360 GCA_964384855.1 uncultured Salinivenus sp.
GCGCTGGGGACGACGAGCGTGATGCGGGAAGGAGCGCCCGATCATCCGCACAAGGGCGTCACCTGGGAGATTGCCGAGCGCCACGACGTTGACATCTTTCACACCTCCCCCACGGCGGTGCGCATGTACATGAAGTGGGGCGAGGAGCACCCGGCGGCGTACGACTTTAACTTCCGCCACATGACGACGGTGGGGGAGCCCATCCAGCCGGAGGCGTGGCTCTGGTACTACAAGCACATCGGGGGCGAGGACGCCGTGATCGTCGACACCTGGTGGCAGACGGAAACCGGCGGGCACCTCATTACGAACCTGCCGGCCCTACAAGACATGAAGCCTGGCTCGGCCGGGGTTCCATGTCCGGGCATCCAGCCGGCGATCTACGACGACAACGGGGATCCCCTGGAGCCCGCGAGCGGACGGGCGGGCAATCTCGTGATTGAGCGGCCCTGGCCCGGCATGCTGCAAACCGTGTACGGGGACGATCAGCGCTTCATCAATGAATACTGGCGTCGGTTTTCGGAGGTCGACTCCAATGACTGGCGGGACTGGGTGTACGAGGCGGGCGACGGAGCCGTGCACGCCCAGGACGGCTACTTCCGCGTGCTGGGACGCCTCGACGATGTGATGAACGTGGCCGGGCACCGGCTCGGCACCATGGAACTCGAGTCGGCCGTGGCCCAGGTGACTGCGGTGGCCGAGGCGGCGGTGGCGGCTCGGCAGGACGATCAGAAGGGAAACGTGCCCGATGTGTACATAACGCCTCGCAGTGGCGTGGAGCCGAGCGACGAGTTGCGTGAGGACATCATCGCCGCCGTGGAAAAGGAGATCGGGGCCTTTGCCCGCCCGGCGAACGTCATCTTTGTGGACGACCTGCCGAAGACGCGTTCCGGCAAGATCATGCGCCGTCTCCTCGAAAATATCTCCAACGGCCAGGACCTGGGAGACACCACAACCCTTCGCGATCCGAGTGTCCCCGAAGAGATCCGACGGCAGGTCCAGGACGTGTAAATCGCTCCCCGAGCTCGGCACCGTCTTTGTCGAGAGCTAGGGGGCCGAGGGAACGAGTTGGGTCGTATTCGTGACCGGGGCCTCTTGAACCGAGACGGGCGCCGGGCGGTCGCGGGGGAGGAGGGAGCGCGCAAAGAAGGCCGACGGATCGAAGCGCAGGCGTCGCACGGTCAGGTCGCCCGGAGTGCTTCGCATCCATCCCTCCCAGTGCGTCGGTGCCGGTCCGAGGGACGGCGGGTTTACCAGGGACGGTCCCCCCGAGAGGGTGGAGGCGTGTCCCCGACCGGGACGGTCCAGTGCGGCGAACTGAGTGGTGCTCATTGCGGACAGATCCTTTGCAATGAGGCTGTCGGCCGCCCAGACGGGAAAGAAGCGTCGGTCCGGGGCGACGCGCTCCCATCGCCACCGCCGAACGTCGGGTCCAAAGCGCTGGGCGAGCGAGTCGACGGCCCGCCGGAAGGTCCGACGTCGGCGAGGGGCCGCGAAGAAGGCAGAATCGGTGGGGGAGGGCAAGCGTCCAATCTCGTTTCGATAGACGCGCATCCACTCTTCGAATACCACCGCTCCGATGCTGGCCGGGTCGTAGACGGCGTCCCAGTTGCGAAGGTACGAACGTGCGTCGATGGTCGTAGAGTCGGCCTCACCGAGAGACGCCAAGTCGGACACGAAGGTCGGCACGAGGGCGGCTGCCCAGGTGCTGGAGTCGCTCGCACTCCATTGGGCTGGGGTAAGGGGGCCGGTACGAGTCTGGGCCTGGAGCCCATCGGCCTGGTGGGAGGCCCAGTCGGACTGACCGATAAGGATCGATTCAGGGCCGCGCTCGACGATGGGTGGCTGGCCCTGTACCGACCAGGTTCCCGAGGTGTCTACCCTCAGGCCTTCCCCTTCCATGAGCTGAAAGTCAGGGGGGGCAGTGTCGAGTTGTGCGCCCAGGTTGGACGTGGCAAGCCATCGCGGAAGATCGGTTTGGGGTCGGAAGCCGGGCCACTCCAGGACCCAGGCCGAGTCGGGTCGGATCGTGCCCACGCGGACTCGGGAACCGAACCGTTGAATCTCGACCAGTCGCTCGTTCCCTTGAGCCGGGACGATCCGCTCGTGACGGAGGTCTGTCGTTGTTGAATCGACGTGGACGGTGTCAAGCTGCGCTTCGCTGTGCAGAAGGTAGCTCCAGCGCTCCGAACCTGTGCGACCGGTGGGGAAGAGGGGAACGCCCGGGATGGAGGCCGTGACAGTGGGGGATGTGCCAGGGCGTTGGACGACGACCTCCTGCATTATGGGATCGGCGGTGGCCCCCAGTACGTGCCGGGCGAAGAGGGCCGTTTGGGGAGTGTCTCCTTGAGTGCGCGCGGCCCACGCCATGCTTCGCGACCGCCCATGCACGTGGAGCCAGCGCCGGAGGCGACGATCGGCGGCGCGGAAGTCGGCCAGGCTCGAATCGGAGGGAGTCTTGTATGCGATGGGGGAAGTGCCCGTCCACGCCACCAGTCGCTCGATGGCTAACGAGTGCCAGGGGGCCCAGCGCTGGGGCGTAAGTTCAAAATAGAGGAACGGCTCCCGGTGCTGCACGCGGTCGGACTGAAGGGCTGCATTCAGGCCGCGGGCATACGCTTGGAGGTGTTCTTGGGCCTCAGGATCAAGCCGATCGTACGCACGGCGGGCGTGGTGTGCGAAGCCGAGGCGACGGACATGCCGGTCGACCGGTACGAGGTCGTCGCCAAACGAGGCGGAGAGGGTTCCTAGGGCCGTGTGGCGCCAGACCGTGAGGGTCCAGGCTCGCTGCATGCCGTGCACGTATCCCAGGGCCGTCAGCGCCTCGGTCGCGTCGGCGGCCTCAATCGTAGCAGTGTGACGATTCGTCCAGCCTACTGTCGCGGTGTCTCGTAGGCCGTCAATTGACTGTCGGGGCGGCGGGGAGGTATCGGGGCCACTGAGCGCCCACCACAGGATGCCTCCCCCGGCAACGATCAGGGCACACACCAACCCAACGTAGAGACGTCGTGACACGGTCTCGGGAGATGAGAGTTGGGAGCGAGCAGTGGGCTTTAAGAATCGGTGTCATTGAGCCACTGCGTGAAGGCGTCCAGGGATTTTGCATTCAGACATTGGTCTGATGTCAGCCATCCCTTCCGGCCGACAGCCACGCCCCACTTTACGTAGTCGAGCTCCGCGATCGCGTGGGCGTCCGGGTTGATCGAGATGAGAACCCCCTGGTCGGTGGCGCGCCGCACCCAGCGCCAGTCGAGGTCGAGGCGATGCGGATTGGCGTTCAGTTCTAGGGCCACGTCGTGCTCGGCGCACGCGTCGATTATTCGGTCGTGGTCGATGGGGTAGCCTTCCCGGCGGAGGAGGAGGCGGCCCGTCGGATGGCCGAGGATGCGAGTGTGCGGG
Source organism: uncultured Salinivenus sp. (assembly GCA_964384855.1). GTDB lineage: Bacteria > Bacteroidota > Rhodothermia > Rhodothermales > Salinibacteraceae > Salinibacter. The sequence goes on from CAYLMT010000134.1 coordinate 3,397, forward strand.
ATTTCGATGGCCCGGACGAGTCGCTCGGTGGCTTCGTCCTTCGTCATGCTGAAGCCGGTGTGGACGCTTGCCACCACGAAATCGAAGGTGTCGAGAAGCTCTCGTTCGTAATCCAGCGATCCGTCTCCGAGAATGTCGCTCTCGATGCCGTGGAAAATGCGAAACGGAGCCTCGTCATCCGCAAGTTCGTCGTTGAGACGGTCCACCTCGTCCCGCTGGTTCCGGACCTCTTCGGGAGACAGGCCGTCGGCAATCTGGAGCGACTGGCTGTGGTCACAGATGCCAAAGTACGAGTACCCCCGATCCCGGGCCGCCACGGCCATCTCGCGCAGCGAGTTCGAGCCGTCACTATACGTAGAGTGGTTGTGAAGACAACCGTCGAGGTCTTCTGCCGTGAGGAGTTCCGGAAGGTCGTCGTCGGCCGCGGACTGCACTTCGCCGCGGGCCTCACGAAGGGCCGGTGGAACGAACGACAGCCCAGCGGCATGGTAGAGGGCTTCCTCGTCGGCGTGATTGGCGGGGGGGTTGGAGTATTCGGTCACCGCGGCACAGTGGTCGGAGGTGCCGGTCGTGCGCCACCAGTCCGTTCCGAATCGTTCCGACGATGTGAGATGGACAGTCACGGGGAGTCCCTCGTCGAGACGACCCGTCACCGTGGACTCCTCCTGGGTTGGGTCCTCGAGGTGAGTATCAAGCCAGTCCAAGACCTGTTTAGGGGTGGCCGTGGACACGAGGACGTCGCACCGTTCCATCGTTTCGGTACTACGGCGAAGGGCACCAGTCGGCACGGCCCGGTCTACCGCGTCGAGGGCTCGGAGTGCCTGGAGAAACGAGTGGGTTGCCGTCCAGGCGTCTGCAAGGCGCCATTGAGCTTCGTACCGCCGGAGCTGACGCACGTTCTCCAGAATGTTCTGTTGTGTTTTGGATCCGAAGCCGTCGAGGCTCGTGATCCGATCGTTCTCTGCCGCCAGCTCCAGCTCGTCGAGCGAGGTAATGTCGAGCTCCGTCCAGAGGCGTCGCGTCCGTTTCGTGCCGAGGCCGTTTACCTGGAGGATGTCCATGAGGCCGGGCGGGACGGCACTCAGTAGTTCGTCCCGCAGCGCGAACGAGCCGCCGCTTACGATGTCGTCGATATGATCCGCCATGGCCTCTCCAATGCCCGATACCTCGACGAGACTGTTCGCACGAAGACGGTCCGAAACAGGCTCCTCGAGATCCTGGAGCGAGCGCGCGGCCCGGGAAAAGGCGCGAGCGCGGTGCGGATTCCCGCCCGTAAGTTCGAGTAGGTCAGCCGTTTCCTGCAGAATCTGGGCAACCTCGTCGTTGCTCATGGACGTGGCGTTCTACGTGGGGAAGGGTGTCGGCGGATGACCGACAAGACGCCTTCGCAACATACCAGCCCGCCGGATTGATTCCAATGAAGGCCTGTGAGAATCCCACGGGGGCAAGGCGACCGTTCCGTGGTTTGGGGGAAGCCGTTGGGAAATTGGTGATTGTTGAAGGAACGTTCAAGATGTGGGGACAGATGGGTAGTAAGGAACCCTAAACGGTCGGGCCATTTGAGAATCAACGCATCGGGGACGTGTCGCCAATCGTGAGTTCTACATTGTCGTTGATCCTGCACGGGCAGGTTCTTCCCATTCCGTTCACGAAAAGCGACGACGAAAACCCCCACTCGCCATGAATTCGCCAAACCCGCCCTTTGACAACCTCTACCGGGCTGTGTATACTAGGTAATTGTGAAGCAGAGCCTACAATTCTGCTTCGATGCGTGCCGCAACATGCGTTTATGTGAGACGGATTTTAGGGCCCTTTTACATGCTGGCCGTAGTGCTGGGAGCACCTCCCGGTCGGTCCATAGAACAGGGGCTTGAACCCCAGTCTCGTACCCACCACACCCGAATTTCACCCTCCAATAGACTCGACTGAGCACTAGCCACTTATGGTCATCCTGGATAAGCTGT
>CAYLMT010000135.1:0-5297 GCA_964384855.1 uncultured Salinivenus sp.
GTGCGCTCGGGAGGATTCGAACCCCCGGCCTTCGGTACCGGAAACCGATGCTCTGTCCGACTGAGCTACGAGCGCAAGGTCAAATGTAGCAATACTGTGTTCGGGGGACACCCCAAAGTGTTCCTGCAAAGAATCGGCAAAGGGGCAAACAGGAGGGGAGGCCCTCCTTTCAAAGCGGCGTCCGTGCTTCTCACCTTGGGATCTTTAGGTCGTGGCTTCCCCTCCTCCTGCTTCCGGCGGTGTTCTGTTTGATCCGTGGAGTCGGCAGGGCCGCCTTCCGCTGAATGGACCTCTGGAGCGGGCCACGGTGGGGCGAACCACCCTGAGCTTCGTGACGGGGCTGCTGGGCCTCGGGGCCGCGTTTCTGTTGTTTCAGTTTCTCCTGAGCCCAATCGCGCTCCTCGTCCAGATCGCGATGGCAGAAGGCGGGCTATCGATGGAGGCGTTTCAGGACCCGGAGCGTCTGATGGCCACCTACACACAGGAGCTGGTTGTCAGCAACAGCATCGGGCAGATGCTGGGGCTGGCTGTGCCGGCCTTGCTGGCGGCCCGGCTACATTCGTCCGAGTGGGGGGAGTACTTGCGCCTGCGGAGTGTGGACGGGCGGCTCCTGGTCCTGGCCCTAGTCGGAATCGTAGGATTACAGCCGGTTACACAGTGGCTCGCGGAGCTCAATCGGGCACTTCCCCTGCCGGAGTCCGTCCGGCTGGTGGAGCAGTCGCAACTGGAGTTGATTCGGAGCGTCCTGGAAAGCGACCTGGGACTTGTCTTTAACATCACGATGCTGGCGCTCGTCCCCGGGGTGTGCGAGGAACTACTGTTTCGGGGCTACGCCCAGCGGCAGTTTGAGCGGGCCGCCGGGCCGGCGGGGGGCATTCTGTTGGCCGGGGGACTCTTCGGCCTGTATCACCTTCGGCCCTCGCAGGCCCTTCCGCTGATCGTGCTTGGGGTCTACATGGCGTACCTGGTGTGGCGCACCGGCAGCCTCGTGCCGGCCGTGCTGGTCCACATCGCCCACAACGGCCTCGCCGTCGCCGGGGCCCGGTACGTGGACGCACATCCCGACTACACCGTTCGGGCGCTCGAACAGGCCTCCATGCCGGGGTACCTTGTGGGGCTTGGGTTCGTCATTGTCGGAAGTGTTCTCTATGTTATGCATTCGCTTGCCGCGCGCATCCGCGATGAGCGAAACGGGGCGGAGCGCTCTTCCCCTTGACCGTTTCCACACTCCATGAGTTCGCACGAGGACTGGGTGAGTGTCTTTCGGACCGGTACCGACTACGAGGCCGATCTCGTCCGGGATCGGCTCGACGACAGCGGCATTCCGGCCGTCGTGCTGACCCAGCGCGACCACGCATTCAACCTGACGGTGGGCGACCTCGCGTCGGTGCACGTGATGGTGCCGCCGGAACAGGCGGACCAGGCCGTGTCGCTATTGGAGGAGCAACTCTCAGACGACGAATTGGAGGAGGCGGCCCTCGGGGCCGATCCCGATGCGCCCCCGGCCAACACCCCCGATCAGGACTCGAAGCTCGATTCTGGGCACGAGCACATGGACCTGGGCCCGCCCGAAGACGACGCGGGGACGGACGCAGAAGACGACTCGTCTGCGTAGGGGAGGAGGGACGGAGCCGTAGAATGGATTGATCGCAACGCACTCCCGTGAGCAACAGTCTCCGCCGGGTCGTCACGGCTCTTTTCGCGGCGCCGGTTGTGCTGGGATTGGCGTACCTTGGGGGCTGGTGGTTCGCGGGCCTCGTTGCCGGCATTGGCGTGCTGGGCCAGCGGGAGTTGTATCGAATGGCGCGCCAGGGAGGAGCCTGGCCGCAACGAACCTGGGGCTTCGTCGTGGGAGGGCTCGTCGTGGCCACCTTTTTGCGGCCATCGCTCTGGCCCGTAGCGGCAGCGGTCTTACTGCTCTTCGTCGTGGCCGCACCGCTGCTACTGCCGCAGGAGCAGTTTCTGGTCAGCTTTACGGTGACGGTGGCGGGCATCGTGTACCCGACGAGCCTCCTTGGGAGTCTCATCTGGCTCCGAGAAGCCCAACGTGCAGCTCTCAGTGACGGGGAGGCCTTTCAACTCGTCCTGTTCGTCTTACTTGTGGTTTGGGCGACGGACATCGCGGCCTACTACGTGGGCAAAACCCTCGGGCAGCGCCCCCTCGCGCCCTCGATCTCTCCGAACAAGACGTGGGAGGGCACGCTCGGGGGAATGGGGGCGGCCCTGGTCGTCGGCGTTGTGCTCAAGCTGACCGTGGTGGATCTCCTCGGGTGGGTCCACGTGGCGGCGCTCATCGGAATTGGGGGCGGGGTGAGTCAGCTCGGGGATCTGTTGGAGAGCAAACTGAAGCGCTCGGTGTCGGTCGATGATTCGAGTCACCTGCTGCCGGGCCACGGTGGGATGCTCGATCGCTTCGACGCGATGGCGGTGGCGGCCCCGCTCAGTGTGCTTTATCTCCACCTGGTCGCGGGACTGGTGTAGCGTTTTATCTGTGGTGGCGGGGTGGGGGACTGCCTAGCCGGGTCGGGGGGGGCGTCATGAGAGTGTCGGGCACCGATTGTCCAGGAACGACGGCTCCGACCGGCTTGTTCAGGGCTGTGCACGTGTCCTCTCCACATTGCCGATGCGATCATGGGTCTGTTCAGCGCCGGGCGCGGGCCCCGGTCGTATGACTACCGGCCTCGCCACTACGACCCCGACGAGGACGACGATCGCGACATCAAGCGTCGGATGAAATCCCGCCGCGCCCGGGAGGCCCGGCGCAGTCCGCTCAGCCTGCTGTTTTTTCTGGCGCTTCTGTTTCTCACCCTGCTCCTCTACTATTCGCTGTAAGTCCTCCAACCGATTCGCGCCGTGGCCGACGAGACCACCACGTCCGAGGGCCTCATTGAGGTGATGTCCGATCGCCTCGCCAATCAGATTGCGGCGGGCGAGGTGGTGCAGCGGCCCGCTTCGGTGGCGAAGGAGCTGATCGAGAACTCCCTCGACGCGGGGGCGTCGTCGATCGAGGTGCTCCTGAAGGATGCGGGGAGTACCCTCGTGCAGGTCATCGACGATGGGTGTGGCATGAGTCCGGCGGACGCGGAGCGCTGCTTCGAGCGACACGCCACCAGCAAGCTCCGCTCCGTGGACGACCTGGAGCGCATCCGGACGCTCGGATTTCGGGGGGAGGCCCTCGCGTCGATTGCCGCCGTCTCGCAGGTGACACTCAAGACGAAGCGGGTGGAGGACGACGCCGGGACGCTGGTTCGGGTGGAGGGGGGAGAGCAGGTCGAGATGCGCCCCTGTGCGATCCCGAACGGGACTTCCGTGGCGGTGCGCAATCTCTTCTTCAACGTGCCGGCCCGACGCAATTTTCTGAAGACCCCGGCCACCGAGCTAAAGCACCTGACGCAAACCGTCCAGTCGCTGGCCCTGGCCAACCCCGACACGGCGGTTCGGCTGGAGCACGACGGCCACGAGCACTACGACCTGCCCGCGGCCCCGGACGACGACTGGCACGAGGCCACTCGCGCCCGCATCCTTGGTCTCTTTGGCGGTGACCACGAGGGCGAATTGGTGCCGGTCGAGGACGCGTCGAGCGACCTTACGCTGCGCGGCTTTGTGGGGGCGCCGTCGTTTCACCGGAAGACGCGGGGCGAACAGTTTCTGTTCGTGAATGGCCGGGCCGTCACGGATCGGTACCTGAGCCATGCCGTCAAGAAAGCCTACGGCGAGCTGGTCCCGGACGGGGCGTTTCCGTTCTTTGCGCTCTTTCTGACGATGAATCCGGAGCGGGTCGACGTGAACGTGCATCCGCAGAAGGAGGAGGTGAAGTTCGACGACCAGAGTGGCATTTACGGGTTTCTGCGGAGTGCAGTGCGCAGGGCGCTGGGGCGGGTGCACGTGTCCCCGCAGATGGACGATGGAAGAGACGAGGCCGGACCCGAAGGAGCACCGACCGCCGGTTCGGACGAGGAGGGAACCCCGAGCGATCCTTCATCTCCGGTGTCGGGAGAGGAGACCTCGTCCACGAGGCCCACGCCGACCTCGTTTCAGCCACGGCGCTCCTCCGGTGGCTCGTCGAGCGGATCGGAGAGGTCGTCGTCCCCGTCGCCCGCTCGTTCTCCCGACCCGGAAACGGACAGTTCGGCGGTGTCGCCCGGTGATCAGTCCGACGCCCTGTACCGCCCGCCGGACGCGGCCGACGATTCTCCCTCGACGGACACTTCCGCGCCGGCTCAACGACGAGAACGCACGTCGTCTCCGACGCCCTCTGGTGAGGATGCGTCGGAGACCTCGGATCGTCGCCCGGTATGGGGATTGCACGACACCTACGTGGTGACGCCGACGGAGACGGGGATGATGCTCGTCGACCAGCGGGCGGCGCACGTCCGTGTGCTCTACGAGCGGGCTCAGGCGCACCTGCGCGACCAGAAGGGGGCCTCGCAGCGACTTCTCTTCCCGCATACCGTCGACCTGTCTCCCGCCGAGGTCGAATTGTTGGAGGAGCTGCGAGACGACCTCGAAGCCCTTGGATTCGAGCTGGAGCGTCTCAGCGGACGGACCGTCTCCGTACGAGGCGTGCCGGCCGACGTCCCGGATGGGAATGAGGACACGATCCTGGAGGAAATTCTAGAACAGTACACCTCCGCCCGGGACACAGTGGACGATGAGCGGCGCGAGTACCTGGCCAAAACGATGGCCCAGCGCAGTGCCGTGGATCGGGGGCAGCCGTTGTCGGACGAAGAGCGACGGGCCCTCCTCCACGACCTGTTCGATTGCGAGATGCCCTACGCCGACCCCACCGGCACGCCCACGATTGTGAAGTTTTCGATGGAGGAACTCGCCGACCGCTTCGGGCGGTAGGTGCTTCTCCCCCACCCGTTTGTAAGACCGATGTCCCACACACTCGTCGACACGGTTGCGGCGTATTGTGAGCGACACGCCCTCCTGGACGACGGCGAACCGGTGCTGGTGGCCGTAAGCGGCGGGGTGGATTCGATGACATGTCTCGCCGTCCTTCGGCGGCTGGGAATTGACGTGCACGCCTTCCACGTCAACTACGGGCTGCGGGAGGGGGCCGATGCGGACGAAGCCCTGGTGCGCCGGTGGTGCGACGAGCAATCGCCGCCGGTGCCCCTCACCGTGGCCTCGCTCGACGCCGAAAAGCGGGCTGCGTCCGAAGACGAGTCGCTCCAGGAAGCGGCGCGCCGGTTGCGCTACGATGCCTTGGCCGAACACGCCGCGGAGATCGGTGCGCCTGCCGTGGCGACCGGCCATCACCGCGATGACCAGGCCGAAACGCTCCTCCTGAA
>CAYLMT010000136.1:0-5269 GCA_964384855.1 uncultured Salinivenus sp.
CGCCGGTTGTAAAGCGAGGGGTTAGATGTGCGAACCCTCGCTCACCGGCGTTCCCGATCCGGCACGCCCAGACATCCTTTGCTCGGCCTACCCAGAACGAGACGACCTGTCTCTCCCCGCAAGACAGTAAACCTTCGCCTTACGGTTACGGGTTACGGCCGAGGGGGTGGGGACGGAAACGGGCGAATGCTCACTTCTGCGGACGGCTCGCTCTCTCCCCCTTCCCCAACCGCTGTTATCCGGTAATAGTATATCGTGCCCTTCTCGACCGAATCGTCCGTAAACCCGGACTGCCCAAGAGGGTCGTCCCCATTCACGGGTGCTCCACTGACCCCCGAGAGAGAACTAGTATCCCGGTAGACATTAAATCCCGACGCTTCCGGTCCGCCCTCCCACGTCAGGTTGACGATTCCATCCTCAGCGGAGGTCTGAACGTTTGTGGGCGGCGACGGCGGATCCACGGACGAGCCCCCACTGTCGCACCCCGTCAAACCAATCAGACCACCGCCGATGGCCATGACGGCCAAAATCCGTACGACGACCGGCAAAGACGTGCAGTCAGACATGGAATCGAGGCAACTTGGGGGTCGAACGAATTGACGAGCCCGCTTACCGGACGAGCACGACCTTTTCGACGTGCTGCTTTTCGTCGGTCGATACGCGCAGGAAGTACGTCCCGCTGGCCAGTTGACGCTGTGACCTGCCCGTCCCTTCCCAGCTCACACGATGGGTTCCTGCCTCCTGGCGGCCATCCACCAGGGTCTGCACCCGGCGCCCCAGTAGGTCAAACACTGCGACCGTCACGTCTTGCGCCTCCGGCAGAGCGTACTCAAGGGTGGTTCGATCCCGAAACGGATTGGGGGCCGGAGCCTGCACCGTGAAGGTCTCCGGAAGACGCTCCCGGGTCTCTGACGTCACGTACGACGAGCTCCCCACCAATAGCTGCAGATGAGACGCTTCTGGACCCGCAGGAAACGTCATCGGGCCGTCGCTCCGGAGGTCGTGCGTGCGACCCGTCGTGGGATCGAGGAGGGCCACGTCCACCTGCGGCGACTGGGGAAGCGACGCGGCCCGCAGTGTCACCGGACCCGTCGTGTCGGCCCGCAACTCGAGGGTGTAGGCCTGTCCCGACGTTCCGGTGGGCCTGGCCTCCTGGGCTAGCTGTCCGCGCCGCTCGCCGGCCGCGTCCGCAAAGGGGGCCCGCACGGACAAGGAGAGGTCTGCAAACCGCGACGGGGGCGCGACCAAATCCCGAACGTCCTTCCCCTCAGCGGCCGCGGGATGCTCCCCCACCTGGAGTCGTGCCGCGGAGCCTCCCTCCCGTTGGGCCACGAGTTCGACCGCTCGCTCTCTCGGGCCCTCGGCCAAAGCACTCGCCGTGGCCCCGTCGGGGGTCGCAAGGGGGATCGTGAGTTGGTCGAGCCCCTGGTCATTGAGGAAGTAAAAAGCCTCCCCCTCTGCTGCCGATACGAAGGTGGACGACTGCTGAAATTGCCCACCGTCCCAGCGCCACAGGGCCTGAAGCGACTCGCCATTGGCGTCCTCCACGGCGCTCCACGAAACGTCCCTCGGCAATGGATTGGAGATGATGTTCCACCCAGCGTGCAGCGGGATCGTCGTCGCATCGTTCTGCACGTCAACCGTGGGGATCGTCGCCTGGACCGCCCAATCGCTCGTGCTCAACACCCAAAACCCCCGGCCCGGCCGGAAGGCAAACTGATCGGAGCCGTCGAACTTGACGAAGGGGTTCTGGTCGCTGCCGTCGTCCCAGTACGCCTGCCAGTCGATGCCGGCCTCGCCCGCAAGCGTCGATGCGAGCGACCGGTCGACCTGACCGGGCAGCGCCACGAGGCGATAGCTGTCCCCCGTGCTCGGATCCCCAAATGTGCGAGTCACGTCAACCGTGGTCTCGCTGGGAAGCTTCGGCTCGAGGTCGTCCGCATTGAGGGCGAGGAGCTGATACCCGTCGTCGGGCTCGTCTGCTCCCGGTCCGCCCCCATTAAACTGCCCGAGCGCCCCCTGAAAGCTCGCCCGCTCCGGAATAGGCTCCCCGGCTAACTCAGACCCGCTGGGAATGCGCAACGTGAGCGAGTCGGTACCGGCCTGAATCGTGTAGTTTCCTGCCGCGCCCCCTGACTGAAACGTATCGTCCCCATCGGCGTCGATGGAGAAGTCGTCCACTCGCACGAGCTCCGCCTCGTAGTCCTCACCATTCTGTACAATCTCCTCGAGCGTGAGCGGCGAGGGGTCGGGAAGGGACTCATCCTGGGCCAGCACCTCGAATCCATCGTCCGGGACGTTCGTCAGTTCGAGAAGTCCATTAAAGTATTCGAGCGTCCCGCTCACCTCCAGGCGCGTTCCCGCTTGGATGGTGGTCCCGAGTGCTTGCCCGAATGCGCCGTCGGATTCAAACACGTACAGTCCACCTGTATCGTCCTGAATGTACGGACCATCGTCTCCCACTCGGGTGACGACCCCTTCGACCTTCACCGTTCCGCCGCCTCCCTGCTCGCGGGCCTCCTGAATGGAGATCAACTCGGGCTCCGGAAGGCCCTCTCCGTAGGCCCGATCGGCCAAGGTCGAATCCAGCACGAACGGGTTTGGCCTGTTCCCCTGATAGCTGGCAATGACGAGCGTCCGCCGCAGCTCCGTGGCAGTGATTGGGTCCTGCTCGTGCCAGTCGAGCAGCGTTTCACGTTGCGTTTCGAAGAACGTGAGATCCGCCCGGTTGGGATACGCCATTGCGAAGTAAAGGACCGCCCGTGCCACGTCTCCCTTTACACTGTGACGCGGTTCGAGACGGCCGTTCTCGCTCGGACTCCCACACGAGTTGCCCACAGACTCGGTGTACGTGCCCCGCTCCTCCATCGGGGGCAACTCCGTCTGGACCATCTTGTCCTTGATCCAACGGGCGGCATCGGAGTCGGTAATTTCGGCGTATGGGTAGTTGCACCGGTAGCCGTTGGCCTCCGACCAGGCCGGAGCCAAAATAAACATGTTGCTGAGGGCGGGTTCATTTTCCGCCCCCTTACTGCGAGGCCAAAGGTGCTCCGTATTTACGTTCTGATCGAGCAATTGGGCGGTCGCGTCCCCGTCCGGATCGGCGGACGCCGAAAACCCACTGTAGATGGTTTCGACCGTCCCCTGCTCATTGAGGACGGTACGATAAAGCGAGTCTCGGGCCGCGTCGTACCCGATCGTCGGCGGGTCTCCGTACCGTTGTTGGAGCGAGTCGAGAAGAACCTCACCGCTGTCGCCCGCCACGACCGGGGCCTGAGCCGCCGGACCGTCCTGAATCCAGAGCGTAAAGCGGTCGGGACTGGAAATGGCCCCGTCGTCGGACGAGAGAACGACCTCCAGTCGCTCCACCCCCTCGGTCTCGTTGTCATCGACCGGCTCCAGAGTGAGGGTCTTCGGCGCCGGATCGGTTCCGCTAAAGGTTAGAGTTTCCGGGATCTCCCCAACTACGTCGGTCCCATTCTCAGCGGTGCTACCTGAGCCCACCTCCGCCGTCACCGAGACCGTCCCGTCTGTCTCCTTGTTGAAGACCTGCACCTGCACCGACACGGGGGCATCGCCCTCTTCGGCCCGAGAAAACAGGCGGTTGAACGAGAACGAAAGCGACGATTCTAGGTCACTCTCTCGCACGGGAATGAGCTGATACTCGCCGCTGAACTCGCCGACGACCCCGGTGTAGTCAAAAGCCCCCTCGGGGATGGGACTCCCCCCAATCGCCGTCTCGTCCGCGGTCTGCACACGAAAGGTGAACGTCTCCGTGCCGTCCGTGACACTATAGGAAGTTTCGTTCTCAAAGGTCTCCGCTCCTCCCTGCACACTAAGGCCCGTCACCTCTACCAGAACGCTTTCGTAGTCCTCCCCACCCGCCGAAAGCGTTTCCAGCGTCACCGGTTGTGGAGCGGGCACGGAGCCCTCCCCCTGAACCGAGTAATTGGAGAGGTCCTCCCCGTTGATTTGAAGCAGGCCATTGAACTCACTCAGCGTGCCGGACACCTGCAGTTGCGTACCCTTCGCGATCGTGCCGTCCTGCACGTCATCGTAAAAATTCCCGCTCGTTTGCCGCACCACGAGCCCGCTCGCCCCAATCGGCCCGCTGTCGTCCTGCAGGCGCACAAAGTCCCCGTACGCCCGCGTCACTGTCCCCTCCACGGTGACCTCGGCCCCAACTCCCTGTTGCCGTGCTTCGTTGATGGTGACCTGGGCCATGCTGGGCACCACGCCCAACGTCATCACCAGAACAGCAGCCACGACAACGAAGCCTGAACGCATCGCTCGGGACATGGCATCCATAATTGATGGTGGACATCAGCCAATAGAAAAAGCGAGGGCACCCTGATGCGGATGCCCTCACCCGAAAGTCCCGCGATTCACGTCTTTAGGGAAGTTGATCGACCACCCTCGCGATGTAATACTCTCCGCCGAAGGAAGCGGCTCGGCTCGCGACAAAAATTTCCCCCTCCGCATTCACGGCCACCGGCTCAGTGAATCCACCCACATACCCATCCACGGGCAAATTGGCGAGGAGTTCTACACGATCAAACAGCAGATCAATGGACTGATCCGAGATCCGGATAGAAGCCCACTGTTCTCCGTCGTCCGCGTTAAACGAGCCGTTATAGACGACCACGAACTCCTCCCCGTCTTGCGAGACAATGTCGACATCTACAATGTCATCTCCCGAATCGGCCACGAGCGGCGATCCACTCCGGTACGGATCGACGAATTCTTCGATCGTGGCACTGCCCGAGGGATCTGTGACGCGAACAATCTTTCGCGTGCGATTCTCCGTGCCTCCGAATCCACCGGAAAAGGCGTAGAGATTACCGTTTTCGTCAACGTCCATCCCGTATCCCAGGTCAAGATCCCCGTCTGTCACCACCTCTGAAACGGACTGTCCCTCGTCCGTGTCGTTGACAGAGTAGAACCCATCGGCCGGAGCACCATCAAACGCTACGCCGGCGAGGTAGACCGTGCCGTCGTGGTGGGCCACGGCCCCGAGCCCGGCCTCAGAACCAAGGACCGTCGGGCTGCCCGAAGCAGGAAACTTGTATACATAGGTCGTTCCGTCAGCACTACTCGACCGGAAGAGGAAGTACACGTTGTCGCTGTCGTCCTTCGCGACCCCGTCGCAGCGGTCAATAGTGTTCGACTCTGCCCCGATATCACTGTTTAGGTTCTCCGACGTTCGTTCCACATTCAGGCCGCTATCGTAGGAGAAGATGCCACCGTCACTGCTGTTGAAGAATACCAC
>CAYLMT010000137.1:0-5179 GCA_964384855.1 uncultured Salinivenus sp.
TAGTTGAGGTCGCAGTCCTCACCGGGCGTGTTGAGGTTGATGGTGGGAGGCACGCGCCCGTCCCGGAGGGCGAGGATCGACGCGATCGCCTCGGCCGTGCCGGCGGCACCAAGCATGTGGCCGGTCATGCTTTTGGTGGCGGACAGGTTGAGGTCGTAGGCATGATCCCCGAAGACGTCCTTCACGGCGTTGGATTCGATCACGTCGCCGACGGGCGTAGAGGTGGCGTGCATGTTGATGTGCTGCACGTCGGTGGGGGCCAGGTCGGCGTCCTCAAGCGCCTTTTCCATGGCCAGGGCTGCCCCCCGACCGTCCGGGTCCGGGGCGGCGTAGTGGTGGGCGTCGTTCGACTTGCCCACGCCTGCCACCTCGGCGTAGATGGGGGCCCCGCGCTCCCGGGCGTGCTCCAGCGTTTCGAGCATGAGGGCGCCGGCTCCCTCCGCGGGCACGAATCCATCCCGCTCCGTGTCGAAAGGACGACTCGCCTTCGTGGGCTCGTCGTTGCGAGTCGATAGTGCCCGCATCGAAGCAAAGCCCCCAACGCAGAGCTCGTTGATTGAGGCCTCCGTTCCCCCCACGAGCATGGCGCGAGCGTGGCCCTGCCGCAGGAGCAGCAACCCGTCGGTGATGGCGTCGTTGCCGGTGGCGCACGCGCTCACGACGCAGTGATTGGGGCCGCGCAGTGTGTGCTCCATCGCCACTAGGCCGGCGGCCATGTTGCTGATCATCATGGGCACGAAGAAGGGGGAGATGTGCCGCGCCCCGTTCTCGTCGAGGTCGAGCACCGAGTCGACGAACAGGTTGCTCCCGCCCACGCCCGTCCCGAAGATGACTCCAATCTCGTCCCGCACCTCCGGGTCGAGCGTCTCGGTGTCGAGCTCGGCGTCGTCGAAGGCCTGCTGGGCGACGGCCAGGGCGTACTGGCTGAACAAGTCCTGTCGCTCGGCCTGCTTTTCCGAGATGTAGTCGGTGGGGTCGAAGTCGGAGATCTCACACGCAATCTTGGTGCGGACGTCCGACGCGTCGAACTTGGTGATGGGGCCCGCCCCACTCTTGCCGGCCAAAAGGCCATCCCAGAACTCATCGACGGAGTGGCCGAGAGGAGTGAGGGCCCCAAGGCCGGTAACGACGACACGGCGAGAGGGAGCGGTAGAATCCATGAAGCGGGCAGGCTAGTCGGCAGTCAGTGCGGGGAGGCGCGGGCGCGACACCTCCCTGTGGCCGCGCCTCCTGGGCAGGCCGAAGCTTGTAGGAGACGGGACCGTGTATGGAGAAAGGACCGTGGCGGAGGGCAATTCCCCCACCACCGAGGGAGAGCGCGTTGACGCTCCCGGAACAGTGCCCACACTCCTCAGGCACCGTTTTTCCCTCTGGAACTGTGTAGTGTATCGTCCCACCTGTTTCGAAACAAGGGGTTCCGCTGGGGTCATGCGGATTTAACCAAGTGGATCGGGGGCGGTTGGGACCGGGCCAATGAACTTCCGGGGCGACAATCGGGGCGAGTGTCCTACGATGGCGCCGCGCGGCTTTCTTCTGAGATTTGCCTTCTTATATTGGGGGGTGACGGGACGCCGGTTGGGCCAAATGTTTACTGCCGGCCCCGTGCGCTTTTTCACCCGACCACTCACGAGCTGACCTCCGACACGCAATGTCTACCCGCTCTGCCTTTCGCTTCGATCCTCGGGCCATCATTGGGTCCTTCCTCACCGGTGTGGTGTTCGTGGTTCTCTTTACCTGGATGACTGGAAATGCATTCGGGGCGCCCACCTTTCCCTTGCTCGCCATGATCTCCGGCTTCATTCTGGCGGGGGCAACGTACGGAGCTCTCAGCGAGGGGGAGACGGTGATGGAGCCGGCCCTGGCCGCCGTCCTGGTGGCCATTGCGGCCTACTTTGTCATCGCGGCGCTCGGCCTGCGGGCGTTCGATCCCCTCGTCAGCGACGGGGAGTTTACGTACACGATGGTCGTCGCCTTTCTGAACGGGCTCATCTTGACGTTCGGGGGCGCGTGGGCCGGTGAAATGCTGCAGCGAACCTACGTGGAGACCGAAAGCCCGGCACTGTCCTGGGGGTGGATCATGACCGGCACCATTCTTGGGTTTGCCATCAGCCTGTTTCTGGTGAACTTTGTGATCTGGCTCTTCGGGCTCTTTGGAAACCCGGCGGCCGCCATTGATGCGCCCTACGCCTGGGTGATGCTGCTCGTCGTCTTTCTGGGACTGGAGGCAACGGGGTACGTCTGCGCGTTCCGATCGCCGGGCGACACGTCCTACGAGTCGGCCGTTGCGGGCCTCATTACGCTTATTCTCCTGATCGACGTGTTCGTCGTTGCCCTCGGCGGCGCGGAGATCCTCTCATACGGACGCATGATTCTCGTCCTCGTCATCGGTCTCATCGCCTCTCTCGTCGGGGGCTACATCGGGGAGCGTCGGCAGTCGCAGGTGGAAGGTACGGGCTCGGCGATGTAGCGCCTGGGGCTGTGGTCTTTCTCCAATCGGGCGGGGTCGGCTACGAGCTGTCAGGACGCCGGACGCGGACCCGCTGGGGGGCCCGCACATAGCTGCCAAAGACGCCCGTGCCGCCTTCGACGTGCTCGATGACGTTCGGAATCTCACCGGGGCCAAGACCCCCGCCCGGTCCGCCCGGCGACTGGGCCTGCTGGGAGCGAATGAGATCGAAGAGGTTATCGTCGATGACGTGGACGGCGGCCTCGTTCGGGCCGTAGAACGCCACGGAAATCCACGGGAGCTGGGTGGTGATGCGGCCCTTCTCGTTTCGGCTGAAATTGGCTTCGTTGAGTACGCCCGACGAGGTGGTGCGAAACGCCTCGATGCTGTCCTCCTCCGGCTCGTAGTCCTCTGCGTAGAAGGGCGTGAGCAGGTTGCGGAGCTGGCTTTCGGGGCGCCCGAAGTCGAGGAGGGAGGTGGTCGTCAGCACGAGAACGTCTTGCTGCTCGCGGTTGCTCTGGGGAGCGGTAATGGTGAACGTCGGCTGGTCCGGGCCCTGGTAAACGACATCGGTGTGTCGGGCGTCCACGATCGAGATCGTGTCCGGCACGGTGGTGGTGGCGGTGAGCTCCGACTCGTTCTGCGTGATGATGGACAGCTCGTAGGTCGCGCGGGGGCGCACCGGCAGCGGGGCGTCGGGTCGGTACAGGCCCGGCTCCTGCTCAGAGAAGGAAACCGTTGCTGCGGGCGTCCCCTCGTCGGTCAGCCGGCGAACCTCCACGGACGCCTCGTGCACGGCCACCTCGGAGGTGACGTAGGCCTCGTCCGTCCCGACGCTGCGGGTGAGGCGAATCGGGGGCATGGACGCACCGCCCTGCAGGTAGGCCTCCACGACGACCTGCGTCTCGGGGGTGGGGGCGGTCGTGTCACAGCCGAAGGCGCCAGCGGCGATCAGCAAAATGGCAAGGGCCGGCAGCCGGCTCATCGGAGAGGCGTGTGTGCGTGTGAGAAGGGGAAGGACGGTGCGAGGGGCCCCAATTAGAAGGTAAGGGAGAAGGACACGTTGGGCACGAGAATCGGAATTTGGGGCGTTTCGGTGCGGGAAAGGGTGCCGTCCGCCGCCCCTTCGTACTGGTAGAACCAGATGTTGCGCCGTGAATAGGCGTTGATGGCCTGAAGTTGGAGCTCGTATTCGGCGACGTCGAAGAGCTCGCCCGTGCGCGCCACCCCGAGGTCGAGACGATGGTAGGGCGGCAGGCGTGCCTCGTTGAAGGGACTGATGAGCACGTTTTCCGTCCCGCCGGCTCCCGGGCTGAACGGAAACGGCGGGTCCGACAGCTCGTAGCGCTGGGCGGGCTGCGTGTAAGGGCGTCCGGTGGCATAGTTGAAGGTGCCCGACACTCGCCAGTGGCTGGTCAGGTGGTAGTTGACGGCGAGTGTGAGATCCTGCGTGCGGTCGAAGTTGGGCGGATAATACTGGGGCGTGCCCGCCTCCGTCGTGTTGATGTTGGGGAAGCGTCGCTCCGTGCGCCCGAGGGTGTAGCTCAGAAAGCCGTTCAGGCGACCCTCCGGACGGCGGAGCAGCACTTCGAGCCCGTAGGCCCGTCCGTCACCGACGCGGAAGCGATCGGTATACGGAATGCCTGCGGGGTCGGTCAGAAAGGGATCCAGCTCAAACAGGTCCCGCATGGTGCGTCCGTAGCCCTCCACCTCCAGCTGCCACGCAGTGCCCAGCTGGGCAGTGGCACCAAGGGCGAACTGGTCGCCATATGAGGGGAGCAGGCCCTCGTCGGTCATGAGCCAGGAGTCGAAAGCCGTAAAGAGCTGGCTCGTCTCAAGGGTGAGAAACTGGTGGTAGCGACCGAGGGCCGCCTGAAGCTGCACCGACGACGTGAGGTCGTGCGTTACCGACAGGCGGGGCGAGAGGCGAAAGAAGGAACCTTCGGAGAAGTGGGTAGCCCGGAGCCCGCCCCGGACGCGCCAGTCGGCCGTGGGCGTGTACGTATCTTTGAGGTATACCGCGACCTGCTCGCCCTGCAGGCGTTGGTTGAACGTCTCGTCCCCGTCGAACGTGCTGCGCAGCCGGAACGAAAGGTGGCTGGCGTGCAGCCCGGCCTCCACGGTGTGCTGGTCGCCCGGCACGTACTCCAGGCCCGCCTTCATCGACGCGTCGCGCACCTCGTTCCTCTGGGTGAAACGGGTTCCGCCGAGCTCGAACACCGGTGTGCTCTCGTATCGGGAGCCCGCGACCGTGAGTGTAGAGAACAGTCGGTCGGAGAAGAGGTGGGTCCAATTGGCACTGAGCGTCCGGTTTCCGTAGTCAACGTCGAACTCCTGCCCGTCTCCCGGCCGGAGGAGGAGCTGGTCCTGTCCGCCGTACATGGACAGCGAGAGGTTGTCGTGGGGGCCGGCGTCGTAGGTGGCCTTTGCGTTTACGTCGTAGAAATAGAAGGTATCAGGGAGGCCCTCCACGTCGTCCAGTGCCGCCAGCAGGGGTTCGAGCGTCGAGCGGCGCACCGCAATCATGTAAGACCCTGTCGGATCGTCGTCGCTTCCCCCGTAGGGCCCTTCGATGTAGCCCCGCGTCGCGAGGGTGCTGAGGCTGAGCCCCCCGGCCGTCTCGTGCCGGTTGCCGTCCTTGTTGTAAATGTCGACCACGCTCCCGAGGCGGCCCCCGTACTCGGCCGGGTAGGTCCCCTTGTAGAGCTGCACGTCCTTGATGGCGTCGGGGTT
>CAYLMT010000138.1:0-5143 GCA_964384855.1 uncultured Salinivenus sp.
GACGTGTTCGACCGTGGGGCACTGCTCGACGGCCTTGTCCGCGGTTTCTTTCATGTCAATCGGATTTCCCCGACGTGTAAAGCCGTCGGCCGTGAAGAGGGCTTTCGCATTCGCGCCCTGCAGCCGGGTCACGATTGCTCCGACCCCGTACCCACTGAACAGCGGAAGCAAGACCCCACCAATCTTCGCAATTGCCAGGAAAGCGACGACGATTTCAGGCGTCATGGGCATGTACAGCCCAATCCGGTCGCCCTTCCCAAGCCCCAACTCCCGCAGCGCATTCGCACAGCGACAGACGCGCCGATGGAGCTCACCGTATGTTAGCGTCTTCGTGGTTCCGGCCTCCCCCTCCCAGCGCAGCGCCGTGCGGTCCGCAACCGGGGTGCCCTGCCACTTGTCGAGCAGGTTATGGACAATGTTCATCTCTCCATTCACGCACCAGGTCGGTCGCTGAATCCCGTTGGAGAGATCGACGATCTGGTCGTATTCGTCGTAAAACTCAATGTCCAGGTCGTCGAGCACGGCGTCCCAGAACCAGGCCACGTCGGAGGCGGCCCGCGTCCGCAGGGCGGAGAGGTCCGCCAGGTCGTGCCGATCCATGAATCGGCGCAGATTGGAATCGGCGACGACGTCTGGATCAGGGGTCCAAACGACGTCTTGACCGAACGGGAAAGAGTCGGAGGGAGACGACGTGTCAATAGTCATGAACGGTCAAGGGTGGACGCTGGAAGAAATCGGGACGGACGTGGAAGGGCTTACACAATAATCCACACGCAGGAATAGAAGCAACCGGCAATTCCGGATCCATCTCCGAAACGTCTGTGTAACGTACATTCTTTGTATGAAAGAACCTTCTCACCGGGGCCATAGTGGGACACAATCCGTGTCCGTGGATGTATGAGGAGGGTGCTCAATGTTCTGGGCCAACCTTCGCGCCTCGGGCGGCGTCCCCGTGCCGGGGGACACTCGATGATCATTCCCAATTGATTGAGTCGACGTGGCTGACCAAACTTCTCAGAATGATAATCAGAACGGATCCGGACTGCCCAAGGGGGGACCTCCGGGTGCTGGACGAGGGCGCCTTATTATTTGGGTCATTGCCGGGACGCTGCTCGCCTTATGGGCGTACAGCTACTGGGGCATGGGACCGGCCGGGGGCGAGCGCATCAGCTACAGTGAGTTTCGCACCCAACTGAAGCAGGAGAATGTGGAGCAGGTGGTGGTGAAGGGCAATACCATCAACGGGGAGCTCAAGTCCCAGGCCACCCGGACCGAGCAGGGAAATACGGTGGAGTACCAGAAATTCATTACCTACCTTCCCTCGTTCGGCGACGAGCAGCTCATGGAGTTGCTTGAGGCGCAGAATGTAAACGTGGTCACGGAGCCGGAGAGCTCCTTTCCGTGGGGGCTGGTGATTATGGGCCTTCTGCCCGTCCTCCTGTTGTTCGGGGTGGGCTACATTTTCCTTCGCCGCATGCAGTCGCAGGGCCAAGGCCTTTTCTCGGTCCGTCAGAGCAAGGCGGAGCTTTACGACAAGGACGAGGAGGATACCACGTTCGACGACGTAGCCGGGGCCGACAGTGCGAAGGAAGAGCTCCGAGAGATCATCAAGTTCCTGAAGGAACCGAAACGCTTCGAGGGACTGGGGGGCAAGGTGCCGAAGGGCGTCCTACTCGTGGGGCCGCCAGGAACCGGGAAGACGTTGCTCGCCCGGGCCGTGGCCGGAGAAGCGGACGTGCCATTCTTCAGCGTGTCCGGGTCCGACTTCATGGAGATGTTCGTGGGGGTCGGGGCGTCCCGCGTTCGCGACATGTTTAGCGAGGCGAAGGAAACGTCTCCCGCCATCATTTTCATCGACGAGCTCGACTCCATTGGCCGCAAGCGAGGTGCGGGGCTTGGCGGTGGAAACGACGAACGGGAGCAAACGCTCAACCAACTGTTGTCGGAGCTCGACGGCTTCGAGGAGAACGAAGGCGTCATCGTCATGGCGGCCACGAACCGGCCCGACATCCTCGACTCCGCCCTCACGCGACCGGGCCGTTTCGACCGCCAGATCACCGTGGACCTTCCCACGAAGCAGGCCCGGTACGAAATTTTGAAGATCCACGCGCGGAATAAGCCTCTCAGCGACGACGTAGACCTGGAGGAGATTGCGCGGAGCACGCCCGGGTTTAGTGGAGCAGACCTCGAAAACCTACTCAACGAGGCGGCGCTCCTGGCCGGCCGCTATGAACACGATGCCATTCAGGCCAGCGACATCGAGGAGGCGCGCGACAAGGTGATGATGGGCCTCAAGCGGGACGGCCTCGTGCTGGACGATGAGGAGAAGAAGCTGCTTGCCTACCACGAGGCGGGCCACGCCATCGTGGCGGCGGTGCTTCCCAACGCGGATCCGGTGCACAAGGTGACGATCGTGCCTCGCGGGCAGGCAATGGGGGTGACTCAGCAATTGCCGGAGAAGGACAAGTACCTCTATCGGCTCGACTACATCCTGGACCGCCTGGCCGTGATTATGGGTGGGCGTGCCGCGGAAGAGCTCATCTTCGACACCGCCACCAGTGGCGCCGAAAACGACCTCAAGCAGGTCCGCAAGATGGCCCGCAAGATGGTTCTCGACTGGGGGATGGGCGAGCAGTTTAAGCACATTTCCCTCGGAGAGGATCAGGGGAATGTGTTCCTCGGGGAGGAGCTGGCGAAGGGGCGCGAGTACAGTGACGTGACGGCCCGGGAGGTGGACGAGGAAATTCGCCGCATTTCTAAGAACGCGTTCCAGCGGGCCACCGACACCCTGAACGAGCACCGCGAGGCCTTCGACCACCTGGCCGAGATGCTCATCGAGCGAGAGGAGGTGCCCGGAAAGGACGTCCTCAAGCTCGTGAATGGGGAAGCCGACGAGATCGGACACGTGCCCACGACCAACGGCGAGGTCTCGTCCGAGGAGGAGGGGGCGGCGGACGAGAACGAGCCCGACGAGGCTGAGGTGATCGAAGAGGACGGAGAGCCGGAGGATGGACGTGCATCCGGGTCGGGTGACACCTCCTGAGTCGGAGGTGTACGACAGTTCCCCTGGATCAATACTTCCCAATAGAGCGATTTCAGCATGGCCACCGTCGACCCGTCCCGTCCTTCGGACGACACGCTCCGCGACGAGCTGAGCGAGGAGCAGTACCACGTGACCCAGGAAGCGGGCACGGAGCAACCCTTTAGTGGAAAGTACTGGGACCACAAGGGCGACGGTCTATACCGCTGTGTGGTCTGCGACACACCGCTCTTTGACTCCGACACCAAGTTCGAGTCTGGCAGCGGCTGGCCCAGCTTTTACGACGTGGTCGACCAGGGGAACGTCGAGCTCAAGGCCGATCACAGTCTCGGGATGCGCCGAACCGAGGTCGTGTGTGCAGAGTGCGGCGCTCACCTCGGGCACCTCTTTGAGGACGGCCCTGACCCCACGGGAGAGCGGTACTGCATCAACTCCGCGGCCCTCGACTTCGATCCTGAAGCGTAGTGCGAGTTCTTCCCGAGAGGCGTGGTCACGCGTTCGGGGAGATCACGGCGCGTGAGCAGGAGGTGGGAGGTTCGGGATCAGATCGATGGCCCCGACCGTCTCTACACCCATCCACACTACGAACGCCAGGTACAGGACGATGAGCCCCCATGCCTCGGCGGTCGTCAAGACCATTTGGGAGCGCATCGTGAGAAGGACGATCAGAGTGGCGATCGAGAGCACGCCCATCATGGGCACGCCCACGGAATAGTTGATGGCAACCGTACCGGCGACGAGGGCTCCGGCGGGGATGCAGACGAGCAGGTCAAAGATATTGCTGCCCAGCACGTTCGCCACGCTGGTGATGGCGTTGCCGGACCGGGACGCGCGGATGCTGACGAAGGCGTCCGGCACGGAGGTGCCGGCCGCGACGACCGTGATGCCCCATAAGAAGCTCGGGGTGCCGAAAATGTCCCCGAACGCAACGGCCGACCGAATGAGTCCTTCCACCCCAATCAGGATGATCAGGAGCGATCCCACAAGCCGGGCTCCCTGCTTCAGAAGATGAATGTCCTCTGGGGGCGCCTCGGGCTGATGATCCCTCGTGTCCTGGTACTGCAGGTACACGTACACGGCATACAGCGCGAGGGGAAGCAGGGCGAGGCCTCGCGTCACACCCCCGATTCGAGATCCAGGTCCTCCCGCGAGGGGATTGTAGATGACGGCGAAGGAGAACACCAGCAGGAGGACGACGATCGAGATGAGGTAGAACTGAGTTTCCTTGTAGATCAGGTCGCGGGTTGACTCCAGCCGCTCCTCTGCCCACAGGCCGGCAAGTGCCGGGATCATCAAGATGTTGAAGAGGGCCGATCCCACGACCGCCGCGACGCCAAGTTCAAAATCGCCGTGGAGAGCGGTGGACAGCACGGCGGTGGAGAGTTCGGGGAAGCTCGATCCAACCGCCAGTATGACAGATCCCTGGACGAGAGGGGGGAGCTGGTAATACGCCGATAGCTCCTCCGTGGAGGATTCGAGTAGTTCACTTCCTTTCCAGACGATGACGGTGGATACAATCGCAAGGCCCGCGTAGGCCAGAACCGTCGCGACGACGCTCATGCGTGGTGGGGAAACGGATCGGGAACAGCAATGCAACGAATCACACCCTCCAACCATTCATCGAAGGCGGAGTTCATCGTGGGCCGTTTCGGTGACTTCGATCCGGGGCTCGACGGACGCCTAGCAGGTGCCTCTTCATTTGAAATTCGCCCCCCTCCCGGGCAACTTTTTCGTCGGCAGAACCTAGAAGAGAAATCGCAACGCCGGCTTGTCCAACCAGCCGAAATTGGGCTGGACGATTCAGCCGGGTCGGTAGCGAAGTGGCCAAACGCAGCAGACTGTAAATCTGCCGGCTTATGCCTTCGGAGGTTCGAATCCTCCCCGGCCCACCGCACACCGTTTCGAACGGCGAGCTTCCAGGGACGAGTGCTCGGGGCTTACCGTTCGAGAATGCCCTGCGGGAGTAGCTCAGGGGTAGAGCATCACCCTTCCAAGGTGAAAGTCGCGGGTTCGAATCCCGTCTCCCGCTCATATTGCAGGTCGTAGCGGCCGCCTTAGCTCAGTGGTAGAGCACATCCATGGTAAGGATGAAGTCCCCGGTTC
>CAYLMT010000139.1:0-5088 GCA_964384855.1 uncultured Salinivenus sp.
TGAGGGCCATGTGGCCGTTATAGGCCGTGGAGGTTCGAGTCCTCTCTCGGGCACCACCCCCTGGTTGCAGTTTGCAGTCAGGGGGTTTTCTTTTGGGAGGGGAAAGGCTCAACCACGACGAGCTGGCAAACTCCCCGTGACGTTGTTACTCTTTTTCGAGTCTCCTCCCCTCCCTCTTCACGAATGACCACCCCCGACCGCACGCCGGTAAAAGTGGGTCTCGTGACGGCCGCGTCGCTGGTCGTCGCGAACATGATTGGTACTGGCATCTTCACGAGCGTGGGATTTCAGGTCAAGTACCTGGACTCGTCGTTCGCCCTGCTCATGCTGTGGGCCGTGGGCGGCGGGCTGGCCCTTTGCGGCGCGCTCGTCTACGGCGAGTTGGGCGCGGCCCTGCCCCGGTCCGGCGGCGAATACCATCTCGTGTCGGAGCTCTACCATCCGTCGCTCGGCTTCATCGTCGGGTGGATCACTGCGACACTCGGCTTTGCGGGCCCCATCGCCCTGGCCGCCCTCGCGTTCGGCGACTACACGACGGCCGTCTTTCCCAATCTCTCTTCGACCCACCTGGCCGCGGGCATCGTGGTCTTATGCTCGGCCATCCACGGGACGAGCATTACGTGGGGCAGCTGGTTTCAGAATGCGTTTACCGGCCTCAAGGTGTTGCTCATTTTGGTATTCGTGGGCGCGGCCGTCCGGGCCGACCCCTCGCACGCTCTCTCCATTGTGCCGGACACAGAGGGACTCGCAGAGATTGTGAGTCCGGGCTTTGCCGTGTCCCTCGTTTTCGTGACGTACGCCTACGCCGGGTGGAACGGCGCCATCTACATCGTGGGCGAGATCCGCGACCCGCAGCGCAACATGCCTCGTGCCCTTGTGCTCGGGACCACGCTCGTAACGGTTCTCTACATCCTCCTCACGTTCGTCTTCCTCTACACCGTTCCCACTGCCGAGATGGCCGGGGAGGTGGAAGTGGGCTACCTCGCGGGGCGGGTGATCTTTGGGGACGTAGGGGGACAGGTGATGTCGCTCTTCATCGCCCTGCTGCTCGTCTCGACCGTGAGTGCGATGGTGTACCTGGGCCCCCGAGTTACGCAGGCAATGGGAGAGGACGCCCACGCGCTGCGCTGGCTCGCCGTCACGAATGACCGCGGCATTCCGGTCAACTCCATCCTCTTCCAACTCACCCTCGCCCTGGCGTTCATTTACACCTCCACGTTCGAGCAGGTACTCATCTACGCCGGGTTTACGCTTACCCTCTCCATGATCCTCACGGTCGCGGGGGTGTTCGTGCTACGTTGGCGCAGGCCGGAGGTGGACCGGCCGTACACAACGTGGGGATACCCGGGGCCACCCCTCATCTTTCTGGCCGTTAACGTCTGGATCCTCGTCTACGTGTTCATCGACAAGCCGACCGAGTCGCTAATCGGGCTCGGCATCGTGGGTGTAGGGGCACTGCTGTACCTGGTCACTCGCTGGTTCATTTTCGAGGACGCATCCACCGAGGAGGTCCCGACCGACTCGCCCTGACGAATGACCGGCGGAGAGAAGAACCTCTACAGCTGCACGTTGAGGCGAGCGAAGTAGAAGGCACCGTTGAAGCCCTGCTGCACCGGGGCGTAGTCGAAGACGCCGTAGTACGAGTTTTCAAAGACCTGCTCGTCGGGGTAGTTGTCGAACAGGTTGTTGGCACCGACGCTGATCGTCGTGGCGTCCGTCATCCGGTACGACACCGTCGCGTCCATCACCCACTGCGGGCTGTGCACCTGCTCGCTCCCAAACGGAAACTCGTTGCGCGTCACCTCCCCGAAGCGCACGGTGCGCAGGAAGAGCGACACTGGCCCAATGTTGTAATCCGCCGACAGATTCAGCTTCGTCCGCGGGCTGCTCTTCTCCAATAGCGCGCGCTCCTTGGGACTAAAGAAGGTATTGCGCAACTCCTCCTCCGAGCCATCGAAGCTATTGCGGAGCGTCGGCGGGATATTGAGCTCGTCGTCGGCCTCGGTGCGGTTGTAGTTGCCCGCCGCTGAAAGGTCCACGGTGCCGTAAGCAGTCTGAAGCCGGTAGGTGGCTACTACGTCGAGCCCAATCGTCTCGGTGTCCACGGCGTTGGCGAAGAACTGGGCACTTGACGCGCCCGCCTCGTCCAACAGGTCCTCTACACCACTGGAAAATTCGCCCGTCAGCACGATCCGGTCGTCCACGCGGATGCGGTAGCCGTCCACCGTGAGGTCAAAGTTGTCCGTGGGGCTGGCCGTCACACCCACGCTGGCACTGCGGGACCGCTCCTCGTCGAGTCGCGGCACGCCAAGGACGCGCGCCACCTCACTGTCGTTGCTGAAGGTCCCAACGTTCACGAGGCGGCCCTCGTCGTTGAGGTCAGTGCGCACCTGATTGTAGTAAAGCTGGTGCAGCGAGGGCGCGCGGAAGCCGTTGCTCACCGAGCCACGCAGGTTGAGCTGCTCCTCGATCAGGCTCCAGCGAGCCGCCACCTTGCCGGTGAGGGTACTGCCGAAGTCGCTGTAATCCTCAAATCGCCCAGCGGCCGTCACAAGGAATCGCTCCGTCAGGTTTACCTCCGTATCCAGATAGGC
The DNA here is from genome assembly GCA_964384855.1 of uncultured Salinivenus sp. Lineage (GTDB taxonomy): Bacteria > Bacteroidota > Rhodothermia > Rhodothermales > Salinibacteraceae > Salinibacter. The sequence goes on from CAYLMT010000139.1 coordinate 2,595, forward strand.
GGCCACGTTGCTGCGGGTACGGTCGACCTCGTTCTCGGGTCGGAAGCCCACGAAGCCTTGCGCCCCACCGGTTTTCCCAAGCGTATCCCGCGTCACCAACTGTGGCTCAGGACCACTATTGTCGATCACCTGCGTCCGGCCATAGTCACGGTAGGACGCTTCCTCGCCCGCAATAATCTGATAGTGGTCGACGCGGTAGGCCCCACCGAAGGCCACGTTCACGCCCGCCAGCGCGTCGTCGAAGAAGCGTGACACGTCGAGCGTGGCCGTGTTCTGGCTAAAGGCGTGCTTGCCCGCGTAGATGCTGCTGGGGGTGGTCTGGAGCAACGATGCGTTGACTGTATTGTCCATCTGGTAGTCCAGGCTGTTGCGCCCGAAGCTATTGGCCAGATCCCAGGTCCATCCCGCGATCGTGCCTTCCACGCCCAGGGTGAGCGACTGGTCAATCACGTCGGAGTTCATCTCCGGCTGAAAGCCGAACTCGAACGCCGGATTCGCCGCGCCGGGGCGGTACGGCATGTTGGCTGTCTCAAAAGGGAGCCGACGAAAGGGGGCCCCAATCCCATTCTTGTACGAAAGGCCCCCGAAGGCATAGAACGAGGCGTCGTCATTGAGCCCGACCTCCGAGTTTAGGAAGACGGCCCCCTGTTCGATGGCCGACTGGCCGATGCGAAAGTGAAAGTCCTCACGCTCCATCCCGAGCTGGTCCAAGATGGCCTGATCGTTCTGTCGGGCCTGTTCGGGGTTGCCTGTGAGCGGGTAGGCAAAGACACCGGCCTCGTAGCCCCCGTCCAGGTAGCGCGACTGGTCGAAGAGCACGAGCTCGTGCCCGTCGGCCCGGTTGGTGCGGGCGCGATTCCGGTACGTCCCCGTCACGTTCACAAAACCGTCTTCGCCGAGCCCGAAGCCGTAGTTGGCCTCTACCTTCAAGAGCTCCCCATCCCCTTCTCGATGAATGCCACTCGTGACGTTCGCCGTCAACTGGTCGGTGTCTTCTTTCAGCTGCACGTTGAGGACGCCGGCGATGGCGTCGGAGCCGTACTGGGCGGCCGCCCCATTGCGAAGCACCTCGATCTGTTCGACGGCGGCGGTGGGAATGGCGTTCAGGTCGGTGCCCGCCGCACCGTTGCCCGCCGTCTGTAGCGTATTCACGAGCGAACTCTTGTGACGCCGCTTGCCGTTGACAAGGACCAGTACCTGATCGGGCGGAAGGCCGCGCAGCGAGGCCGGGTCAATAAACTCCGTGGCATCGGCCGCCGACTGGCGGTTGGCCTGGAACGAGGGCGCCGTGTAGGTCAGCAGCCGATTGAGGTCCGTCTGTGGCGACTGGGCCATCAGTTCGTCCACCGGCAGCGCGTCAACCGGTACGGCCGACTCGAGGGCTGAGCGGCTGTCACCGCGGCTCCCCACGACCACCACGTCATCGAGTGTCGAGCCGGGCGCCAACTCGAAATCCACCGTGTACGTCTCGCCCGCCTCCACACTCAACCGTTCCGTGCTCGCAGAATAGCCGACGAAGCTGGCCCGAAGCCGTACGGTCCCGGTGGTGACCCGAACGCGGTACCGTCCGTCGGTGTCGGCACTGGTGCCCCGCTGTGTACCCAGGACCTGCACGTTGGCCCCGACGAGCGGATCGCCCGTCTCGGCATCGACCACTCGTCCCTCCACGGTGGCGGTGGGCTGAGCCAGCACAACGGTGGACCCCAGCATCAGGCAGATTCCACACACGAGGACCGTTCCGGCCAGAAATCCCCGAAAAGCACGAGCAAAAACCGACGACACAGAGGAGCGCATAGTGGGAATCAACCGTCAGTGATTGAGGTCAGTACGAGACTCAAACAAGGGAACGTATCTATGAGATAATATGGAAATTATGTAGAGAGTGCTCCTCCTAGAGATAAACGTCGCGGCGGAAGCGCTTTCGACGGCCTTTTGGTTCTCACGACACAGGGCATCAGGGCACGAACCGAGCTCCGGGAAGTGTTGCACGACGTCCTCGTCGTACACATCCCCGGCCTATTCCCTCACGATTCAGTTCGGACGGCACCCGCACCTTCTGGGGATCGTTTTCGGGAATGAGGTGGAAAACCCGTCTCCGTCGCCCACAGTCGCGGAAGTCGCACCCGGCCGCGAACGTGTCCGAAGATGGACCCGTTGGGATGAATGTCCTTCAGAGGAGCCTCAAGAACGCGCTCCCCCACCATGTTTGCGATGGTCCTCAGCCTACTCGTCCTCACGGCCCCACCCGATACCTCATGGGAGCACCAGGAGCTGCGCGAGCGCATGGTCGAGCGGCAGATCGCCGCCCGGGGCATCACGAACGCCAAAGTGCTTGAGGCAATGCGCTCCGTCCCGCGCCACCGGTTCGTCCCGGATGTCAACCCTGAGCTCGCCTACGCGGACCGGCCCCTCCCCATCGGCCACAACCAGACGATCTCACAGCCCTACATCGTGGCCCGGATGACGGCGCTCGTCCAGCCGGATTCGACCGACC
>CAYLMT010000140.1:0-5058 GCA_964384855.1 uncultured Salinivenus sp.
TTGTGCCCGTCGAGATGCAACCGGTCCCGACCGACAGAAGCAGCAAGAGAACGGGGACGAGGCCCCACAGCCGGATGCGTCGCGCGGGGACTGGTCGGACAGCGGGAGACGTATTCATCGGTGAAATCCTGTCGCTTGTTGGAAAAATTCAGTGGTCGTTCCGGACTCAATCACCGGACCTAGACGCCGCCGAGTCGGCCTCTGCTGGCACCGACGCCACAACGTTGGTCGTCGTTTCCTCTCCCTGGGCGTATTTCGGGTCCGGCTCCACCACTGCTGCCCCGTCATCGCCCGAGCACACTCGAAGCGCACAGTGCGCCTCGGGCTCCCCGCTGAGCGCGTTCTCGAAGGGGCCTCTGCGCGTGGCAGTGACGAGGCTCTGTCCCACGGCGTCCGACCGGAGGAGGTCGAGAAAAACCCCGGTTCGCTCCGCGTCGAGCTTGCCGAAGGCGTCGTCGAGCAGCAGCAGTGGTTCGGTGTCGCTCCGCCGCTGCAGATAAAAGTATTGCGCCAGCTTGAGAGCCATGGCGAAGGTGCGGTGCTGACCCTGCGATCCATATCGGCGCACCTCCAGGCCGTCGAGGCGGAAGAGGAGTTCGTCCCGCTGCGGCCCCACGAGCGTCGTGCCGCGGTCCCGCTCCTGTCCCTTCTTTCGGTCGAGAACCTCCCTAAAGGCCTCGGCCACGTCCTCGGGCGTGGCGTCCGGAGCGAGCTCCGCAATCGTGTCGTACTCGATGGTCGGCCGCTCGGCCACAGCGTCGATGCGGCGGTACGCTTCTTCGAGGTCGTCCGCAAAGTCCTGAAGGAACTGCTGACGCCGATGGACAATGCGACTGCCCAGCGTAACGAGCTTCTCCGTCCAGGGCGCCAGCAGCTCCTCGGGGGGCGGCGCGGACCGCTTTTTGTAGCTGCGGAGCACCTCGTTGCGCTGGCGCCGCGCGCGGCGGTACTTCATAAGGTCCTCCATGTAGACGGACCGCGCCTGGCTGAGGATGTTGTTGACGAAGCGGCGCCGCTCGCTGGGCCCGCCGGCCGTCAGGTCGTAGTCCTCCGGCGAAAAGACGACGACCGGCAGCGTACCGACGATGTCGGCCAGCCGGTCGAGCTCGGCGCCATTCACGAAAATCGACTTGCCTTCCCCCGGTACGTACGCCAGTCGTACGGTCATCGGCTCCTCGCGGACCTCCCCGATCCGCCCTTCGACCTCAAAATAGGGCGCGTCCTTCCGCACGGCGTACCGGTCCCGCGAGGCCGTAAAGCTCTTGGTGAGGCACAGGTAGTGGACTGCCTCCAACACATTCGTCTTCCCCACTCCATTGGGCCCGTAGAGGAGGTTGATCGACGGGGCGAGGTCAAACTCGCTCTCCGAGTGGGCCCGGAACGACCGAAGGCGAAGGGTGTGGAGAATCATGAACGGGGCACCGCCTCTGGAAAACCTGAACGGGAGTCCGGACGGACTCCTGGCTACCATTACGACGGATTCGGGGCCTTCGTTCATCGGGGCTTGCTAGAGCTTCACATTCCCCCTCCTCCTGTTCGACGCCGCCCATGCCCGACGCAACGGACGTTCACCTGCGCCCGCTCGCTCCCGCTGACGTATCCACGGCGGAGCAGCTCTGGGCCGAGCGGTTCGGCGGGGCACCCGAGACGCGTCGCAAATGGATCGAGGCGGCCCTCGACCCGGCCCATTCGGCCGCCGGAATCGTGGCCGTCACCCCGGACGACACTGTCGTGGGAATCTCGTTTCTGGAGGTGGGCAGCCGACGCTACACCCGTCATTATCTCGGACTCGAGACACTCGACATAGACATAGACGTGTCGCTCGCGTCCCGCAACGGTCTGCTCCACCTCACGTGCGTGCGGGCTGACTGGGAGGGCCAGGGAATTGGAACCGCCTTTTATGAGCATCGGCTTGAACGACTCGCCGACCGGGGCATCTCCCGCACGTTCGGCATCGCGTGGCACCACCCATCCCCGCCCGACAGCCGGATACTGTTCGAAAAGCACGGGTTCACGCGGCTGGCCACCATCGATCGCTACTACGCCCGCACCGATAGCCGTCCCCATTGCCCGGCCTGCGGCGACACCTGTACGTGCACAGCCTCCCTTTACGGACGTTCGACCTCCTCTTGAGTGCCCATGGCGTCCGCAGGGTTCATCTCCCACCTCCGCGCGTTGGCCCTCCCGGCGGGAATGGGGGCCTTTGCGATGGTCAGGGCCCGTCCTTAGGTTTCAAGCTCCTCCTCGTCGCCCCCACCGCCGTTTGAGCCGCCACCCCCACCACTACCTGACGAGGGATCGGCCCCGCCTCCTGCATGCTGAGCGGAACGTTGAACGGCTACGCGTAGGTGTTCGGTCGCTATCATCATGGCTCGATATTGGAAATAAGGAAAAATGTGTGAGCGTCGACGCCCCTTCTGGGTGCCGACTATTTGGCAAACTTAACAAGCAGTCCGCTTCTCGTCCACCGCCGGGTGATGCTCGTCCTCCTCCTAACCACATTGCTGGTGATGCCTCAGACCGCCACTCCCGGGGGCAATACGGGGGACGACCTGGGCACGTGCCTGAAACTGGCCCCAACCCAGTCGCCCCCACCCCTCAACTGGGGGAGCGGAGTGCCGCAAATGTGGTCCAGCACGCCCCCCGTGTCGCAGGACACAGTTCGCTCATCCCTCTCCCAGGTCCGTGAGGCACGGGCCTGCCTCCAGGCCCTCGACCCATCGACGGTCGAGCAGCCCTATCTCGGCAACGTCATGCGCACGTTTCAGGCAGAAACGGCCCTGCTCGCCGCCCTGCGCCGCTTTTCCGACGCATTCGAGACGTTTGAAGAGGCCCGCTCCTACCTAGAATCGGAGCCTTCCATCCCCGCCACCAAGGGCACTCGTACGGGGTGGGCTCGAGCCCTCCATCAAGACCAGGGGTTCCTCCACTACCAAATCGGCAATCTCTCCGCGGCCATCACGCATTACCTGAAGGCCCTTCAGAAGACCCCAACGCACGAGGTCGGCATGCGTGTGACCCACCTCCTCGACGTGGGGGCCCTCTATCAGCATACCCAGGACTACCACTCGGCCCACCACTACTACCGCCGCGCACAGCAGCTGGCCCGTGAGCACGACCGCGCCCCCGAGCAGCACCCCTCCGAATGGGCCCGCCTGTTCCATCACCGCGCCGACCTCCTCCTGGAAAAGACCCTCAATACCGAGTTTGATCGTGCCCCGCTGCGGCGCGCCCGAGACCTGGCCCGCCGGGGGCGGTCGCTGGCCAAGAACCCTGAACAACGCACCGACCTTACCCTGACGCTGTCCGAGAGCCTCGGGTACCTGGGCTCGTTCGATCGGGCGTACGCGCTGAACGCGGAGGTTCGTCAGTACGCCCAGGCCCGGGATGACGCGAAGCTCCGGGCCTTCACCCTCCTCAAGCTCGGCGTGCTACACATGCAGACGAGTCGCTGGACGGAGGCGGAATCGGTACTGAACACGTCGCTCACCGTGGCCAAACGGATGGGCAATCTCGACTACCAGCGGCGAATCCGGCGGGACTTGGGACGCCTGCACGAGCTCCAACACAACTGGGCCGCGGCGGAGTCTCAGTACCGGAAGGGCGTGGCCGTAATCGAGCAGTATCGGGAGTCCCTTACGGCCACACAGTGGTCCTCCACGGCCTTCGCCCAGTGGCGCGATGTCCACCGCGGCCTCGTGCGCACGCTTTTAGCCCAGGACCAGCCCCGCGCGGCCCTGGTCGCGCTGGACCGGACCCGTGCCCGTCACCTCCAGGACCTCCGTACTCAGGCGCGGGTGGCAACCCAACTGCCCCCCACGACCCGAGCTCGCCTCGATAGCCTCAGCCGCACGCTCTCCGACGTGCGCACGCGGCTCAGCACCGGCTCCCTCTCCAACACCGAGGAAGCAACACTGCACGCTCGCGAGGCAGCCCTCCTGTCCGCCCGCCAGCAGATTTTGCGGTTGGATTCTCTAAAGACGTCCCGGCCGTCAGTGGAGGATATGTCTGCAACGCTCGCTCGTCGGGATCGGGCCCTCGTCTCGTACTTCGTCGACGACCCGTGGCCCGTGTACGGCCGCGCGCCTCGCTCCGTCGCCTTTGTCCTGACCGGGGACACACTTCGGACGGTCCCCCTCCCAAACCTTTCTCAGGATTCGGTCCGAACCCGCGTTACGGGCACCTCTCCACTCTTCGCGGCCCGGCAGGCGCCCCAGCACATGAACGCGATGCACTTCGACCTCCGCCCGCTTCGGGCGCTGCACGACCGCCTCTACGCTCCCGTGGCCGAGCACCTCCCCGACGGCCAGCCCCTGACCGTCATTCCCGACGGACCGATGTTTCACGTGCCGTTTTCGATGCTGGTAACGGCCACGCCGGGAGGGCGCTACGACCATGCCCGAGCGCGCTTCGTCCTTCAGGAGCGCCCGACGGCGCTCGACTTGTCGGCGTCTATGGCAACCGATACATCGACGGCGCAAGATGATGCGTCGTATTCTCCCGACCTCGCGGCATTTGGGGTATCCTCCTTTGAAGCGCACCGGGAGCTCCCGTCCTCACTTCGGCCCTCCCGTCCAGACACGACCGGTGACTCCGCCCCTCTGCCGCCCTTGCCAGGGGTACAGTCCGAACTGGACGCCCTGGGTCGCCTATTCGACGACGCGGCTACCTTTCACGACGAACGCGCCACGGAAGGCGCGCTCGCCACAGCGACCCAAGAGGCGGGCGTCCTCCACCTTGCCTCCCACGCCTTCGTGCATCCCACGTCCCCTCTTCAGAACGCCTTCCTCCTCCACCCCGACTCTAGCTCGGACGGCCTCCTGTTCCTCCACGAACTGCAGACCCAACACCGCTCGCTTCCCCTCGCCGTCCTCAGTGGATGCAGCACCGCCCGCGGCACGCTTCGGGGCGGGGAGGGCATGGCAGGCCTTCAATACGCCTTCCGGGCCATGGGGGCCGAATCTACGGTGGCCAACCTGTGGCCCACGGCCGACCAGTCGAGCGTTGCGCTCATGGAGAATTTTTACCAGAACCTCCAGGCGGGGCAGCCCAAGGACC
>CAYLMT010000141.1:0-5002 GCA_964384855.1 uncultured Salinivenus sp.
CGTCTTTTTCGTCCAGCTCCTCGTGGTACCGTCGACAGAATTCGCCCCACTTCTCAGGATCGTGATCGAACCACTCTCGGAGCTCGTCGCTCGGAGCCACGTCCTTATGCCAGGCATTCAGCGCGGCGTCTTCCTTGCTCACCCCGCGCGGCCAAAGCCGGTCCACCAGCACGCGAGTGCCGTCCTCGGACGAAACCTCGTCGTACACGCGTTTGCACTGGATCATGGGAACGGAGCCTGAAAATGAATGACGAATGACATACAGTGGTCGCAGCAGTTCGCAATTCTCGCCCGGGCTCACCCCCCAATCCCCACCCCCAGATACGCCGCCGTGAGCCCCGACGCGAACGCGAGAATGTGCAGGACCGCCGACGTTTTCTGAATGAGGGGATCGGGATTGCCGTGGCAGTCCGTAGGGTCGTGATCCCGGGCCCCCTCCCGGCCGTGCGAGGCCCGAAGAAGAACGGGCGCTGTGTAGTAGACGCCAAACAGAAGGCCGGCCGCGCCCAGCTTCGTCAACATCCGGTGGCCCTGTCCCGTCTGCGTCAGGAGCGTCCAGTCCAGCAGCCCGTGGTAGGCCATGTTATAGAGGCCTGTGAGCACGATGGTCGGGATCAGCCAGAAGACGATTCGACGTATCCGCTGCTGAATCTGTCCCTGTAATTCCGCCCCGCGATTGGGGATCACGCGCGCAGCCACGGGGCGAAGGATCCCGAACATAAACACCATCCACCCGAGCCAGAACACGCCGCAGAAGACGTGCACGGCCGTGACGGCGAAATGAACGGGGGGCGACCAGAGCCCGAGTGCCGCAAGCATCGTTTGAGTGGTTGCGCTTTACGGTTGACGGACGTACCGACTAAACGTCAGTTCTCAAGCCGGGCCGACACCAACGTAATGTCCGCGCCCGCCAACGCTTTCGACACAGGACAGCCGTCTTTCGTGGCCTCCGCGATTTTCCGAAACGTCTGCTCGTCGATGCCCTCGACAGTCGCCTCCGTCCGAAGCTCAATCTTGCAAATTTCGAGCGCGTCGGGATCGAAGTGAACCTTCGCGGCGCTCTGTACGGAGACTGGCGTGAAGCCGGCTTCGTCGAGCTCATTGGCCAGGGCCATCGAATAACACCCGGCGTGTGCGTTACCGATCAGCTCTTCCGGACTTACACCTTCCCCATCCTCGAACCGGCTCGCAAACGAATAGGCCCTGTCGAAGGAATCGGACCGAAGGGTCCCGTCTCCGTCTTCCAAATTCCCGTTCCAAGTGGCGTTGGCGTTTCGTACAATCATGGTGGGAACGATTCGTTGCTGACAAGTGAACGTGCGTCTTCGAAGGGCTTGCGCCACTCGAAATTCGATCTCTCGCCGGTCTACACGTCCCAGGTTAGAATGTCCTCCTCGGACTTCTCCTTTTCCTCCCACTCCTCGGCGTTTTCGAGGGGGCCCGTCTTTTCGGTAATGTTGTAGCCGAGGTCTCGCCACTGATTGGCGAGGTACTCATTCCACTGCTCGTAGTGCGCCCACTCCTCCGGCACCTGATCGCCGGGGTAGATGGCCTCCACCGGACAGACCGGCACGCAGGCGTTGCAGTCGATGCACTCGTCGGGCTGAATCGCAAGGAAATTTGGCCCTTCGTAGAAGCAGTCTACCGGGCAGACCTCCACGCAGTCGGTGTACTTGCAGTTGATGCAGGGCTCGGTGACGACATACGGCATAGAACGTCGCAGTTAGCGCAGTTGGATTGAGAACACCCTCGGATAGATAAATCTCTCGAAGTTGACCGCTACGCTCCTCGAAAGAGGACGCGAAGCCGTGGGTGATTTATAACGACAGGTGTACAAGTTCGAACTCATGACTCACACATCACTCTTCACGCATCACGTTTCACGAGTCATGCGTACTGCGGTGGTGGACGACGGAAGCCCTGGGAGCGCACCTCCGAATCCATCATCTCGGGGGACCACGGCGGCTGCCACACGATGTCAATGTGCACCCGCTCGATGCCCTTGGCCTGATCGGTGATGTGGCGGATGTTTTTCTTGATGTAGTCGCTGAGAGGACACGCCGGGGTCGTCATCGTCAGCTCGATCGTCAGGTCCCCGTCGTCGAACCGAAGGTCGTAGATGAGCCCGAGGTCGACGATGTTAATGCCGAGCTCCGGGTCATCGACGTGTCGAAGCACATCGGCAATTTGCTTCCGAATCGGTTTCATGGCTGCGGTGGGACGAGGTTGGTGATCGAAAACGGGGCGTGCCGTCTCACTTCGACGCCTTTTTCTTGACGGCCGTGTTGCACCCCCATCCCCGCTCCTCGAACAGCCAGGACCGCCACGCCGCCCGGCGACCGTCCGGGGAGGGCGCCAGGGCCACCGTTCCGTCGTATTCCTGAAGGGCGAGGGCTTTCAATACGTCGCCCGTGCTTACCCCTCCACAAGTGTCGGACTGAGACTCCGGCCCGGCGCCTCGCAGTCGAACGTGAGCTAGATGGGACGCCGTACCCTCCAGCACCTCGTCGATGCCCCCTTCGGAGACCTGCGCGACGTCTACCTCCCAGCAGGTGTACGCATCGTGGAGCTCCGCCCAGGCGCGGGCCCGCTGTGCGGCTGCCGGATCGGTCGGGTGTCGCAACGCAACGGGTACGCCCGCCGGAGAGTCGGGCACCGTCTCTGAGAGAATCAGCCCCGTCCGGAGTAGATGCGCCCGTTGTCCCCAGTACAACGCCTCACTGGCAGACACATCCCCCTCCACGAGCAGCCACTGTACCGGTACCCCGTCTTGCTCGGGACGCCCCACCGATCCATCCGCGGGATCCACCTCACAGGACGCCTCGATGCCATGTGCGTGCCCCGCGCCGACAACCACTTCGAGACCCTCCAAATTACGCCGACGGGCTCCCCGCTGAAGATCCGCGAGGCTGCCATCGGGACAGGCGGCACTACTCAATATTAGCTGCATGACAAAATGCGTCGTCTCGTGAAGGAGAAATGACGGCTGTAACACTAGCGCCCTTCCACCACATCGCGATCGCACAGACGTTAAATTCTGTATTTAACGTGGAAATGTGCGTCGCTCCGTCGCAGTTGTGAGTCTTCCAGGGGCTGTGTCTACGCCCGGACAACCGGCCCTACCCATCCGATCCGGCGGTAATTGCAATCGAGTCCCGCTTCACCTCGTATGTGCAGGCGGAGTTTCCGTCGGGAATGTATGTTACCCGGTCGAGCGCCGTCTGAAAGAGCGACTCGTAAAAGTCCTTTTCCAACTGGCACGGAATGCGGGTTTGCTTGACCGACTCCGGGAACGGGCAGTTGCACTCCCGTACCGTGACGGTCTGCTCCCCCGCGTCCACCTCCGGCATAAACCCCTCCTCTTCCAGCATCCGTCGGAGGACCTCGAGCTTCTCCTCCAGGTCGTCTGCCGAAACAGACCGCAGGTTCTGCCGAGCACTCTCGGTTCGCTCCGCCCAGTATCGCTCAAAAAACGTCTCGACCAGGTCCTCGGCCCCTTCTTCCTTCAGGAACCGCACCAACTCGCCCATCAACTCCCCGTCGCGGGAGGGAAAGAGCACCTTTGCTCTCCGGGTCATCTCGTACCGGTGACTCGGGCGGCCGCGGCCCTGCCGCTCGGCGCTACGCGTCAGCAGGCCCTTTTCCCGCAGCTGGAGAAGGTGCTCCCGCACGGTCGTCCGCGCCATGCCCAGGGCCTCCATGGCCTCGTCGACCGAGAGGCTGCCCCGACGCTTGATTATTTGCAACAACTCGCGCCGGGTGTCTGAGGAAACGAGATCAAGGGCAGATGCCATGATGAAAACAGTAGTCGTTCGGAGAGTGGTGAGCAGCACCGTTCTGTTCGCGCCACAAGGTTTGCCCTGGGGACGACCCCGACGTAGCTAGGGATACCGGGACCGGCAATCCACCTCCACCCCTAGAAGCCATTCGACCAAGTCATGGACGAACGCCCGCGGGCACGTGGAGCACCGTTATCCTACGCGGGTTCGCTCCCGTCGTTTTAGCACACCGGCGATCCGAGGTCGCCTACTCGCCCGAAACGCCGCACTGCCCATTCAGAGCGCCACCCGACTCATTTCTCCGACTTCGTAAGCCGCACGCGCCACACCTCGGGCCCCTCCTCCAGGTACTCCCATTCCAATTCGCCGGGGCGCTCGGCCTCAAACTGGTAGTAGAGCGGCTTCGGGTCGTGGTCATTGACCAGCACGAAGTGGTCGCCCGGCTCCAGTTCGTCGAAGGTCTCGAAAATGGTCGGGTGTTTCTCCTTCGGCGGAATTGGGCGAACGTCAAGCGTTTTTTCGTCGGTCGTCTCCATGAGAACGTGGAGCTTTAATTCGGAAGTACGTCACGAGCACGAGGCGTTTTCCGGCACGGAGCCCGTCCAGATTCTGCGCCCCGTTGTGCCCTCAGAGTACACCAGAACGGGATCACTGTCAAGTTAAATTACGCTAATAACGTTTTTATCTGGTAGCCTGTATGACTTGTCCGTGGGAATGGTTCGGGGAAATCTGATCGTGCAAAGCCGGAATCCACCCGAGAATGACGCGGAAAAGGGAACCGCCCAATCAGCCGTGGCGTCGATTGGGCAGGGCCCGCACTCGCGGCCACAGCACACGGATGGCCAGTAGACCGGCTACAATCACTGCACCGCGCCCGACCACGAGGAGCCCCAACCAGGTGCCCCATCGGGCAAACCCGACCAGGACGATCCCCCCGTTTAGCGCTGCCCATGCACCCCAGAGTCGACGATCCGCCGAGACTCGGTCCGAGAACGGCAGGATCCACACTGCCACGCCAAGCGCCAACTGACAGACCCAGCCCAACAGCATGCCCTCCACGTGAAGCGCTCGCAACACGGCCGGCGCCTCCACCCCTATCCCCCCCGGCGCCGCCAGCCGCCACGCCCCAATCGTGGCCGCAATCCCAAAATGCACGAGTGCCGCGCGTACGAACCAGACGCTAATTCGGGCCATGAGTGTGAGTGATCTATTCGGGCTACTTC
>CAYLMT010000142.1:0-4988 GCA_964384855.1 uncultured Salinivenus sp.
ATGAGCTACCTGCTGCAGGATGAGTCCGGTCAGGTACGCCTCGCCCACTCCCTCTCCGCCGGCCTCGACTATCCCGGCGTCGGGCCCGAGCACGCCCACCTGCACGACGAGGGACGCGTCACGTACCACCCGGTAACCGACGAGGAGGCTCTGGACGGGGTAGAACTATTATCCCGGACGGAGGGCATCATCCCGGCCCTCGAAACGGCCCATGCGGTGGCCCTCCTGCCCGAGCTGGCCCGATCTCTGGCCGAGGAGCGAGGGGGAGACGCCGTGCTCGTCTTCAACTGCTCCGGCCGGGGCGACAAAGACATGGAGACCATCGCCGCGCACCGGTAGTTACGAGTGCCCCCACGCCTGCTCGAATCTTCGTTCGTGCCCCCACTGACTACGATGTCCCGACTCGACGAGACGTTCGAGACCCTGCGCGGCCGTGACGAGAACGCCATGGGGCTCTTCCTCACGGATGGCTTCCCAACCCCCGACGCCACCGTCCCGCTGCTCCATGCGATCGACCGAGGGGGCGCCGATTTCATCGAGTTGGGCATGCCCTTCAGCGATCCCCTGGCCGAGGGGCGTCCCATTCAGCGGGCCAGTGCCCAGGCCCTCTCCCACGGCGTCACGCTCACCGACACCCTTCAGACTGCTGAGGCCTTTCGGGTAGAGAGCGAGACCCCCCTCCTACTCATGGGGTACGTCAATCCGGTGTTGAAATACGGGATCGAGGCCTTCTGCCGAGACGCCGCGAAGGCCGGGGTCGACGGCCTCATTCTCCCGGATCTCCCCCCGGAAGAGAGCAATCCGCTCTGTGACGCCGCCGCCACCCACGGCCTGGACCTGGTGTTTCTGATCGCCCCGAACACCTCCGACGACCGGATTCGTGTCGTCGACGAGCGAGCCACAGGCTTCGTGTATGCCGTGAGCGTGACTGGCCTCACGGGAAGCGACCTGGCCGATACGCCGACCGTTGACGAGTACCTGAAGCACGCCCGGGAGCTCGTGGAGCAAAATCCCCTCCTCGTCGGCTTCGGCATCAAGAGCCACGACGACGCGATGCGCCTCAGCCGGCACACGGACGGATTTATCGTCGGCTCCGCGCTCATCAATCGCGTGTCGGCCCTCTGGGAAGATGCCGAGCGATCGCTGACAGATCGACTGGACGCGGTCGAGACGTTTGCCCGCCATCTTAAGTCCGGCACTCCGACACCGGAGCCCAACTCTGGTCCCACTTGAAACTGGGAGACGGCCTCTCACTTCTGCCGTGGAGACTCGGAGAAACCGAGTCGCTCGCTTCGGGATCCTTTCCGCCCGGAGCAATCTATGTATCCAAGCGTGTGAGGCCATGTGCCTCGCTCCGCTCCAGCTCCCAACCCTTTCGTCCCATGCGTCGTTCTGTTCGGTTCTCGCACTGGCTCCTGGTGGGGACACTGTTCACGAGCCTGCTCTTCTTTTCCGGGTGTGAGGGAGACTATCGGCCCCGCGCCGTGGGCCCCGAGGGGGAGATTGCGGTCGTCATGGACAGCTCGTACTGGACCGGCCCCCCGGGCGAGGCACTGCGCGCGAACGTGACGCCCTGGGTCGAAACCTTGCCTGTCTCGGAGCGCTCGTTCCAACTGCGTCACCTGGAGCTGACCGACGAGCGCACGTACGAACGGATTCAAGACCTGAAGAACGTCATCATCGCGGCTCCCCTCAGCGACTCGACGAACGAAACGTCGTTTCTGCGACGGCGGCTCTCTGACGAAGCGGAGCAGGCCATTTTGAATGGACAAACTGCCGTGGTGTCCAAGCCTAATTTGTGGCGTCGAAGCCAGCGTATCTACTACGTCGCGGCGGCCACCCCAGAGGCCCTCGCCGAAACCTTTCAGACCCAGGGTTCGGAGATCCGAGACACGTTCACGGACGTGACGCTCCAGCGCATGAACCATGAAATGTACGAAGAGGACCGCCGGTCGGCCCTCGAAGACTCTCTCATGCGACGCCACGACTTTGCCGTCAGCGTCCAATCCGACTTTCAGATTGCCATCGATACGACGACCGAATCGGAGGGGTTTGTTTGGCTTCGGCGCCTCTTGGCCCAGACGCGACGGGAATTTTTTGTCTACTACGTCGAGAACGTCAGCCCAGACCAAATTACCCCCGAGTGGATTTACAACACCCGCGATTCGCTCACACGGCGACACCTACGGGGCAACGTGCAGGGATTTGTAAAGATTGACTACCGGCGGCCCCTCAAAACCGAACAACACTCCTTCCTGGATCGGTACGCCTACGACACGCGCGGTCTGTGGTACATGGTAGCCCCAATTGGAGAGGGAAACGAGCTTCAACCCATCGGGGGCGGCGGCCCTTTCGTGAACTACACGTTCTACGACCAAGCCACGGATCGGGTCTACATGCTGGACGGGTCAATCTTCGCCCCCGACCACGATAAACTCGACCTCCTCCGGCAGATGGAGGTCATGGCCCGCACCTTTCGTACTGCGGAAGAGGGTCGCTCGCCGGAGGACTCCCCGACCGCCGCAGAGTAATGTCCACGGTCATCTCCCCGATCGAGTCAGACTGTTCGCCTCTACGATGGGGCGTATTCGGTGTCGCCATCGGCTTCGGCCTGCTGATGGGGTGCTCGGGGTTCTCTACCGACGACGAGCCACTTCCGGACAGCACGTTTACCCGCGTGTTGACGGAACTGCACATGGCCTCCTCCCGACAGTCGGGGGACACGCCGACGCCCCCCGGTCTTCGAGATTCGATTTTTGCGCGGTACAACGTGGAGCCGTCCGAGTTTGAGGCCACCCTTCGGCACTACACCCGTCGTCCGGATCGCTTTGAGGCGATGTACCAAACCGTGATCGATACGCTCCAGGCCCTGCGGTACCCAAATCGGAGCGGCACCACGCCCCAAGGTGTTCCCGATTCCATTCAGAACCGCTCTCAGGGAGAGCCCGATGCCCCATAGCCTCATCTGGCTCCCTTCAAAGCCAGTCCTCGGCTTTCGCAGTGAGGCGAACCGATCCCTCCAGGGGATCGTCCACAGACAGGTAGTCCTCCTCGACGAGCCATTCCACCAGTTCCTCGACCCGATGGGGCGGCGCAGGAGAATCGTCGAACCACTCCTCCCGCGGAACCGACGCGGCCACCTGCTCCAGGATGCGACGGAGCACCGGTTCGTCGTCGGGGGTAACCGCTGTGGGCTGATGCCGGCCAAGACACACGTCGCACCCCCCGCACTGCTCGTCGGTTTCTTCGCCGAAATAGGTGAGTAGGGTCCAGCGTCGGCAGGCCACCGACCGGGCGTATCGGAGCATGTATTGAAGTCGTGTTTCGGCCCGCTGACGCGCGTTTTGAACGGCCTGGTCGTCTACGGGCAACTTCGACGCGCGGGGAAAAGAAAGCTCGACCTGGAGGGCGGCCCCCGGCGGTTTCCAGCGGAGCAGACCTTGCTCTTCCAGGTAGCGAAGCCCCCGCCGGAGGCGGTCTCGCGACAGGTCGGTCCGGCGCGCAGTGGCTCGCAAGTCGAGCGGCCACCATCCCCGAAACGCGTCCGCGTGAACGGTTCGAAGAAGGGTTCGCACGAAGGCTGCCAGTGCTCGGTTGTCCACCGAGTCGGCGTATTCGCGCACCTCTCGGGCCGACGCCGAAAACTGTAGAAGGCCGAAGTGTTTGCGCCGGGGCAGGAGGGTCCACGCCCCCTGCCGATCGATCAGGTCAACGGCGGTCCGGACCTTCGTCCGCGAAAAACCAGTCGTTTTTAGAACGGCGTCGAGCCGAACGGCGAGCGGACCGTCCGGCTCGCTCCCCACTGGGACCTGTCCCACGCTGCACACCGCATCGTACACCTCGCGAACCTCTTCGGCCGTGGGGTGTGACGCCTCGATGAGAGCGGCCTGCGTGTCGGCGTCAGTGGGCCGGTACAGAAGCACGGCGTGGGCCTTTTCTTCGTCGCGCCCGGCCCGCCCCGCCTCCTGGTAGTAACTCTCGAGCGACGAGGGTGGGGCCATGTGCACTACAAACCGTACGTCGGGCTTGTCGATGCCCATCCCGAACGCGTTCGTCGCCACCATCACCCGCACCTCGTCGTCAACCCAGGCCTGCTGACGAGATTCGCGGGCCTCGGAGTCCAGCCCGCCGTGATATCCCTCCGTGCCGACGCCATGGGCATCGAGCCGTTTTCGCCACCGGTCCACGTCTCGACGCGTGGGGACGTACACGATCCCCGTCCCGGGCACCGCGTCGACCACCGCACGAAGACGCTCCCACTTATTGTCGGTGCGGAATACCGACCACGTGATGTTGGGACGATCAAACCCCCGCACCACTTCGACGGCATCCGGCAAATCGAGGAGATCGAGGATGTCCTGGCGAACCGCCGGGGTTGCCGTGGCGGTGAGGGCCACGGTCGGGGGCTCCTGCAGTTGCTCTCGGGCGTCGGGAATCTCAAGGTAGTCGGGACGAAAGTGATGTCCCCACTCACTGACACAGTGCGCCTCGTCGACCGCGATGAGCGACACGTCCAGCCGCTCCGCCCGCGCTTGAAAGACCTCCGTGGAAAAGCGCTCGGGGGCCATGTAGAGGAGGTCGTACTGCCCGAACTCGGCGTTCGTCCACCGCTGCTCGACCTCGTGGCCCGGCAAGGTGCTGTTGATGAACGTGGCGGCAATGCCCTGCGCCTGGAGCGCCTCCACCTGGTCTTGCATGAGCGCAATGAGCGGCGAGACGACGAGCACGAAGCCATCCGCGAGAACGGCGGGGAGCTGATAACACAGGGACTTCCCGCCGCCCGTCGGCATGACCCCCAACACGTCTCGCCCTTCGAACAACGGCTTCAAGACCGCCTCCTGGCCGGGCCGAAAACTCTCGTACCCCCAGTGGCGCTGCATTGCCCGGCGCGCCTCCTCAACCGAATAAGACGACAAATCGGCCATCAACGTAGAACGTCCTCAGACAAGATTCCATTTTCCGCGGTCAGCTATTATGTTTGGCCGGAG
>CAYLMT010000143.1:0-4945 GCA_964384855.1 uncultured Salinivenus sp.
ACTCCGACACCAACGAGGTGCGTGAGATCGGCTACGAGGCCCTCCAGATGCACGAGCGCACCCACCAGGACATTGAGACGATCTGGCCGCTCCGGGACGGCGTGATTGCCGACTTTAAGGTCGCCGAGGAGATGATCCAGGGCCTCCTCCGCAAGGTGAAAAAGAACTGGCTCACCTCCATCCGGAGCATGGTCGTCTGTGTCCCAAGCGGCATCACGGAGGTCGAGAAGCGTGCCGTGCGCGACTCCGCCGAGCATGCTGGGGCTCGCAAGGTCAACCTCGTGTCCGAGCCAATGGCCGCGGCCATTGGAATCGGGCTCGACATTCAGGAGGCCGTCGGCAATATGGTCGTGGACATCGGGGGCGGGACGACCGAAATCGCGGTTATTGCCCTCTCCGGTATCGTCCTGGACGAGTCGCTGCGTGTGGGAGGATCCGAGCTTGACAAGGCCATCGTGCAGTATTTCAAGCGCAACCACAATCTCCTCATCGGCTCCCGAACCGCCGAACGGATCAAATGTGAGGTGGGGAGTGCGATCGAGCTCGATACGGAGCTGGAGCTCTCGGTGAAGGGGCGCGACCTCGTCAGTGGCATCCCCAAGGTACGCACCATCTCGTCCGTCAACGTCCGGGAGGCCCTCCACGACAACCTCGAGCAGATCAGCGCCGCCGTCCTGCGCACCCTCGAACGTACGCCCCCCGAGCTTGGCGCGGACGTGCTGGAACGGGGCATCATGATGACCGGTGGCGGGGCCCTCCTTGAAGGCATTGATCAGATGCTTCGAGACCGCGTGGAGCTGCCGGTGTATGTGGCCGAGGATCCACTGAAAGCCGTGGTCCGGGGCACCGGCGAAGTACTCGAAAATCTCGAGGACTACGAGCGCGTCCTCACCTAAGGTGGCGACGCCCCCGTCGACCCCTTTTGGAACCGATGCCTCCTTCCGCTCATGGCGTCTCAGAACCGCCCCACCGACTGGCTTCTTCTGGGCGCCGTTCTCCTGGTGGCGGCGACCCTTATGCTGACCCAAAATCAGCCCCTGGTGCGTACCCTTCGGGCCCAGGCGATGGGGTGGACCGCCCAGGTCGAAAGCACCTTTGCCTGGATGGGCCGCTACCTCCGCGTCCTTGAACGCAATGACGAACTGCGGCGCGAAAACATTCAGCTCTCCAGCCAAGTCGCTCGCACGCGCGCCGTACGTCAGCGCCACGACGAGTTAGAACGACTGCTCAACCTTACGGATACGAGCGAGGCTCCCCTCCGCCCCGCCCGCATCGTTACGAAAGACATCTTCCAGAAGGACAACTTCCTCATTCTCGACGTCGGCACGGCCGATGGCGTAGCGGAGGGGATGCCGGTGGTCCACGAAGAGGGCATCGTGGGCACCGTCGTGCTGACAAACGAGCACTACGCCCGTGTCATGCCGTTTCTCAACACCGACTTTCGGGTGCCGGGCACCGTCCTTCCACTTCGGGCCGAAGGAATCGTACGCTGGGATGGGGAACGACTCGATCGCCTTCAGCTCGACCACGTCGTAAAAACCGAACCCGTCGAGGCCGGTCAGCGCGTCGTCACCAGCGGCCATAGCGATATCTTCCCCCCTGGCCGCCGCATCGGGACCGTCGACTCTGTGGCTGCCCCGGCCGGCCGGAGCGAGCTCGACATTTTCCTCCGCCCTGCCGTGCCTCTCTACGAGATCAGCCACGCAGTCGTCATTCTTCGGGAGTCCGCCCCCGAGCAACGAGCCCTCGCGGAACCCTCCACCCGGTAGCCAGGCCGCACGGGACGATGGCGAGGGCGAGTCGTTCCGGCTTGCTGCCGAGTACAGCGCCCCAGTCCGTACCGGCTAAAGTTTGGCGAAAAACCGCTTTTGTGACGTTCTGGCCGGTCAATCACGAACCGCCCGTTGTGTGAGTCGTACAGGTGAGAGATGGAATTCCTCCCCGCGAGGATTCCTCGGAGGACGCGCGCTCTACCACCTCGAATCCACCCTCGTACATGACCGCTGAGTCCGACTCTCCCCACGCAACGACCGTACTTGGCGTCCGCCACAATGGACAGATTGCCCTCGGTTCGGACGGCCAGGCGACGATGAACGAAACGGTCGTGAAACACAAGGCCGAGAAGGTGCGATCGCTGTACGACGGGGAGATTTTGGCCGGTTTTGCCGGATCGACCGCCGACGCCTTCACGCTGTTCGAGCGCTTCGAGGAAAAGCTGCAGGAGTACGGGGGCAACGTGGCACGGGCGGCCGTGGAGCTGGCGAAGGAGTGGCGGACCGACAAATATCTCCGTCGGCTCGAAGCCCTGCTGGCCGTGGCCTCCCCCCGAGAACTACTTCTTATCAGTGGGGCCGGCGACGTCATCGAGCCCGACGACGACATCGTCGCGATTGGATCCGGGGGCTCCTACGCCCTCGCCGCAAGCCGTGCCCTCCTTCAAAACGCGGAGGGGCTCTCCGCCCGCGACATCGTCGAGAACGGTCTCTCTATTGCCGCGGACATTTGCATCTATACGAATCATAACCGGACCATCCTCGATATCGAGGCCGAGTCCTCGTGATTGCCCCCCGACTGCCTTGACTCCTCGGGGGCTTTATTGATGAATGGCCGTCCCCGAGGCTTCCATTATATATTCCCATAGATTGAGGACGCACCCCGTTATGTCTCACGATTCCTTGACCGATGTCGGCCCGCGACAGGCCGCCATGTTTGTCGACTACGACAACCTCTACACCATCCTGAAGTCTCAGAGCGACCGGAACCATTCGACCAGTGCGTACGCGGAGGAAATCTTTGAGGAAGTCCGCCGCTACCTCGAAGAGGGCGATGACACCCCCACCATTTATGGCCGTGCGTACGGCACCTTCGATACAACGCTCGATAACGAGGAGGCACAGGTCCCCTCCACCCTGCATCGAGCAGGCATCGAGCCCGTCCACGTGCCCGCAGGCATGCAGGACAATGCATCCGAAGTGCGACTCACGCTCGACGTGACCCATGTTCTGACACGCCGATCAGACCTCCAGACCGTCGTTATTGTCACGGGAAATCGTCCGTACCTCCCCCTCGTCCGGTGGATTCGGGAGCAGGGCTATCGGCCCTTAGTGGCTGCCGTCAATCCGCCCCAGACCGCAGATACTCCCTCCTTCGCCGAGGACAGCCGGTATCTCGATGCCCGAAATCTGCTGAGCCAGGAATCTCGAGAAGATCTGCTGGCAAACGCCCCCACGAGTGGTGCCGCCTACACTCAGGCCCAGACGCCCGACACGCCGCCCCCCCAACAGTTTCAGTCGCTCGACAACCCCGCGGCACGACGGGCCATTAAGATTACGGAGGAGCACTTTGGGCAGTACGACGAGGTCTACCTGACCCCCCTGCTGCGCAAGCTCTCCGACCTCATGGGACCCGACGAGGACCCCAAGTCGCTGGTAAGTGAGCTCGAGGCTGCCGGGGCCGCGCGCCTGGAGAAGCGAAATGGCTATCCGTACAACTACACCGTTCTCATCGTCAATGACGACCATCCCGACGTTCAGGACCTCCACGAGACGGTCGACCGCTCGTCCACTCCGGCCCCGAGCGACGACTCCGGGGATGATTCTAACGAGCCGAACGGCAGTGACGACCCGGACGCGGCCCCCGACGCGTACGACATGGACGAGGCCATCCAATCTCCGACCGCCTCTGCCTCCACCGTTACGAGCGAAAATGGGGACGAGGCGACGCCGCGCACAGATCCCGAGGAGTAAGCCTGATCGTCTCCCCGCCGTTTATCCCCTTTCGATCACCGCCGATTCCGACCCTGTATGCCTAACGTCACCCAGCACGTTGAAGACCTCACGCCCCGTCAGATTGTCGAGGAACTCGACGAATACATCATCGGGCAGGACAAGGCCAAGAAGAACGTCGCGATTGCCCTTCGCAACCGCTGGCGCCGCCAGAACGCGCCGGAAGCTATGCGGGATGAGATCATGCCGAACAACATCATCATGATCGGTCCCACCGGCGTGGGCAAGACCGAAATCGCCCGCCGTCTGGCCCGCCTCGCCCGGGCCCCCTTCATCAAGGTGGAAGCCTCCAAGTTTACCGAGGTCGGCTACGTGGGGCGCGACGTAGACAGCATGATCCGCGACCTCACCGACATCGCGGTGAACATGGTGGAGAAGGAGCACAAAGAGGAGGTCCAGGACCGGGCCCAGGAGCTGGCCGAAGAGCGCATCCTGGACATTCTGATCCCTCCCGAAGACGAGGGACAGTCCCAGGCCGGCGACGGAGCCTCCGACGAGGCGGGTTTTACGGTCCGCGAACCGGACGATGCCGACCTTGAAGGTGAGCACACGAGTCTCCGGGAACGCACCCGACAGAAATTCCGGGACAAGCTGGAGCGGGGCGACCTCGACGACCGAGAGATCGAGATTGAGGTCACGTCCGACTCGCAGTCGATGATGCAGATGTTCGGCCCCATGGGCATGGAAGAAATGGGCGTCAACCTCGAGGAGCTCTTTGGCAACCTCGGCGGGGGACAGAAACGCAAGACGCGGCGCGTGACCGTGGACGAGGCCCGCGAAATCCTCACGCAGGAAGAAGCCCAGAAGCTGATCGACATGGATCAGGTAAAGGAGGACGCCCTGGACCGGGTGCAGCAGGCCGGGATCGTCTTCGTCGATGAGATTGATAAGGTGGCCTCTGGCACCCGAACCCGCGACGAGGGTGGACAGGGCGCCGGCGTGTCCCGGCAGGGCGTGCAGCGAGATCTCCTTCCCATCGTGGAGGGCTCCACGGTCACGACCAAACACGGCATGGTCGAAACCGACCACATCCTCTTCATTGCCAGTGGGGCCTTCCACGCTTCCAAGCCCAGCGACCTCATCCCCGAACTGCAGGGCCGGTTCCCCATCCGGGTGGAGCTCAACAACCTCGACGAGGACGACTTCTACGAGATCCTCAC
>CAYLMT010000144.1:0-4939 GCA_964384855.1 uncultured Salinivenus sp.
CACTGGCGCAACGTGGTCGCGTCTCAGACGGTCGCGGAAGAGATGGGTGTTCAGGATTGGGTCTCCAACCCTGGGGAAAATGAGGCCGAAGGTACGGAAACGCAGGCCGACGAACTCGACGATCCGCGTGCGACCAGCACATTCTACTTTGCCTGCGACACGTACAACGATGGTGCGGAGGTTTACGTCACGGCAACCGTCGACTGCGGAACGGGAGAAAGTGGCGTGGTGGGCGACAACCGGCCGAGCTGGAAGAAGTACCAGAAGTATTACCGAGCGCCGCCCCACGGAAGTCAAAATTCGGGCATCAACTTCCGCGAGCTCCGTTACGCGGAGGTGTTGCTCGGGCTGGCCGAGGCCCAGATCCAACAGGGCAACATCACTACCAGCGGAGGGGGCAGCCCGTCCGCCGTCTCACTCATGAATGACGTTCGCGACCGGGTGGGACTCGACGGTTACAATGACGGTGCGGGCACCGTGAGTGGAACCCAGGAGGCGATGGATGCACTCTACCACGAATTTGTGCTGGAGTTCACCGGAGAGGCGGCCCTGTTCCACTTCGTGTTTCGGAATACAGACTACCTGGAGCAGCTCAATCCCAACGTTGAAAGCTCTGACGTGCCGGAGCCCTATCTCCAACCCATCCCGGTTGGGGAGATCGAGAACAATCCCGAAATTGGGACGGGCGACCAGAATCCCGGGTACTAACGTCGAGTGGTTCGTTCCGACGGGTCCGTTCAGTCGGCGGTACAGAACGAGGCAATGAGCACACGGCAGGATGTGTCCCGACCCTCACGGTCGAGGGAGCATCCTGCCGTTCGTGTATGGGACCAGTCGGAAGATTTGAGGTCCGGACGTGCTCAGGACACGGGGGTTCGCTACGGGTGGGAGACGACGACTGAATGGGCCCCATCGGGCACGGTCGCCTCGGAAGACGTGCCATCGGGCCACTGCACTTCTACGGCGTCTACCGTCTGGGAGCCATGCCCCAGCACGGGTGTGAGAGAGTGCTGCGACCAGTAGCCGGACCCGGCTGTCACCGGGAGAGCCGGTCCCCGACGACCGTTGTCGTAGCGGAGACGCACTGTTGCACCGATCCCGGACGGATTGGCGGAGGAGCCATCGAGCCGCACGCGGAGGCCGGGCGTGGCTCCCACATTGCGAAAGAGGGTTGTGGCGGCTCCATTTTGCGTGATGACCAGGTCGACGCGCCCGTCCCGGTCCACGTCGGCCACCGGGGCGGCCCGCTGTTCGCCGTACACGGTGACTCCAGAATGGTGCCCTTTGATGGGGGTAAAGTGGCCTGTGCCGTCGCCGCGGAGGACGAGCGCCCGCCCCGCGTCCTGTCGGGGGGTCTCGCTCTCAGTGGCGAAGAAGTTTTGGCTCAGCAGAAGGTCGAGGTGTCCGTCCCCGTTGAGATCGGCGACGCTGGGCGAAAACCCGGCGGTGAGCTGTGCCCAGAATGGAAGGGCGTGGCCCGTAAAGCCGTCGTCCGTATTGAGGAAAACCATGTGTGAGACGGTATTTGCCTCCTTCGTCGCGGCCCGATTGAGCCAATCCGAACCGACCACCTCTTCCAACGAAGCGGTCGAGAATTCCTCGAATGACGACATGCGATCCTGAACGTGCGGTAGGGTTCGCGCGATGGCGGGAAGACCCTGAAAGGGCAAGTAGCCGTCGCGGTCCTCGTGGTATTTCGTTTCGAGCAGTGCCATTGGGCGACGCCGGTTGGTCTTGGCGTAGTACACCCGGAGGGGATGAGCCAGTCGGGGAGAGTCGAGCGTGCCGAGGCCCCCTGATGGGCGCCCGAATTTGCTGTTCCATCCCCAGTTGGTGGCTACCAGGTCGAGCCGTCCGTCCTCGTTGAAATCACCCACGCCTACGCCGCGCCAGAACCCGGAAAACTGATCGAGGCCCTGCTCTGCGGTCCGGTCGATGAGGCGTCCGTCCTGGTTTTCGAAATAATGAATCGGTCCCCACTCGGTCGTGAGGAGGAGGTCCGAATCGCCATCTCCATCCATGTCGGCGAATGTGGCGCCGGACACCAGTCCGATGTCTTCGAACGGCCGGCTCAGCGATCGACTCGCTCTGTAGGAGCCGTTCTGGTTGACGAAGACGAGCGAGGAGGCATCGGCCGGATAATCACCGGGGAGATGGCGTCCTCCGGCAAAAAGGTCCAGGGTGCCATCTCCGTTCACGTCCGCGAGGGCTAGAGGCCCCACCGAGGCCGACGGAACGCGAAGGGTGTCGCGCGGATGGAGCCCAGAAGGCCCTGCGTCGAGCACAAAGATGGAGGAGGGGCGTGCCGGGTCGTCCGGACTGCGCTCGTAGTTCGAACGACCCACGAAGGCCGTAGCGCCGTCCGTGTCGGGGGCCACGACGAGGCCGGTTAGGTCCCGCTCAAATGTGTGGTCCAGCAGGCCGCCGAGCACCCGCTCAAATGTGCCGCCGTCATTTCGGAAATAGGCCAGCTCTCCCCCGCGGCCGGTGCCGAGAAGCAGGTCATCGTCCCCGTCCCCGTCGAGGTCGGCCCAGGCGGCACCCGGGCCCTGCTGGCTCAGCCGGCGCTGCAGGAGCGGCTGGCGCTGGAAGTCGACGTATTTCTCGTCGGCGTGGCTGTGGTCGAGGCGTTCGCGCACATCCTCGAACCGGAAGCCCTCCGTAGACTTCTGCGCCACCGACGAGTCGGGGGAGTGGCGTTCAGTGGTGTCCCGAGAGTTGGGGACCGTTGGGTCCGAGGACGAAGTTGGAGATTGGGGCCAATTCACGTTGGCACCTGGTGCCGGGACCTCGTAGATTCGGTTGGGCTGCACGGAGACGCTCGATGTATCGCCGCTCGGCCACGCCACGTCGACGCGCGCACGTTCCATCGTACCCATCGCGAACGAGAGGACCGCCTCGCTGTCCGAGAGATACTCTCCCCCCGCGATCACCCGCTGAGTCTGAGGCGGGAGCGTGTTTCCGGATGTCTCTCCCGGATGGAGGGTTACCGTCGCACCCACCGCCTCGGTATTCGGGGCTCGGCCGACGAGGCGGAGCGCCACCCGGGAGGCCGTCGCCTGGTTTTCGTAAACGCCGAGCGGACGGTTGAGGCGGTTGATGATTACGTCGAGATCGCCGTCCCGGTCGAAGTCCCCGGTGGCGAGCCCGTGCCCGACGTCGTCCGTCGTACCGAGGCCCCATCCCTTCGGCATCCACTCGAACGTGCCGTCGCCTTGATTGCGGAAAGCGGCATTGGGCAGGTCGAGGCGGGGATACTCAAAGATGAGCCGCAGCTTTTCCTCGGGGCTCTGCATCTGCGATTCGAGCCGGGCCGTGCGGCGACGGGCGTCGGGGTCCTGCACGTCGTAGGCGTGGCCGGTGGCGGCGAGGAGGTCTTCGTAGCCGTCGAGGTCCACGTCCAGAAACCGGGACGCCCAGGTCCACCCGGTGGCCTCAACCCCGGCGAGTTCGGCAATTTGGGCAAACGTCGCGTCACCCCGGTTGAGCTGTAGGGTGTTCTGCATTTCCTGCACCCGTTCGCGCGAGGCCTCCACGGCGTGGGGGCGCGGCACCTGGGACGGCATCTGGGACTGGCGCCGCTCGTAGCCGCGGCCCAGCATGTCGGAGAGGAAGAAGTCTGTGTGTCCGTTGCGGTTAATGTCCGAGGTGGCGATGGACATCGTGGCGTGGCTCGTCGTGCGGAGCGTGGGCGGTTTTGCCTCCACGAAGTGGCCGTCACCCGTGCCCCAGAAGAGCAGGTCCGGGCTTTTGTAGTCATTGCAGACGTACAGGTCGGGGTGCCCGTCGCCGTTCAGGTCTTCGAGCCGAGCAACCAGTGCCCAGGATTGCGGGACCTCGGTCATGGGCGACCCGTCGGCGGTGCGGAAGGCGTCGGCCCACGTCTGCTCGGTAAATGTGCCGTCCCCGTCGTTGAGGTACAGTCGGTCTTTTTCTGCCTTCTCCCGGATGAATGCTTCACCCTCCACCATCTCGATCTCGAACATGCCCTCGTATTCTGCTCGTACCTCGTACGCACTCGGGCCCACCTGACGGGCGAGGTTCTTGAACTGCATCTCGCTGGGCGGCAACGAGTCGCGGAGGGCGATGCGCTTGTAGTTGCCGACGTACAGGTCCAGAGCGCCGTCGTCGTTCACGTCCGCGAGCGCGGCCGTCGTCGAGCCCTGTCCGGAATGTAGCCCAGCGTCCTCCACCCGACGGAAGCGGCCGGAGCCGTCGTTGTGGAAGAGAACGTTGGGCCCGCCCATGGTGGTGACAATGAGATCCAGGTCGCCATCTCCGTCGAGATCGGCAAGGGACGCACCCGTGGAGCGTTGTGACTCCAGGGCGGCTCCACCGGCGTCTGCCACCTCCCGGAACTCAAAATTCCCCTGGTTCAGATAGAGTCGGTTCGGCCCGCCGAGTTGAGTCACGAAGAGGTCGGGCCAGTCGTCGCCATTCACGTCGCCGACCGCTACCCCCGACCCGTGGAGCATATTGCGGTTCTCCGCGATCATGTCCTTGGTGACCGTGTTCACGAACGAAATGCCCGTTCGCGAGGAGTCGAGTTGCCGGAAGCCGGGCCCTTGACCCTGGGCTTCGGCGAGCCGGGCCCAGCGCACGTCGCCCTCGTACTGCCAGTTGCCTCGGGGCTCCGGGGGGGACTGGCAGCCTATGAGCAGCAGTCCCCCAACCACCCACACAATCCAAACGGCTCGGAACGGAGGAGCAAACCCAGAGTGGTGCATTGGGGCAGGCGTGGGACCAGAGGAAAAAAGACGGGGAGGCATTCCGTCTCGGGGTGAGACGAGGGCAGGAGGGAGATCCCGACAGCAGACAGTTGGCGTCCAGCGACGCCATCACGGATACCGGTACAGTTCCAGTCGCTGTATCTCGAAATTGTCGGGCGGGATTCGCAGGTGGCGGCCCTGGTGGCTCTGATCACCGTTAAGCACACGAT
>CAYLMT010000145.1:0-4916 GCA_964384855.1 uncultured Salinivenus sp.
GCACGAGAGGAAGACAAGCCGATCTTTCTTTCGATCGGATACTCCACGTGTCACTGGTGTCACGTGATGGAGCGGGAGTCCTTTGAGGACGAGGAGGTGGCTGCGGTGCTCAACAACGGCTTCGTGCCGATTAAGGTGGACCGTGAGGAGCGGCCGGACGTGGACAGCATCTACATGGACGTTTGCCAGATGATGCGAGGGCAGGGCGGGTGGCCCCTGACGGTGCTACTCACGCCCGATCGAAAACCGTTTTTCGCGGCGACCTATCTACCGAAGGAGGGGCGCTTTCAGCAGACGGGCCTCATGGACCTTTTGCCACGGGTCAACCAGCTGTGGGAAAGTGATGATCGGGAGAAGCTTCTCGAGGACGCCGAGCAGGTGACCGACCGGCTTCGGAGCATTACGGAGGAGCAGAAGGACGGTGATGCACCCGGCCCGCAACTTCTTGACGAGACCGCCCGGCAGTTGTCGCAGCAGTTTGACCGGACGCACGGTGGTTTCGGGTCCGCCCCGAAGTTTCCGGCCCCGCACAACCTGCTATTTCTCCTGCGTCACTGGCATCGAACCGGCGAGAAGCGGGCGCTCGAGATGGTGACCACTACGCTCGATCGGATGCGGTGGGGCGGTCTCTTCGATCAGGTGGGCTACGGCTTTCACCGGTACTCGACCGACCAGCGGTGGAAGCTTCCCCACTTTGAGAAGATGCTCTACGACCAGGCAATGCACGTCCTGGCCTATACGGAGGCATACCAGGCGACCGGCACCGATCGCTACGAACAGACGGCGCGGGAGGTACTCACGTATGTGCTCCGGGACCTTCGGGCCCCGGACGGCGGATTCTACTCGGCCGAGGACGCCGACAGTCCGAATGAGGAGGGGGAGATGGAGGAAGGGGCGTTCTACGTCTGGTCCGTCGAGGACCTTCGGGATCTTCTGGAGCCCGAGCTTGCAGATCTCGTGATCGATGTCTACAACATAGCGTCGGAGGGGAATTATCAGGAGGAGCGTACGGGAGAGCGAACCGGCAAGAACGTGCTCCATCGGGAGCTGTCCCTCGCCGCGGCGGCCGAGCAACGGGACATGGACGAGGACACGCTCCAAGATCGACTGGAAACGGCGCGTAACACTTTGTTCGAAGCGCGGTCCAAGCGTCCTCGTCCGGGCCTCGACGACAAGGTGTTGACGGACTGGAACGGTCTCATGATTGCGGCGCTCGCCAAGGCCGCGCGGGTGTTCGACGAGTCCACGTTTGAAGCGGCCGCCGTGCAAACGGGCCGATTTGTGCTCAACGGGATGCACGACAATGAGGGGCGGTTGCTCCACCGGTACCGGGAGGGAGAGGCCGGGATCCAGGCCACGCTGGACGACTATGCGTTTCTGATCTGGGGTCTCCTAGAGCTTTACGAGACGACGTTCGATTCCGACTGGCTTTGGGCGGCGATCGATCACATGGAGGTCGCCCTGGAGCGCTTCTGGGACGCGGAGGGTGGCGGTTTTTACATGACGCCGGAGGACGGAGAGGCCCTCATCGTGCGGCCCAAGGACGCAACCGACGGCGCACTGCCGTCCGGCAATTCGGTGCAGTTGATGAATCTACTGCGGCTGGCGCGCTTCACCGGCCGCACCAAGTTCGAGGAGCGTGCGGCAGCACTGAGCCGCTGGGCCGGGTCGAGCGCCCAACGTCGACCAACCGGATTTACGGCGATGCTTGCGGGCTTGCACTGGGCGCTGGGCACGCCGCGGGAGGTCGTGGTGGTGGGGGAGGACGGTGCGGCCGATACCGATGCCTTGATTCACATGCTCCGGACGTGCTACACTCCGACGACGGTCACACTTCATCGTCCGCCTGGCGACGCGGACATTACATCTCTCGCACCGTTCACGGAGCCGCACAGCCTCGTCGACGGTCAGTCCGCCGCGTACGTGTGTGAGGAGTTTCAGTGTGAAGCGCCCATCACGGATCCGGTGGCCCTGCGGGAGCAGCTCGGCCGCCGCCCGGACGACTGATGAGTTCGTTTAGCGTTATCCCATCGTTCCCTTTTTCACCAGTCCCCGTAGTTGATTATGCGTGACGTCTACATTGCCGCGGCCGTACGAACCCCTATGGGTCGACTCGGCGGGGCGCTCAAGAAGCACTCCCCCGTCGATCTCGCCGCACCGGTCATGCGGGCCGCACTCGACCGGGCGGAGGTCGACGGCGGCGGGCTCGACCTCTATATCTTCGGCAACGTGCTTCGGGCGGGGCAGGGACAGCTCGTGCCGCGTCAGGCGGCGCTGCAGGCAGGCATCCCGGAGAGCATCGACGGGTACGCCGTGGACATGGTGTGTGCCTCCAGCATGATGTCGATTATGAACGGGGCCACAATGATTAAGGCCGGGGAGGCCGATCTCATTTTGGCCGGTGGGACCGAGTCGATGTCGGACGCGGGCTTTTACCTGGATGCGGGCGCGCGGTGGGGCTACACGTTTTCGCCCGGGGGGGAGCAGTTGCAGGACATCATGCACCGCGACGGCCTCAGCGACCCGGAGACCGGCAACGCCATGGGGGAGCAGACCGAACGGCTCTGTGCAGAGCACGACATCGGGCGAGAGGCGCTCGACGAGATTGCGGCAATGTCGCAACAGCGAGCCGCCGAAGCGACGAAGGCAGGGCGGTTTGAGGCCGAGATTGTGCCGGTCGAGTACGACACGCGCTCGGGACCGGAGACGCTAGAGACGGACGAGGGCATCCGCCCGGACACGACGGTAGAGGGCCTCGCGCAGTTGGGACCAGCGTTTGCGGAGGATGGGGCGCTGACGCCGGGCAACAGCAGTCAGATTTCCGACGGGGCCGCGGCGGTGCTCCTCGCCAGCGCCGACGCGGTGGAGGCGCACGGTCTCACGCCGCTCGCAAAAGTACACCGGGGCGGATGGTCGGCGCGTGAGTCGTGGCGCTTTCCGGAGGCGCCGATTCCGGCCGTCCATAAGGTGCTGGATTCGACCGATACGGAGCTGGACGACTACGACCTCTTCGAGAATAACGAGGCGTTCGCGATCAACAACATTCTCTTCCATCGCGAACTGGATGTCCCCTACGACCAGTTGAACGTGCACGGCGGGGCCATCGCGCTCGGCCACCCCATCGGGGCGTCGGGGACGCGGATCACGGTCACGCTCCTCCACGCCCTGCGACAGCACGACGGCACACGGGGCATGGCCTCCATCTGCCACGGAACCGGCGGTGGCGTGGCCCTGGCCATCGAGCGAGTAGTCTGAGGGGGCGAGAGCTCACGCCGCGGGCGTCGCTCGACACTGGGCGGTTCCCTGA
The DNA here is from genome assembly GCA_964384855.1 of uncultured Salinivenus sp. Lineage (GTDB taxonomy): Bacteria > Bacteroidota > Rhodothermia > Rhodothermales > Salinibacteraceae > Salinibacter. The sequence goes on from CAYLMT010000145.1 coordinate 3,308, forward strand.
ATGGCGCGGCCTTCAAACGAGACCCCACCGCCATTGAGCTCGCCGTCGATCCGGTGGGCCGTTCGTTTCCCCTCGAACGCGAAATCATGATCGAGGGACACTTGAGAGCCCGTGAGGGTGAGGGTTGCGGGATGATTCAGCGGGAGGTGGGCGCGGAGAGGGCCACCGACCGCTCGGAGGCTGGTCTCTTGAGTCGGGGATCCTCGATAGGTGAGCGGTCCGCCGCGGACTTCGGCCTCGCACGGTCCGGTCACGTCTTGGATCGTGAGGGATGCGCCATGCACGGCGAGGTCTGCGGAGCCATCGAGGTGTTGCACCGTTGCGGGCCCGGAGCGGGCTCGGAGCGCAACGGACGTTTCGCGGAGGCGTTCGAGGGTGACGGGGCCCGCTCCCCACTCGAGGGTGAGGGCGGCGTCGGTGGTGTCCTGGACGGTAAGGTCGCCACCGGCGCCCCGCACGTGGAGCGGCCCCATGATTCGGGTCGCGTGCACCGAGCCGCCCGGCACGGTCAGCTCGACGGTGCCGGCCAGGTCGAATGCCTCGATCGCTCCGGCGGACGCCTGGGCCGTGACGTTCAGGGACGGGGGAAGGTGCACGTCAAGGTGGATGGCCGGCGGGTGGCTATTGCGCCAGCGCCAGTCCGTAACCTCCTCGGAGAGGCGATCCCCAAAGATGTGCAACCGGTTGCCCGACTGGTGTGTGGAAATTCCTTTTCGGTCGAACAGCCTGCGGGCAGCGTCCGGATCGGTTCCGGGCACGCCGCCGTGGACCTGGACACGGTCGGCCTCGTCGTGGGACTGAAGTTGGATATGCGCCCCGGGCACGTCGAGCACGAGTGCCTCGAATACATCGGCCTCGAACGCCGCATCCATCACAGTAGCGGTTTGGGAAGAAGGGGACATATACCGGGTCGACAAAGACTCCGCCATCACGTTGCACCGCCTGGATCTACCGACCACCCCACCAACTGTTCACGCCAACATGGAGCCACTCTCCGCTTCGTTTTTCAACCGGCCTACGACTGCCGTCGCCCGAGACCTGCTGGGGACTCGTCTCGTTCGTGAGGACGCGACGGGCAGTCGTCTCGTGGGGCGGATTGTGGAGTCGGAGGCCTATACAGAAGACGACCCGGCCTGCCACGCCTCGCACGTTGCGCGGGATCCTGAGACCGGAGAGGTGGTGGGGGACGGTCGGGGGCGAGACCTGTTTGCCAAGCCCGGCACTGCATACGTCTATCTCATTTACGGCGTTCACTGGCTTCTCAACGTAGTAACCGAGCCGGAAGGCACGGCGGGGGCCGTACTGATCCGTGCGGTGGAGCCGGAAAAGGGCGTCGACATCATGCGGGAGCACCGGGACGTCCAGCGCACGGTGAACCTGACGAATGGCCCCGGGAAGCTCGCGGAAGCCTTCGGGGTGGACGGCGACCTCCACAAGACGAGGCTGACGGGCCCTCCGCTGCATTTTGCCGACGGACCTTCCGTAGACGACGAACAGGTGGCTCAGTCCTCACGCATCGGCATCTCAAAAGCGGTGGACCGTCCGTGGCGCTGGTACGTGGCGGAGAATCGGTTCGTCTCTCGGGGGACCCCGAGTGGATAAGGTCACT
>CAYLMT010000146.1:0-1445 GCA_964384855.1 uncultured Salinivenus sp.
GAGCACGTCGGGATCGAGCGTGCTCGGGTCGGTTTCGGTGTGCGGGTTTTCCGCAAAGAACGGATCGAAGAGAAGCGTCACGTCCGCCGTTTCGAGTTGAAAGGTGGAGTGCCCGAAGTACGTGAGGTCCATGACGATGGGTGTCGTCTCGTGTGATCAGGATGACGGAACGAATCTGGGCGGTGGAACGGGTCGCGGCACCCGCCCTGTTTCACGTCGGAGGGACGGCACGGACACTGCTGGCACGGTCCGTCACTTCAGAAGCACCATCCGGGCCGACTGGATGCCCTGGGGGGTTTCGAGCCGGGCAAAGTAGGTGCCGCTGGGGAGCTCTCCCGCAGACAGTGTTTGCTCGTAGTAGCCGGGCTCATGCACGCCCTCGGCGAGGGTGGCGATGCGCTTGCCGGACAGGTTCCAGATCGTGAGGGTGAGAGGCTTCGTCTCGTCGACTTGATAGGCGATCGTGGTGGACTCCGTGAAGGGATTCGGGAAGTTTCCGACGAGGTTGACCGCACTCTCGGGCGCCGGCTCGCCTCCCAGCCCAATCTTGATCGTGCCCGTCGTTCGCTCCGTGTCCGAGGCCGAGGAGACGTATCGGACCCGGTAAAAAACGATCTGTCCCGATACATTGTCGTCCGTGTACGTGAACTCCTCTGCCTGGTCGGACGGCGTCTCGGCCTCGGATGGGGAGAGGCGATCTACGGGTGTAAACGAGGTGCCGTCGGGCGAGCGCTCAATGACGAATCGTCCCCGGTTTCCGGTGTCGTCCAGGTTCATCTGGGCTCGCCAGCGGAGCGTGACGGACTTCCCGTCGGTGTGGGCCCGGAGCCGTCGAAGGGGCGGCTCGAAGGACAAATGCGTGGGCACACGCCGGACGCCCTGCGTCTCGTCGAAGGGGGTGGACGAAGCGTCGTCGTCGAAGCTTAGGCGGAAGGGGCCGGCCTCGTCGTTGCCGTTCGATTTGGCCATGGGCCGCTTCCGCATGCGGCGAATCGTGGACGCCGAGCGGGCCGTGGGCCAGATCCGAAGTTCGTCGAGCCGTCCTTCAAAGCGGCGAGCGGGTGCGGCGTCGTCGAGTGTAGGGCCGGTCGCCCGGCGGCCTCCCAGGGCGAGGGACAGGGGGCCGGAGTGCGTGGGGAGCGCCTGGGTCTGAACCGAGTCGACCATCGTCCCGTCGAGCATGAGGTGGAGCCGAGATTCGGTCTCGTCGTACACGACGGCGGCGTGGTGCCACCGCCCATCGGCCACGGGCTCCGTGCTGCGGAGTGCCTGGTGACGCCCGGCCTGCCCGCAGTAGAAGCGGAGACGCCCACCCTGGTCGGTCACGAATTCGAGCGGGTAGGGCGTGGTCTCGTCGCCCGTCCACGACGACAGAATCACCTGATCGAGGCCCTTGGTTTGCACCCAGAACTCGACGGTGAACGAGCGGCTCTGGCTCGGGGCGA
>CAYLMT010000146.1:1545-4844 GCA_964384855.1 uncultured Salinivenus sp.
CCGGACTGGAGGTGAACCGGAACGGACGACGTTCCGTACCGGAGAAGGTGGGCATCCTGCACCGTCCAGCCGTCCGGGAGCTCCAGGCGGACGCCATCGATTGAGGAACTCGGGTCGAGGGTCTCGAATAGGTTGACCACCGATCCGGGGGCATGGGCCGCCGGAGGGGGGGCTCCTTGCGCGCTCGCAGGCTGCGGACCGATCCCGGCCCCGAGCACCCCGACGAGCAATATGAGCCAGACGACACGGGCCATGACCACTCGCTCTGTTGCGGTTTGTTGCCCCGGTCTTCAACGCTCCCACAACGTTTTACATGGGGCTCCGAACGATCCCTGGGGCCCCATCGCTAGGGCGGGAACTGTGTAATCATAATGTTGTCCTTCGTGAACCACAAATGAAGACTTCCGCTTTCGTACCTATGGCTGACCTTCCTGAGGACTTGAGTGACGTTGGTACCCACCGTGGAAACGACCCAAAGCCTGAGACGGGGCAGACCGTCCGCTCCCCTACGGGGCCCGATCCAAATGCAAATGAGGCGCAGCCCGCCGCGGCCCTGTTCGTAATGGTTCGGGCCTCGTCCGGGGATCGGCTCTCGATCCGGGCCCACTCCGCCCGTGCCGAGGTGCCGGCGCCCGACGACGGGGACGAAGTGGGGCGGTACCGAACGGTCGAGACGCTCCGTGAGGCCCTTGCAGACGCCGGGATTGACGGGTCCGTGGCGGTGTTCGAAGACGTAGAGGCCAACCGAGTGCTCGTGGAAGAGGACGTCAGCGCCGATCACGCCTGGATTGGACAGCCGCGCTATCCGCGGATTACCTTCTTCCAAGACGCCGACGAGGCCCGGGCCTTTGCCGAGGCCCACGAGCGCCCCGCCCTGAATGCATAAGACGAGGCGATTTGTCGGGGAGGGATCGGTCCACGTCGGGCCCACACTGTCCGACGCTAGTGGGAGGGGGGCTCCAAAATCGAGAGTTCCGCCTCGACACATCCACCCTACGCTCTCCTTTCGCACCGTTTGTCTCCACGACGTATGCCGCTCGATACTCTCGACGCGACCCTCGAATCCGTGCATCCGCTCACGCCCCGTGTGAAGCAATTCCTGTTGCATGTGGAGGGACACACCTTCGACTTCACGCCCGGTCAGCACGTGAGCGTAGAGTTTGAAGATGCGGACGGAAACCGTCGCTACCGGCCCTATTCCCCCGTGAGCCAGCCGGGGACCGACCGTTTGGCCCTGACGGTGAAGCGGTATCCCGAGGGAGCGGGATCCACCTGGATGCACGAGCGAACGGTGGGAGACACGATCCCGGTCACGTCGCCATCCGGAAACCTGGGGCTCCGGGATCCGAACCGGGACACAGTCTTCCTCGCGACGGGCACCGGCCTCACACCCCTCCTCTCGATGGTACGGCGCTACGTCGATGTGGGCGACGGGCAGGCCACCCTGCTCTTCGGCGAGCGTACGCAGGAGGATCTGATGTACCGGGAGACGCTCGACCTTCTCGCGGCGAGTCACGAGGCGTTTTTGGTCCGGTACGTGCTGTCCGGCGAGGACTGGGCCGGCCCCACCGGGTATGTGCAGGACCACCTGCCAGCGGTCGTCGACGACCGGAGCACGTCCCATTTCTACATCTGCGGCGTGCCGGAGATGGTGGTGGAGACGAAGGAGGTGCTTTCTGATCTGGGGGTCTCGGAGGAGCGGGTATTCACAGAAGGATGGGAGGAGGGCGAGGTGGCGGAGTAGGCGTTCCGAATTGGGGGAGTACAGGGAGACAAACTTCGCACCGGCTCTTGTTCTGAGCCCCGTGTCTAGCATTCCATCCGTTCGCACAGGTGGTCGCGGAGGGCCTTCCGGGCGCGGTGGAGGCGGACCCGCACGTTGACCTCCGTCAGGCCGAGCTGCTCGGCCGTCTCCGCGGTGGACTTCTCCTCAAGGTCGCGCAGCTGTACCACGCGCCGGTAGTGATCGGGCAGCTCCTGCAGGGCGTCGTGCACGATCTGCTTTCGCTCAGAGAGCTCCACGTCCTTCTGGGTCTCGCTGCTCCGTTCCGCGTGTTCGACCTGCAGAAATTCGATCGTTTCGTGCTCGAGATAGTTGTAGCGGTCGCTCTTGCGGAGGTGGCCGTATGCCAGGTGCTTCGCGATGGAAAACAGCCAGGTCGACACCGACGCCTCGCCCCGAAAGTCCTCGATCTGGCGGTAGGCCTCGGTGAAGGTTTCCTGGACGATGTTTTCCGCCTCGTCGGCGTCCTCGACCAGCTTGAGAATGAAGCGGCGGAGTCGCTCCCGCTCCTGCTCGAACAGGCACCGGAACGCGTGCTCGTTTCCGGCCTTCAGGGCCTCGATTTTTGGATCGCTGGCGGTGCAGGGCTGGGGCAGTTCCATGGGCGCGGAAGGGGCGGGTGGGAAAGACGCGCGTCCTTGTCTCCGTCCTCCCTTTAGTCTACCTTGGCCCCGGCCCGGAGTTATCACAGAAGTATAACAGGGGGATAAGATTTCGACGACAGATCGCCGTGCGTCCGCTCCAATCCAGTTTGCCGGTATGCCTCTCCGTAGCGTCGTTGCCACACTCCTTCTCTGTGCCGTTCCTATGACTGCGATGGCCCAGTCCGAGTCCGTTCGTCTTCGGGATCTTGGGGTCGAGCCCGGGCTCTTTGCTCCCGGTTCGCAGAATGCAATCACGGACGTGGCGGGCGTGCAGGTGGGGCATCGCACCCTGATTGAGGGCGACTCGGTGCGAACCGGTGTCACGGCGATTCGGCCCCACGGCGGCGACCTCTTCCGCGAGAAGGTGCCGGCGGCGGTGCACGTGGGGAACGGCTTCGGCAAGGCCGCGGGCTTCCTGCAGGTACAGGAGCTGGGCACGATCGAGACGCCCATCGTGCTTACGAACACGCTCGACGTGGGCACCGCCGTGGACGCCACCGTCACTTGGACCCTTCGGCAGCCCGGCCACGACGACGTGGGGTCGGTCAACGCCGTGGTGGGGGAGACGAACGACGGCTACCTCAACGACATCCGTGGGCAGCACGTGACGCGGGAGGACGTGTTTGCGGCCATCGAGAGCACGTCTGGTGGGGACGTGGCGGAGGGCAGCGTGGGGGCCGGGACGGGCACCAGTGCGCTCGGGTGGAAGGGGGGCATCGGCACCAGCTCGCGAGTGCTCCCCGACGAGCACGGCTCGTACACCGTGGGGGCCCTCGTGCAGGCCAATTATGGGGGCGTGCTTCGGATTGACGGGGTGCCGGTGGGGGAGCGGCTGGGCCGCCACGACTTTCAGTCCGTCGTCGAGGACCGCG
>CAYLMT010000147.1:0-4813 GCA_964384855.1 uncultured Salinivenus sp.
GCGCACCTCCGCCCGGTCGAACTGACCAGGATTGAGAACCGCGGAGGCGTCCGATCGGCCGCTGGGTTTGATGCGCAGTCCATTTGGGCGAAGTTCGCCGACCGTCCAGCTGGTGTTTTCGTCGCTTTGTTGAGCCCTTTTCTTCACTGGGGCCTCCTTCTGGATCTGCGCCTGCTGGTTTCCCCGATTTGGATCGGTTCCCTCCGTAAAGAGAAACAGACCGAGAGCGGCCAGGCCGGCGCCGATGGTGAAGACGGCGACCAGCCATTTTGTGCGCGGCAGCGATGACATGTCGATATTGGGCATGGTATTGTTTGGGGTCTCGTGAGTAGGGGTGGTGAGGGTACGGAAGAATCGTCTCGTGAAGGCAGCAGCCGATCAGACGTAGGTGACCACGCGAGCCATTCCCGCCTCCAGGTGGTAGAGGTTGTGGCAGTGAAAGAACCAGTCCCCCGGATTGTCGGCCACAAATTCGAAAGAGGCCCGACCCATGTGCGCCTCGGTGATGACGGTATCCTTCAGGGCGTTTCCGACCCGAAAGAAGTGGCCGTGCAGGTGCATTGGGTGCAGCATCATGCTCCGGTTCTGCATGTTGACCCGCACGCGGTCCCCGTTTCGGATCTCGAGCGGGTCAGCGTCCGGGTACTGCTGCCCGTCGATCGACCACTCCCCGCGAGACATCATCATCCCGCCCGAGAGGCGAAGATTCATGGTGCGGTCCGGCTCTCCGCCGCTTCCCAGCGGGGTTCCCACCGACTGTAGATCGCCGTAGCGAAGCCGGCGCCCCTCGCGGAGCCCCTCCGGAATTTGCCCTTCCGGGGGTCGGGTCTTTCTGACACTCGGGTAGCGGACCACCGCACGAGCAGGCGGCGTGTCGCCTTCAACGGCCTCCGCCACCAGGGCGTGAGCGCCCGGATTGTTCGCCTCGACGATGACGTCGTAGCGCTCCCCCATTCCAACTCGAAGGGAATCGACCTCGACCGGCTCGACGGGGCGGCCGTCGGTGTGGCTCACGTGCATCCGGTGGCCTGAGAGGGCCAGGTCGTAGGTCGTTGCACTGCTGAGGTTGATCAGGCGAAAGCGAACACGCTCGCCTCGCTTCATCTCGAAGGCGGAGGGGTCGTCCGGCATCTGTCCGTTGATGAGGAGAGCCTCGTAGGGCGGAATGATGCCTCCCATTCCGCCCATCATGCCTCCTTCCCCGTCGTCTCCGTTCATCATTCCCCCTCGATCATTTCCCATCATGCATCCACCACGCTCTTCCTGCCGCCCCGTGAGTTCGTTTAACGTTTTGGGCGGTCCAGAAAGAAAGTCATCGAGAATGACGACGTGCTCCCGATCATAGTCGACGTGCGGCGTGCGTTCCTCGACGATGAGCGGCCCGACGAGGCCACGGTCGAGCTGTAGGCCCCGGTGGCTATGGTACATGTAGGTGCCTGCGGGGGCCGCCTCGTACTCGTAAGTCATCGATTCACCGGGCTCAATCGGCGCCTGCGTGACGCCCGGCACTCCATCCATGGCATTCGGTACGGGAAGTCCATGCCAGTGCACGGTCGTCCCGGCGTCCGGCAGGTGGTTCTCAACCGTGACTCGGAGGCGCTCCCCCTCTGTCACTCGAATTTCCGGCCCCGGATACTGACCGTTGTAACCCCACGTACTCCAGTTGTGGCCGGGCCCGACATCGGTTTCGATTGGCTCGGCCGTAAGCGTGTGCTCGCGCACTGGTCGGTTGACGGATCGAGATTGTGCCTTGCTGGCTGCGCTGTCGGCGGCGGGGCTGCCAGATGGATTGTTTGGTCGCTGCCTACAGCCAAAGGAGGAAAGCAACGGACCCGCCGCGGTGAGGCCCGCGAGGCCCAAGGCCCCGCGCTGCAAAAACTCGCGTCGATTGGGACCGCTATTCTCATTGGGGAACGGCGAAGACATGACTTGTGCGTGGTTATTGTGAGTGTGAAACGATTGGCAGACTACGACACGTCCACCTGCTGACCCTCTTCGAGGAGAGGATGGGCCTGTGGTTCGTTGAGGGCCCGCGCTTCCGCCCGAAGGCGGGTGGGAAACCGAAAAGGAGCGTTCTGAAAAGGGTAGCCGCGATAGAGTTCGGCCACGAGAAACGAATAGACATACGGGCTGCTGGCTTGGGAGAGGATGAGGCACCTCTAGGAAGCGAGCCGTCTTATTCTCACCATCCAGTGCGGATCACACGCACGAAGCGAACTGCACAGGGCCGTAGCGCTCTGCATTCAACTCGGGTGAGCCTGCTACGGGTGAGGCGGTAAGACGGCAGGAGACGGCAGCTCTTCGCAACGACGCTGCGACGCGCCGCCGCCAGCAGCCGTTATAGACGAAACGACAGGGTCCAAAACCGGACGGGAATGCGATTGGACGCGCGGGCTCTCCAGTCAGAGCCCGAGGCCAAACGAGAAGAGATGAGAGGGTTTGGCGAAGTGTCGCCATCGGACGGAAGATCCCCGGCGGTCAAGACCAGGGGAGGCTGGCGCGGGGAGATCTCAGAATGCACAACGGACTGCTTCTCCACAGAGTCGGTTGTGCAAGCATCGCCATCGCAGACAGGTGTGGGCGGAGACGGTTCGCAGAGACGGTCGTGAACGTCGTCAGACACGGTCCCACACGGAACAGCGTCCGTGCCCGCGGTTTCCGCTACAAGCGTGCTCGCGGTCGTCGTCTCCCCCGTAACCCCGCATGCATATTGCACGAGCGGCGCGCTTACACTGAAGAGCAGCGCAAACGCGACGAGCACCCGGGTTTTCTGAAATATACCGGAGAGCACGCTCATCCCAGTTAGATCTCTATTGAGGTCCATTCCTCTACTCCGATGTCGGACGAAAGATTGGGGAGACTCTCTTGAGATTTGATGAAAGGAACGAACAACGCTCCTTCCGAGGAAGCGCTCCAATTATGGGTCCGGCGTTCTACGTCGATCCATTTCCCGTCCAAATCAGCGGTATCGAGGCTGTAAAGCAGTGTATGACCTTTTCCCCTGGACGACTTTCTCTGCCTGGTTTTGCATTTATCGTCCAAAGCTCCACCCGAGCCCGACCGTGCCCCACGGGCCGACCGGAGCGGTTTCGAAGGTGTCGCCCGCTACGGTGACCGACTCGCTGTTGAGGGTATAGGAGATCCCGACCACCGGGCTCAGGTAGAGATTGCCAAGCCCCGTATACCAGCGGTATCCGCCCCGGACCCCGAGCGAGTAGAGGGTCCCTTCCTCCGTTCCTCCACTGGCGGAGTGGATAACCTCGCGACGCACGACACCTGCCTCCGGACCTACGTAAAACCCCTGCAAGTCCTCGCCGAAGAAGTGCTCTACGTGCAGCTCCGCGCCTCGGAGGGAGACCTCAAAAGGGTCGTTTCCGTGCAGGGACTGAGGAACCTCGAGTCCGAAGGCCTCGACCTCGTACTTCCAGTTTCCCACCTGGTAGCCTATATGGCCTCCGACTCCGCCAAAGACATACGAAAGGGGCTCGACCTTGAGGTCGAGATGCCGCTGCTGATCTTGGAAATCAGATTGTTGGGCGTGAACCGGCCCGACTACGATGAGGACCGTGGCGATTGAAAAAACGACGGCAAGCACCCTCATGACGTGCACAGTGCTGGGTCGACGTGAGAGCCAATCGCTCATAATAACCGTATTCAATTGAATAATTGAATTACAACGATAATAGACTTCGGGGCTGTGTAGGCCGACCGCAGTGACGGCCCGGACCGTCTCTTTCCGATCGTTGACCTTATTATGATGCCCGATCTTCCACCGGCCGACCCTCAACCGCCCAGTCCGGGAGGCCCTCCGTCAGTCGACGAGCGTCCCGACCGGCATCCCGGAGCTGCCGGACCGCCTCGTCGGAGTAGACGCAGTAGGGACCTCGGCAGTAGGCAACGATCTCCTTTTCTTCGGGAAGCTCGCCGAGACGCTCTTCGAGTCGGTTGAGTGGAATCGAACGGGCCCCGGGAATGTGTCCCGTCTCGTACTCCTCCTCCGGCCGGACGTCGAGGACGAGAATATCGTCGTTTTCGATTCGCTCCTCCAATTCCTCCGGGGAAAGAGCCTCCATCTTGTCTCGGTCGGTCAAGTACCGCCGCACCGTCTCCTCAATCTCCGGCAGCCGGGACTCGGCTAGGGTCCGCACCGCTTTCCAGGCGCGGTATACCTCTGGTCCAGCAAGAGTATAGTAGGCGCGCGTTCCCTCCTTCCGGCGACGAACCAGACGTTCACCCTTCAAAACTTGAAGGTGGCGGGAGGTGTTGGCCACCGACATGTCGGTTTCCTCCGCCAGTTCGTCGACGGTGCGCTCCCGTTGGGCCAGAAGGTCAATCAGCTCTAATCGCGAGGCACTCGAGAGGGCCTTCCCGATGCGGGCAAACTGGTCGTAAATCTCGTCCTTGAAAGAGCGCTTCTGTGCCGGATCCATCGGTATCTCTACATTCAATTGTCCAATTGATTATTGGAGCAAGATTATATGCCCTCACTCGACGAGTCTGTTTCACTACTTTGTGAACTTGAAGAAAATAAAAGCAGGATCGATTCCCTGTTCGAAATGCTGTGGAGGATACCCCCTCTTTACGCCCTCTTCAAGAGCGTTGCCCGAACACATTTTATTCGATTGTTTTATATCTATCGAACTAATATGCACTCACGAACTCGATCCGATGGACGCTGACCTGGCCGACGCCTTCAAGGCTCTCTCCAACCCCAACCGCCTCGCCCTGATGAAGCGGCTTCTGGAGCAGTCCCTCTCGTGCTCGAACGCCGAGCGGCCCGAGGACTGTGAGATGGATCCCACCTGCTGCGGCT
>CAYLMT010000148.1:0-4754 GCA_964384855.1 uncultured Salinivenus sp.
TCCCGTTCGGACCGCCCGGGCCGAAACGTATGCGCTGCTGTCCGCGACGGGGACGGAAAAGGAGAGGGTGTCGGTCGCCCCGAAGTCTAATCCCCGAATCAGCAAGGGAAGCTGGGCAGGCGGGTACGCATTCGAGCGCCGGGCAAAGGTCGCGCGACGGTTGCCATAGTCGTCGCTTCGCATGCGCACCTCCACGGGCCCGTCCGGCGGAAAGGCCAGCTCTCGGTAGAGGTTCGAGCACCAGTCAAAACTCGTGAACGACTGCTTGAGGGGCCGAAGATCCTCCTGCCGTGCATTGACGACCCAGTTGCGCTTGTACTGATACGAGCCGCTCTCCAGTTCGTAGAACAGGGCATATTTGAAGGCCGAGACGCCGGTCCCGTCGGTGACCTTCGTCATGTCGCTCGGGCTGAACCGGTGCTTTACGAGGTACGTCCCTGCAATGAACCGCTGCTCGTTCGGCTGCCCATACTGGTCTCGGCTGCGTTCAACCCGGTAAAAGGCCACTTCTGCCCGGCCGTCGTTCCAACGGTCGGCCGTAAGATAATCGGAGTCCGTAATGGCGGCCGCCCCCGTCTCTGGCGAGGTGGCCGGGCGATTGCACCCCGCAAGAAGGACTGCTAGGAAAACCAGGCCGATCGAGAGAGGTGCGAAGACGCGGCGGGACATGGTGTGGAATGGATGAGCAAACGATCGCAGCGAACGTTCCTCCTCCATCGAGACTGCGCAGACGCCGATCCGTCTCGTTCCGCCCGATCAGCCCACCATCCGCGCCCGACGAACAGAGCGAGCACCCCGGCGGCCGGATGGACGAAGCGGTGGTGGAGGGAGGCCCTTGTGGAGGCGTGAGTACACCTCGGTGTCGTCGAGGTTCGAGACGCACAGCGGACCTGGACTCCGTATCACCCCCAATGTCTCATGCAGCTCCGAGTGCGGGCTCGAAGTAGCCTCAGTTCATTCCCCAGATGGCTGCATTCAGGGCAAGCGCGTACGTAACCCACACCAAGTACGGAACGAGCAGCCATCCCGCCACCGCCCGAATTCGAAAGAAACGGTCGACCGTCCAGACCAGCAGGCCCCACAGGATCAGAATGACCACGAGTCCGAGCGCGGGCGACCGGGCCCCGAAGAAGGCGAACGACCATCCGGCGTTGGCGGCGAGCTGGAGCCCGAATGCTGTGAGGGCCGTTCGGACTCGTGAGCGACCCGGGCCGCAGCGCCACACCAGAAACGCGGCGAGGCCCATGAGAGCGTATAGCACTGTCCAGACCGGGGCAAACACCCAATTGGGCGGAGTGAAGCTAGGCTTGGCGAGGGTCGGGTACCAGGTGACGACGGAGGTCTGGGTGACCCACCCGGCCAGGAGCCCCACCGCCTCACAAAGCAGAATCGCCCCGAGGGCCTGGCCCAAGAGTGTAAATGTCCGGCGCCGGTCGTCAAACATCCGTCAGTTGGAAAGAGAAAAGACTGCTGATACGCACGATAGAACTCCTAGAGGACTTTTTCACTGCCACTCCCCCTTCGCAAGAGGAAATAGAGGAAATATCGGACGGATCCCTCGTGGCGAACGTCCCTCGGACGCACCCGTAGACCCCGCGGATTGCACTTCAGGATTTTCTCCACTGTCCGGGCCCAGATCTTCACCGATCCACGTCGACGCCTCGACCTAAGCTTCGCGAGTACGCAGGTTCTCTCGATCCCCCACTCGGGCTTCCCTCATGGATGACTCCTCCCAGACGCATCTGGCCTCTAGCCTTTCGACTGTCGACGTCGTGGCCCTCACGGTCGGGGTCGTGATTGGGGCCAGCGTCTTCGAGACCCCGGCTCTCGTGGCCGGGAATACCGGGACCGGATGGAGCATGCTGCTCGCGTGGGTGCTGGGGGGCGGTGTGTCGATCGTGGGCGCCCTCTGTTACGCCGAGCTGACTACGGCATACCCTCACGCGGGCGGCGATTATTTTTACTTCCAGCGCGCCTTCGGGGACTGGCTGGCGTTCTTGTTTGCGTGGGCCCGCCTCGTGGTCATCCAAACCGGCTCCATCGCCCTGCTGGCCTTCGTATTTGGCGACTACGCCACCGAACTGTGGTCCCTGGGCCCGTACTCGCCGTCCCTCTACGCCGCCCTGGCCGTTGCCGGCCTCACCGTCCTCAACGTGGTGGGAGTACGGCAGGGAAAACACGTGCAGCGGGGCCTCACCGTCGCCACAATCATTGGCCTGTTCGTCCTCATCGTGGCGGGGTTTTTTCTCATTCCTGACTCGGCCGCGTCCGCTGCCGCCCCAACCTCCTCAGGAGGTGGGACCGGAAGCTTCGGCATGGCAATGGTGTTCGTACTCCTGACCTACGGCGGGTGGAACGAGGCGGCATACCTCTCGGCTGAGGTCCGCGACCTTCGTCGCAACATGACGCAGGGACTCTTCGCGAGCCTCGGCCTGATTACCGGGCTCTACCTGCTGGTGAACTGGGCCTACCTCCATGGGCTCGGCCTTGCCGGCATGGCCGACTCACAGGTCGTCGCGGCCGACCTTATGCGCGCCGCTCTTGGCGCCCCGGGCGCTCAGCTCATCAGTCTTCTCGTCGTAGCGGCGGCCCTCAGCTCCACAAACGCGACTATCTTCACCGGCGCCCGCACCAGTTTTGCCCTCGGGCGGGATTTTTCCTTCTTCCGCTTTTTGGGACGCTGGAAGGACGATGCCAAAACTCCCGCCAACGCCCTTCTCGTCCAGGGCGGCATCGCACTCGGACTGGTGGGAGTGGGAGCTGCAACCCGACAGGGCTTCGAGGCGATGGTTGATTACACCGCCCCCGTATTCTGGCTCTTCTTCGGGCTGGCGGGGGTAGCCCTCTTCATCCTGCGCCTAACCGAGCCGGAGGTGGATCGCCCCTTTCGGGTGCCGCTGTACCCTTGGACGCCCCTGGCGTTCTGCGGGGCGTGTGTGTACATGCTCTGGTCCAGCGTGGCGTATACCGGAATTGGAGCCCTGCTGGGGGTCGGGGTCCTCCTTGCGGGCATCCCGCTCCTTGCACTGCGTCAGACTCGCCCCCTCGACGTCCGCTCGTGATCTCGTCTCTCAACAGTTTGCCTTCCTTCTTCACGATTTTTCACCGCCCCATGCAACTGCTTCGGTCCCTTTCGCTCATCGTACTTGCGCTCGGTCTTCTCCTGGGCAGTGGTCCACGTTCCGGACTCGCCCAGCAAACGGATACCACCGAGAACACCACGTTGCCGGGGATAGAGGTACCGCCCGAACAGGAGTCGGACGTTCCCTATGTGCCGACCCCGGAGCCGGTCGTTGACAGCATGCTGACCCTGGCCAATGTGGATGAGACGGACGTCGTCTACGACCTCGGAAGTGGAGACGGACGCATCGTAATCCGCGCAGCTCAGAAGTACGGGGCGCGCGGCGTCGGCATTGAGATCGACCCTGATCGCGTGGAGGAAGCCCGGCAAAACGCCCAGGAGGCCGGTGTGGAAAACCTCGTCGAGTTTCGGCAGGGCGATCTGTTCGAAGCCGATATTAGCGAAGCGACGGTGGTAACCTTGTATCTGCTGCCGTCGGTCAACCAGAAACTCCGCCCCAAGCTGTTTGAGGAGCTCGCCCCCGGTACGCCGGTGGTCTCCCACGACTTTGACATGGGACAGTGGACGCCGGACCGGACGGTAGACCTGGATGGCGACACGATCTACCGCTGGACGATTCCGGAGGAAATCCCTGAGGACCTGCAAAACCGGTAATCCTCTCTCGTCGCCCCCGCCGGCCCGATCCTCTCATGACTCTATTCGGCCTTCCATTTGGCACCGTGGTGGCCCTCGCGGTCGTCATAGGACTTCCCCTCCTTGCCTACGGCCTGTACCGCGTTGATGCATGGCGGGCCGACGGGCACGTGACGCTCTTTGGCCATCGCCCCTCAGAGTCGTAACGATCTATGTCGTTTGGCCTATCGCTGACGTTTGGGCTCTATCTCTTTGTCCTCATAGGCATTGGGGCCTACTTCTTCCTCCGCACCGACACCCGACGACTCACGGACTACATGCTCGCCGGCCGCGACGTCGGCACATGGCCCCTCGCACTTTCGGAGGTGGCCTCGGTGGCAAGTGGGTGGACGTTTTTTGCGTGGGTCGGGGTCGGGTTCACCACGGGCCTCCACGGGCTCTGGTTCTCGATCGCGATGCTCGTGGTCGTCCTCTTTTTGTATCGCTACGTGGCCCCGACCTTTCGGCAACAGTCGGAAGAGCTCGACAGCCAGACGGTGGTCGATCACCTGGCGCTGGTGTTTCAGGGCTCTCCATGGGGCCCCTGGATCCGGTGGACGGCCACGGTCGCAGTGGTGGTATTCATGGCCTCGTACATCGGCGCACAGATTATCGCGGTGGGCGAGGCGATGGAGACCGGGCTCGGCCTCAACTACACCGTGTCGGTGGGAGCTGGCGGACTGGCCGTGGCCCTCTACACTACGCTCGGCGGGTTCAACGCCTCCGTCTGGACCGACTTCGTGCAGGGGTTGCTCGTGATCCTTGCAGCCATTGCGCTGCCAATCGTGGCGATCGCAGAGATTGGCGGTTGGGGCGCGTTCATTGCGGAGGTGACGGCCACGGACCCGACACTCCTTTCGATGACGGCGGGTCAAACGGGCACGGCCCTCGCCCTCTCGATCGGCTCCTGGCTGGCCTTTGCACTTGGTGCCCTGGGCCAGCCCCACGGCCTGATGCGATTTCAAGCCATTCGGTCGGAGCGCCTGCTGAGCCGTGCGTC
>CAYLMT010000149.1:0-4720 GCA_964384855.1 uncultured Salinivenus sp.
TCCAAGTCGTCATTCACGACCACCGCATCGAAGTCGTCGGACCTGCTCATTTCCTGCTCGACGCGATCGAGCCGGTCCTGAAGGGATTCGCGGTCCTCGGTGCCGCGGCCCGTGAGTCGGCGTCGGAGCTCGTCCAGCGAGGGGGGGGCCACGAACAGTACGAGGGCGTCGTCGCCGAATATGCGCTTGACGTTGAGAGCCCCCTTGACGTCGATGTCGAGCAGCACGGGCCCGTCGTCCGCCCGGTTTTCGACCTCCGACCGGAGCGTGCCGTAAAACTGATCGGGGTACACTTCTTCATATTCGAGTAGGTCGCCGGCGTCGATCCGGGCCCGAAATTCCTCCGGAGACAGGAAGTGGTAGTCCACCCCGTCGGTCTCGTCGGGGCGCGGCGCGCGCGTCGTGGCCGACACAGAAAACTGCATGTCCGGCATCGCCTCCAGCACCCGGCGGGCAATGGTGGTCTTGCCGGCACCGCTCGGGGCCGTGAGCACGACGATGTTGCGGTCAGGCATTCGATTCGGTGGGTGTTGAGCGTTCAGGGGGCGTTCTCGTAAAGAGGGCCCAACACGCAATCTCCCAAGCGCCACAGCCCTCGGTCTATTCGACGTTGCGAATTTGCTCCTTGATCTTTTCGATTTCCTCCTTCATCTCGACTGCCCGCCGGGAGATGACCTCGTCGTCGGCCTTGGCGCCGATCGTGTTGGCCTCGCGGTGGATTTCCTGGGTGATGAATTTGAGCTTTCGACCCGACGGTTCGTCGGCGTCCAGGGCCTCCCGAAACATCTTCAGGTGGGAGTGGAGGCGGACGCACTCCTCGGTCACGTCGAGCTTGTCGGCGAGGAGAGCAATTTCGGTTTCGAGGCGGTCGGGGTCGAGGTGCTCGTCGTCCAGGAGGTCTTCGAGGCGTTCGCGAAGCTGTTCTTGGCGTTCCTCCACGCGGTTGGGGGCCCGCTCCTCAATGGCGTCGAGGTGCTCGTCGATGGCGCGGGTGCGCTGCTCCAGGTCGTCGCGGAGGGCATCGCCTTCCTCGCGTCGCATGGCCTGCAGGTCGTCGATGGCGGCGTCGAGGGCCTGCGTCACGGCGGGCCAGGCGCGCTGAATTTTGGCGGCCTCCCGCTCCTCCTCCCCCGCAAAGATGTCCTCGAACTCCAGCAGATGATCGAGCCGAATTGGCTCCTCAATCTGCGCGGCCGCGGAGAGCTGCTCCAGGCGTCGCTTGTGGTGCATCGCCACGTCGGCATCCACGTCGACCGGCAGGGTGTCCGAGCCCTTGAGTTCGGCAGAGACATTGACGTCGAACTGGCCCCGTTCGAACGCCTCTTTCATCCGCATCCGCACGTCGGATTCCGCTTCGGGGAGCGGGTCGGGGAGGTGGACGAAGATGTTGAGGTGGCGCTTGTTCGTCGACTGAATTTCGACGGTCGCCGAGGCATCCTCGGTGCTGGCGTGGCCCCGCCCGAAGCCCGTCATGCTGCGAATCATGGAAGGGAGGTGGCGGAGAAGAGACTGGTGAGCGCGAAGGGGGAGGGCCTCATCTTCAAAAATCCCGGCTTCCGGACGGAAGACGGGTGCTGAGGCTGGGCCGGTCGGGACGGAATGCGCCACGGGATAAATGGCGGAGGGGGAGGGATTCGAACCCTCGGTACCGTGAAGACGGCACACTCGCTTTCCAGGCGAGCACCTTCGACCACTCGGTCACCCCTCCGGGATGTGGCGGTTGGAGTGTGGAGTTCGGAATGTGGAGTGTGGAATGGACCCCACTCTCAACTTCGAACTCCACACTCGTTACACGTCCATAATCTTTTCTGTTTTCTGCTCCAGGAGGGCCTCTACTTGTCCGGTGTGGGCGTCGGTAATTTCTTGGAGGTCCTCCTCGGCCCCGTAGAGCACGTCCTCGGAGAGGTTCTCCTCGTCGACGACGCGCCGGATTTCGTTCTTGGCGTCGCGGCGGACGTTCCGGATCGAGATCTTTGCCTCTTCGGCCCGCTCGCGACTGGTCTCCACGAGCTCCTTGCGCCGCTCCTCGGAGAGGGGCGGGATGGGAATGCGGATCTTCTCGCCGTCGTTGTTCGGGTTCAGGCCCAGGTCGGCCTTCAAGATGCCCCGCTCGATGTCATCGATCGCGTTTCGGTCGAACGGCTGGACGACGATGAGGTCGGGCTGGGGGGCGCTCACGCTGGCCACCTGCTCCAGGGGGGTCTGGGAGCCGTAGTACTCGACCGTCACGTTTTCGAGCATGGCCGGGGAGGCTCGTCCAGCGCGAATCGTGCGGAGCTCCGAGCGCAGGTACGATACCGACTCCTCCATCTCCTCGTCGGCCTCGTCCAGAATGTCCTGAATGGGATCGTCGGGCATGGGCGAGGGGGCGGTTGGTGAGCGAGAGTGTGTGGGCGCGAACGGCCTCCGTCAGGCCGGTACGCGTTCGATGGACGCCTTCGCTTCGTCCCAATGCACGCGGGTGCCCACGGTTTCTCCTTCGAGCAGGCGCCGCAGGTTGTCTGGCGTGCCCATGTTGAACACGATGATCGGCATCTTCGACTCCTGACAGAGCGTGAGGGCGGTCATGTCCATGACGCGTAAGTCGCGATCGATGACCTCCCGGCCATGAATCTGCTCGAAGCGCTGGGCGGAGGGATCTTCTTCGGGATCCGCGGTGAAGATGCCGTCCACCCGAGTGCCTTTCAGGATCACGTCGGCGTCAATCTCGAGACCGCGCAGGGCCGCGGCGGTGTCGGTCGTGAAGTACGGGTTGCCGGTGCCGGCCCCAAAGATGACGACCCGCCCCTTCTCGAGGTGGCGGATGGCGCGGCGGCGGATGAAAGGCTCGGCGATCTCCTCCATCTTGATGCTCGACTGCAGGCGCGTGACGAGGTCGACCTGCTCGAAGGCATCCTGGAGCGCCATGCCGTTAATCATGGTGGCCAGCATGCCCATGTAGTCGGCGTGGGCGCGCGTCATGCCCTCCATCGCGTGCTCGACGCCCCGAAAGATGTTTCCGCCCCCAATGACGACGGCCACCTCGGCCCCGGCCTCGACGGCGGCCTTCACCTCGTTCGCGTAGTTGCGGAGGACCGTCTCGTCAATGCCGAACTCTCGATCGCCCAGCAGCGCCTGGCCGCTGAGCTTCAACAGCACGCGCTGGTATTCGAGGGACGAATCCGATTCGTCGTCGGGGGAAGCGCTCATGGGGGTACGCCGTCGAGTGCGCGCTCAGGTTCGCTGTGTGAGTGTCGGGCAGCTCCCCATTTTCCAAACGAATGTGGAGAAATGAGGGCAGATCAGACGGAGACGGCGAGACTGTGGTCGCCACCCGAGCCAGCCGGACGGCCCGCGTCGCCGCGGTACGATTCCGGCAGGACGCAGGGGGTCCGTCTGTCGTTAGTCGCCAAGGGCGTAGCGCGTGAAGCGCGCCACCGAGAGGCCGGCGTCGTCGAGCATTTCCTTCACCGAGACCGACGAGTCCTTTACGAAGGCCTGCTCCATCAGCACGTGGTCCTCGAAGAAGCGTTCGAGCTTGCCCTCGACGATGTTGTCGATGACGTGTTCGGGCTTGCCTTCGTTCACGGCCGCTTCGCGGGCCACCTCCCGCTCTTCCTCTTTCACCTCTTCGGGCACCTCGCCCCGAGTCACGGCGATCGGTTCGAGGGCGGCCACCTGCATGGCCACGTCGCGTCCGGCGTTCTCCACGTCCCCGTCGCCGTGGACCTCCACGAGCACGCCAAGTTTCGAGCCGGGATGAACGTACGAGACGACGTGTCCGTCCTCGCTTTCGAGCACGTCGAAGCGACGGATCGTGAGTTTCTCGCCGATGCGACCAGTCAGGGCGACCAGTTCGTCCTCGATCGTCACGTCGTCCTCGTAGGAAAGGGCCTCCAGTTCCTCTAGGTCGTCGGGCGTCTCTTCGAGCACCCGCTCGGCCACCGTCGCGGCGAAGGACTGGAAGTCGTCGTTGCGGGCGACGAAGTCGGTCTCGCAGTTGATCTCGACAATGGCGCCTGCACGGCGGTCGTCGGACACGGCCGTCACGACCAGGCCCTCGTCCGCCTCCATGGCGGCCCGGTCGGAAGCCACCTCCTGGCCCTTCTTGCGGAGCAGGCTGACGGCCTCGTCAAAGTCGCCGTCCGTTTCCTGCAGGGCCTCTTTGCAGTCCATCATGCCGACGCCGGTGGCGTCGCGCAATTCTTTTACCTGTTTGGCAGATACGCTCATGTCTCGTCGGTCGGGGAGGGATCGTGTGAAAAGGGCAGCACGGGAGAGGAGGGAGACGCTAGCCCTGGGCGGCCGCCTTCTTCTTTTCTTCCTTCTTCATCCGGCGCTCGTGCAGGCCCTCCTGCACGGCGTCCGTGAGGGTGGACGTTACCAGCTCAATCGAGCTCAGCGCGTCGTCGTTGACCGGGATCGGGTAGTCGATGTTCTTCGGGTTGCCGTTGGTGTCGACCATCGCGATGATCGGAATGCCGAGGTTGTTGGCCTCGCTCACCGCGATGTCTTCCCGCTGCACGTCAACGATGTAGATGGCGCCGGGGAGGTTGGCCATGTCGCGGATGCCGCCGAGCGTCTCTTCGAGCTTCTCGTGCTCGCGGAGCCGCATCAGCTTCTCCTTCTTCTTCAGCTTGTCGAGCGTGCCGTCCCGGTCCATCCGCTCGATCTCTTCCATGCGGCGGATCGACTTCCGGATGGTCTGGAAGTTGGTCATGGTCCCGCCGAGCCAACGGTC
>CAYLMT010000150.1:0-4717 GCA_964384855.1 uncultured Salinivenus sp.
ACGTGATTGTGATGGGCACCCACGGCCGCCGCGGGGTCGACCGCATGCTGTTCGGAAGCGTCACCGAAGAGGTGGTCCGCAAGGCCCCCTGCCCCACCTTTACGGTCCGGGCCGACGCGGACGTGTCCCCGGACCAGGCCGTCCGCCGCGTGCTTGCTCCGGTCGACTTCTCCGACGCTTCGCAGTCGGCAATTCAGCACGCAAAGGAGATTGCCCTCACCTATGGAGCGGAAATCGACCTGCTTCACGTCGTGGAAGAACCGTTCTATCCTCCGGCCTACGGGCTCGGTGAACCGGGCTTCCCGACCCGGGACGTGGTCGCGAACGTGGAAGAGGAGCTCGCCGACCTGGCCCGGACGGAGATCGGCTACGAGCACGTGATGATCGAGGCCCGAACCGGCGATCCGGCGCGAGAAATTCTCGATTACATCGACAAAAACGGGGTGAACCTCACCGTCATCGCCACTCACGGGCGTACGGGCCTGGACCGCATGCTGATTGGAAGCGTGGCCGAACGAGTGCTCCGACAGTCTCCCACGCCGGTATTCGTCGTGAAGCCCGACCGGAAGTCCCTCGTGTCGCCGGAGGCAACGGAGACCGCAGCGTCCCGCAACTGAACCAAGGAGCGTCTCCCTCGGTGCCGATCGGCGAGATGGTGGAGACTTGGGACTGAAGAGGTCGGAACCGACCGCCTCCCGATTCCGAAGGAGCCGGTGGTGACGTCCTTATATTGAGGTCGCGTGTGTCATTGCGCCTGTTGCGAGACACGAGCACCTGAGCTGGCGGTCAGGACGGAAAGTTTTAGAGTATGCCGTTCGCCAGCACTTTCTGCTTCCCTACATGCTGGAGGACTACCTCGACCTCTTTGCCAGCTTCGAGACCATCAACCGGCTCAATAACGAACGCCCGGTCGCTGCTACGATGGAACCCATTTCACTTCGTCCTGGTCTCGGCTAAAGGATACGACGGCCCCCTTCAGGTACGAGCATTAGCGTCGTGAAGCGGATTTTGTTCGTCTTTTTGGACGGTGTGGGACTGGGACCAGCGAGTCCAGAAAATCCCCTCTCGACGGACGCCGGCCCGGCGTTTCGGCGGCTGGGCGGTGGGGCACCCTGGACTCGAACACTGCCTGAACAAACCAGTCCCCACCACCTCGTCCGTCCCCTCGACGCCACCCTCGGTGTGGAGGGCCTCCCTCAGAGCGGCACCGGCCAGGCCACCCTCTTCACCGGCATCAACTGTGCCGAGCGGGTAGGGCGCCACTTTGGCCCCTTTCCCCACTCTGCCACCCACGAGGTGCTGGACCACGCCAACCTGTTCCACCGCGTACAGGCCCTTCCGTCCGTGCCCGACGAGGCCGTGGCATTTGCCAACGCGTTTCCGCCCCAGTTCTTCGAGGCCCCGTCACGGCGCTGGACCGTCACGACCCGCTGCTGCGCGGGGGCGGACGTGCCCCTCCGCGACCTCGACGCCCTGCAGGCCCGCCGAGCTGTGGCCGCGGACCTGACGGCAAACGCCTGGCGGGAGGCGCTCCGTCTCGACGTGTCCCCCCGTACACCCGCCGAGGCTGCCCAAGCGCTGTTTGCCACTCACCGTGACCACGCGCTCACACTGTTCGAGTTTTTTCACACGGACAAGGTGGGCCACCGGCGCATCGACCTCGCCTCGCGCGTGCTGCTAGGGCGACTCGATCAGTTTCTGGGGCGGCTGCTCGACCTGCTCGACCCCACTCAGGACACGCTTCTCATCACGAGCGACCACGGCAACCTGGAAGACACCAGCCACACCCAGCACACCCGCAATCCGGTGCCCCTCCTGGCCTACGGCTGGGCCGCTCCCTACTTGGCCGACGCACAGACGCTGACCGACGTGACCCCCGGCATCGTCGAGGCGTTCCGGGCCGAGCTCGACGGGCAGTAATGCCTCAGTTCTCAGGTTCTCCGCTGCCCGTCGTAATCTCCTCCACGAGACGATCGGCCCCGTAGACCGTGCGCAAAGCCTCCAGAATGCCTCGCACATCGACCGCCACTGCCCGGGCGCCGTGTCGGCGATAGAGGTACTCGTTGGGGAGGGCCTCCATGTTGCTGTCGAAGACGACGCCCACGACCTCAAGGTCCTCGTTCAGCAGGGGCGAACCGGAGCTGCCCCCCGAGATGTCGACGGTGGAGACGAGGTTGAGGGGCGTCCCGAGATCGATCGAGTCGACGGCGGTCACCCACTGTGAGGGGAGTGCCCAGGCCTCTTCATCGTGCGAAAAGTACCGGTCGTACAACCCGTGGAAGGTCGTAAAGGGCGGGGCCGTCGTCCCGTTGTAGCGGTACGACCGCACCCGGCCGTCCGAGACGCGCAGCGAACGGGTCGCGTCCGGCGGAAATGCGGTCCCGTAAATGGCAAACCGAGCCCGGGAGAGACGCGCATTGAGGGTCCGCTCCGTCGCCCGCACATCCTGAATCTGGCGGTTCGTGTTCAGAAACATGGGCGCCAGCGCCTCGATGACCGGCACCGACGGATCATCGCTCTTGCGGTAGCCCTCGTCCAGGAGATTGAGAAACTTGGTCGAGTCCATGAGCGCACTCTCCGCCACCAGGCGCGAGGCCAACTCCTCCGGCGTGCGCTCTTTAAATAATCGCTGGACGGTCGGATGGTCGGCGCCGTAGGCCGCTCGGATCTCCTCAAACTGTGCCAGCAAGAACTCCTTTTCGAGGCCGGGCGGCCAGTCGGTCACCTGCTCGGCGTCCTCCCGAATGCTCTCCAGCCGATCGGGGGGCGCACCGCGCGTGCGGAGGAAGTCGTAGTAGTAACCGTGAAGCGCCCGGACGAGGATGCGGGATCCCAGCTCTAGATTCGCGAAGGTCGCGAAGGCCCCGGCCTTGTCCGCCATCACGACCTTGGACTGCTGGAGCCGCTCGATCCGGTTTACGATCTGTCCATACCGCTGCCGGAGCGAGTCGACGGCCAGAATGGAGTCCTGGAGCGACTGTATGGCCGCCCCCCGCCGCGCCAGGAGATACGGATCCTGAAGCCCTCGAAGCTGGCCCGTCTGCCCCTTGATCGTGTTCTCGATCGAGAAATAGGTATTCCGAAGGTCGTAGTGGTCGGCCGAGTCGGGATGACTGCGAATGTAGGTTTCGAGCAGGTGCCCCCGCGATCGAAGGGCCTCCAGCCGGTTGGGAAGCTCGTAGTCCCGCTGGTATTCGAGCTGCGAGACCATTTCGAGGCGGCTCGTAGAGCCGGGATGCCCCACGGCAAAAACGGGTTCGTTGGGCCGGGTGCCCTCCACGGCCCAGTTAAAGTGGTGGTCGGGACGAAGAGGCGCCCCCTCCGGCGTGTAGACCCGAAAGAAGGCCACGTCCAATGCGTACCGCGGATACGTGAAATTGTCCGGCGCCCCCCCGAAGTACCCGAGCTGCAACTCCGGGACCATCACGAGCCGCACGTCCTCGTACCGGCGATACGTGTAGGCCGTGTACCGGGCCCCTCGGTACAACGCCTCAATCTCCACGTGAAGCGAACTGTCTTGCTCGCTGGCCTCGGCCGTCATCTTTTCCTGGAGCGACTCGACACGCTGCTCTCGGGCTTGGGAGCCAGCCTCCCGCCCCTCGCGGAGTCCCTCGAAGACGGCCTGTGTCACGTCCTCGGTTTCGACGAGCTGATCGACGTGAAGATTGGGAGCCCGGCGCTCCTCGCTACGGGTCGCAGCGTAAAATCCGTTTTCCAAAAGAGCCTCTCCCTTCCGACTGACATCCGTGACGTGCTCCCGGGCACAGTGGTGATTGGTCATCACGAGGCCTCTGGAGGAGACGAAGGACGCCGAGCATCCCTCCCCAAACCGCAGTGCGCTCCGCTTCGCCCTCGTGTGCCACTCTTCGTCCGGGGCAAATCCGTACGCCTCTCGGAAATACGCGGTCGGAAGGTCCTCAAAGGTCCACATTCGCCCACGGTCGAACCGCTGGGCCTGAACCGTGTCGTAGGCCGAGGGAATCGAGACCGGCTCCGCAGGCGGGGCCTCCAGCGTATCGTCCGCGGTCTCGCTCTCGGCGGGACGTTCGACGACGGGCACCGATACAGTCTCACCACTTCCCCCACAACCCGTGAGAAGAGCGCCCCCGAGCCCTACAATTGCAATCAGCCACCAGACGGAAACGCGCATGCAACTGAGTCTCAATGCAAGAAAAGAAAGTGCGTCCGAGTGCAGGTACAGCCCATCCCTCAGGGACGCTCCCCAGACGGGCTTGCACTCCCGAAGAGTTCGTCAACCAGTGCGTCCGCTCCGTACACGGCCGTCAAGGCCTCTCGAAGGCCGCGGATGTCTACCGCCACGGTTCGCATCCGCTCCGGCAGGAAGAGGTACGTGCCAGCCACGCCCTGGATGTTGGGGCCCACGGCCAAGCCCACCAGTCCCAAGGAGGGGTTGAAGAGCGGTGCCCCGCTGGTACTGACGGCTCCGTCGACCGACGCCACAAAGTTGAGGGGCACCGACCGATCCACCTCATTCCTCGGACGCTGCCACCCTTCGGGGAGGGTCCACGGCTCGGCCGCTCCAAACGCGTGATTCTGCTCGTAGAGGCCGAAGAAGGTGGTGAAGGGCGGAGCGGTCGTCCCATTGTACGGATAGCCAAGAACGCGCCCATCCGTCAGGCGGGGAGCATCTCCACTGGGCAGCACCGGCGCCGACCGGACGGCCTGGCGGGCCCCTGCGAGCCGGTGCGTGAGCCGG
>CAYLMT010000151.1:0-2898 GCA_964384855.1 uncultured Salinivenus sp.
ACGCCGTCCAGGCGGTCAGCATCGAGCGTGCGAGCGGCTGCGTCCGTGGTCGCCGTAAGGTCGTGCTTTCCAGTAAAGGTGGTGTCGGCCTCGCGCCCGGCCACCACGACCTCGGCACCCTCTTCGCGAAGCCGCATGGTCGGCACCCAGAATTCGAGGTCCTCGAAGGATCGGTCGACGAGAACAGCGACGCGGTGGTTTGCTAGGGTAGGCATCAGGTGAGGGGGAGGGAGGGTTCGAAAGAGTTCCGTTATTGCATTACGAGCAAGTTCTCAACGGGATGACCGTCGACGACTGTTCCGTAGGTTTACCGGGTTCCGGACCGATCGTACACGTCTTCAATGAAGTCCTTGAACCACGGGGGACGGGCAATCAGGACGTACGCTGCGAGGAAGGGGACCACCGGCACCATGAACAGTGCAAGGTCCAGGGCGATCAGTCCGACGGCGATAAACCAGATCTGGCGCTCGGAAATGACAGGTTGGGGACGTTATGACCGTAGCGTGGGACCATATAGACATTATTGGTTCGGAAACGTTGCGTGTGCATCGTTGTCCGGACCAAACCGCGTGAACACACCCGCCCCTTTGGAATTCGCCCTTTGGCCCCACGACAAAGGGCTTTCTGCCACGTTGGTCCCGGTTCACCGATCTGATCTGTCTCCCCATGGCCTCGTCGACCTCCTGGAGCGAGTGGTTCTCACGCAGCGTTGTCGAGCGAACAATTGCCCCGCTTCGGGCGGAACGACCCGTGCTCTTGTCGTTCCTCGTGTTTTTGGTGGGGGCAGGAGGGGTGATCTCTCTGTCGCTCGACTACTGGCTGAATGAGCCCGAATTTCTTCTAAATGTTCTTGCCGAGGCTCACGGGGTTCTCCTGGACCTCCTGCTCTTCGGCTGTCTCCTGCTTTGGTTCGACCAGAAGGCCGAGCGGAAACGTCGGATCGAGAAATACACCAATGCCATCAACGACCTCCTCGGCTGGGAACATGAGATGGCGACGTACCGGATTGTCGGCAACGTCCGGCGGCTGAACCGGGAGGGCGTGTCGCCGGAGACGCTCAAGCGGGCGTACTTGAACGGAGCGGAGTTAGAAGACGCCGATCTCTCCGAGACTTCCGTCCACGAGGCCGATTTGTCCGACGCCGACCTTCGGAACGCGGATCTGTCGGACGCCTACTTGGGGAGTGCAGACTTCTCTGGGGCCAACCTCCAAAAGACCGATCTCTCCGGTGCTCATTTCGGCGTCTTCGCGGGCGTCGTGGCATCGGGGGACGAGCGGGAGACGATCCTGACTGGGGCCAACCTCCGGGGGGCGGACCTGCGAGGCGTCCGGAATGTGACGGCCGAGACCTTCGCGGACGTGGAAACGCTCTTCAAGGCCCGGCTCGATCCGTCCCTAAAAGCGGATATTGGAGCGGAATATCCAGAGCTTCTGGAGCCGCATGTGGAGACCCCTCAAGGCTGAAATGACGTGGGGCTGCGGCGTGAGCTACTCGTTGCGGAGCACGGTGGCTGGGTCGAGCTGGGCGGCGCGGACGGCCTGCGTGCCCACGGCGCAGGCCGCAATCAGCAGGGCCCCTCCGCTGGCCAGGACAAACGCGCCGGGTCCCAGGTCGATGTGGTACGCGAACGTGTCCAACCAACGGCTTACCGCCACGTACGTCACCGGAACGGCAATCAGGATGGCGATCCCGACCAGTTGGATTAGGTCCTTGGAGAGTCGTCCCACGACTTGTCCCACAGTGGCCCCGAAAGCCTTTCGGATGCCGATTTCCCGTCGTCGTTTTCGGGTGGCAAATGCCGCAAGGCCAAAGAGGCCGAGACCTGCAATCCCGAGAGCGAGGGCGGCGAACACCCCGAAGAGCGTTCCCGTCCGCTGCTCCGAGCGGTAGGCCGACGCGAATGCTGCGTCGGCAAACGTATACGCAAATGGGGCATCCGGATAGAGCTCGTCCCAGACGGACCGGGCCTGAGAGAGGGCCTGGTCGGCGTGAGTGGCATCGACCCGCAGGTAATATGTGTCCTGGAGTAGGGAGGACCGTACGAAGATCGTCGGTTTGATCGATTCGTGCATGGTTCCGAGGTGGGCATTCTCCACGACGCCGATCACCTCCGGGGCCTCCACGAGCCACGGCACGCTGCTCTCAAGCGTCCGTCCCACGGCCTCCGAAGGGGACCGCTGGTCGGGGGGAAGGTCCCGGGCAAGCGCTTGGTACGCCGCCCGGTTCAGCACCACTGCGGAGGAGTCCCGGTCCCGAGTACGCTGAAACGTCCGTCCAGCGACCGTTTTCACCCCGAGCGCGTCGAAAAAGTCGTGGCTCACCGTTACGAAGCGCACTTCAGGACGCTCTTCGACCGCGACACCTTGACCGGCGAACGCGAACCGTGCGTGCCGCAACAGGCGGGCCGGAAGTGACGCCGAGGCCCGGGACACCTCTTGGATCGCAGGGTGCTGCTCCGCCTCCTGCGAGAATGGGTCGGTGGTGGTCGGGGCGGACGGTGGCATCGGGATGGTCACCACCTGTTCTTTATCGAAGCCGAGGTCCGCGGTCTGGAGGTAGTCGAGCTGCCAGTAGGCGACGATGGTGCCAGTCCCGAGGGCGACTGCGACGGCAAATTGAAAGATCACGAGGCCCTGCCGAAGCCGAGATCCGCGTCGACCACCGCCCGACGTTCCACCTCGGGATTGGCCCCCGAGCACTCGGGCCGGGGCGAAGCGACTGAGCACGAGGGCCGGGTAGCCCGCCGCTCCGAGTGCCGTCACGAGCGTGAGGCCGCCCAGAATTGCCAAGGAGACAGGGTCGGTGAGGACCGCGGCTCGGAACTCGATGCCGGTGAGGGATCGGAAAAGCGGGAGGGCGGCCCTCGCGAGCGCAAAGGCGAGACCGAGGGCCGCGAC
>CAYLMT010000151.1:2998-4694 GCA_964384855.1 uncultured Salinivenus sp.
GGATGGAAGTGGGACGCCCGGGGAATGGGCTCCAGAAGGCCGGTCACGGTCACCGACACCGTCTCGTCGCCCCGCAGTCCCGTCACCTCGAGGGTTTTCCCGATGGGATTGGCGTCTCCAAAGTACTTCTCGGCCATCCGCGGGGTGAGAACGGCGGTATAGGGGCGCTCGAATGCCGACTGTGTCGTGCCCTGTTGTGTAGGAAACGTAAAGACCTCGAAGAAGGTCGGCTTGGCTACGAAAACTTGATCTTCGTTAAAGTGGCGCGTTTCGTGGCCGACCACCCCGTCGGTGGAAAAAAATGGAGCAATCGTGAGTGATGGGTTGCGGCGGCGAATTTCACGGATGACGGGCCACTGCGTCGTCGCCATCTTGGTGTCGCCATACTTCCCCACGATGCGGTAAATCTGGTCCGCGTCGTCGTGGAATTGGTCATAGCTCCACTCGTGGCGGACGTAGAGTGTGATGAGCAGACAGGCCGCGATCCCTACACTGAGACCAATTACGTTGATCGCGCTGTATCCGAGGTGGCGGCGGAGCGACCGGATCGCAGTGACCACGTAATTGCGAAGCATGGATTCGTCTGTACCAGATGTATGAGCGGGAGGAGGTTAGGGAGGGTGCTCCTGGAGTCCGAACGTCCGTGTGCACTCATTCATCACGGAGGGTGGTCGCCGGGTTGATGTGCGCAGCCCGGATCGCGGGGCCGCTTACTGCTGCGAGGGCGCATCCCAACGCCACGAGACCCACACTCAGGAACGGCCAGGGGGTCAGCACGATGCGGCGGGCAAAGTCCTGGAGCCACCACTGTGCCAAGACGTAGGCGGTCGGTCCTCCGACGAAGAACGCGATCCCAACGAGTTTGGCGATGTCTGTGGAGAGGAGAACGACAACGTTCGTCATCGTGGCGCCAAGCGCCTTCCGGAGGCCGATCTCTTTCGTGCGCCGCCGGACGGTGAAGCCCGTGAGGCCGAGGAGGCCGAGGAGAGCCACGAAGAGGGCAAGGCCCGCTCCCGCCCCCACGAGGCGACGCGTCTGATGCTGGGCCTCGTAGGCCGTCGCGATTTTTTCATCGAGAAAGCTGTAGTCGAACGGTGCGTCAGGTAGGACCTTTTCCCAGACGGAGTGCACCGACGAGACGCCTCCGCTCGCCCCGGCCGCCAGCCGAACGGACATCGACCGGTACCACTCGCCCGGCTCTAGCGGTGCCAGGAAGACAGGTCCGAGGCCGGAACGGGCGTTCTGCACGTTGAAATTCTCGACGACGCCGATCACGGTGACGGGGCCGATGTCCTTCCATTCGATTTCAGCCCCGATTGGACGCTCCAGTTCCAGTCGCTCGACGGCCGCCTCGTTGAGCACGACGCTCGTCGAGTCGTCAGTCACTGGTTCGCGAAAGAAGCGACCCTTCGTGACGGTCAGATTATAGGCCTCATGGAAGTGGGCGTCCACGCGGTACTGGCCGGCATTGACCGAGCGGGCAGAGAGCCACTCCGGTCGACGCAGGTTTGCTCCGCCGACGCCCGTCCCCACCTGGGGCACCTCCCACGAGACGCTCGCGGCCTCGACGCCGGGCTGGGCCGCAATCCGATCCCGGGCTGTCTGGATTTTCTGGTACCCAGTTTCGGAAAAGTCCCGCGGAGCCGACTCGATCACGAGCATGCGGTCGGTCGGGTACGGGGCGTCCGGGTTCGTC
>CAYLMT010000152.1:0-4673 GCA_964384855.1 uncultured Salinivenus sp.
ATGGCCCGCATGAGCACCGAGGACGGGCTCGTGATGCAGCTCCATCCCGGCGCGTACCGGAACCACAACCAGTTCATTTACGAGCGATTTGGCGAAGACAAGGGCGGGGACATTCCGGTCCGGACCGAGTTTACCGAAAATCTGGAGGCGCTGCTCAACGCGTACGGCAACGACCCGGACTTTACGCTCGTCCTCTTTACACTCGACGAAACGACCTACGCCCGCGAGCTGGCCCCGCTGGCCGGGCACTACCCGTGCCTCAAACTCGGTCCAGCCTGGTGGTTTCACGACAGCATCGAGGGGATGCAGCGCTACCGGCGCCGGACGACCGAGACGGCGGGCATCTACAACACGGCGGGCTTCAACGACGACACGCGGGCCTTCTGCTCGATCCCCGCGCGCCACGACTTGTCCCGGCGGGTCGACGCGAACTTCCTGGCTGGACTCGTGGCACGCCACATCATCGACCTGGAAGAGGCCCACGAAATGGCCCACGCCCTTGCATACGATCTCGCAAAGGAGACCTACAACGTAGACGTTTGAGCCGTAGTGTCGAAATTGTTTTCCTCTAGGGAATACGGCGGAGGGGACTCCCAGCTATCGATGACCTCCGTAGAGAGCTCAATGTCCTTGATCCCAGCGTCGTCGTTGATCTGTTCTAACAGCAGCGTCATCGCTTTGCGTCCGAGTTCGCCTGCGGGCTGGCGTACGGAAGTATGCGGATGCTCAAAGAACCGATTTAATCCATCCTGACCGAAGGAGTAGATTTGAATGCTGTCTCTGATGGACGGCTTTCGCTCCGTGATGGCGTCATCAATTCCGAGTGCCACCGGAAATGTAACGGCAAAAATCGCGTCGGGATTGATTCCTCGTTCGATCATTTTAATGGCTCCTCGATAGCCATCGGCTTCTCCGAATCCCCCTTCGATGATCCAGTCATCCCTGGGTTCGATTCCGTGATTTCGAAGAGCCCTTTCATACCCTTTTCGCCGAGCGCGACCAATTGAGATGTGAGAATACCCCCCCATGTGAACGATTTCTTTCAACCCGTTCTTGAGGGCGTGCTCTGTGGCTTTATATGCCCCACCCTCGTCATCCACTGTCACACTTGTGGCGTCAATTCCATCCGCGCTCCGGTCAAAGAAGACGAGAGGCACGTTTTGCTTTTTGATTTCCCGGAAATGATCGATACTCGTCGTTTCCTCGGAAATCGAAACGAGAAGCCCATCCACCTGCATTGAGAGGAGTGTGTCGACGTGAGCCTTTTCCCTCTCTTCTTTCTCTTCCGAAACGCACAGAATTATTTCGTAATCGTTCTGGGAGGCCACTTTGTTTATTCCTCCAAGCGCATCTGCAAAGAACGTGTGGGAAATTTTTGGAATTATGACGCCTATTGTGTGTGTTTTGTCAAGCGTAAGGGACTGAGCAAGTCGGTTCTGTCTATATCCTAACTCGTCCGCTTTTTCTCTTACAAGTCGCTTTGTTTCTGTAGATATATCGGGGTGATCTCGAAGTGCCTTTGACACACTTACTTTCGTAATCCCGATCTCGTCAGCAATATCGCTTAGGGTGACGCGATTGTTCTTGGACATTTGTTGTGAGAACTATGTAGAAAATTGAAGATTCAGAGGCTTGGGGTATGGCCCCGGTTTGACAAAAAACCGGGAAGAGAGGACAGCATTTTTCGCTCCGACCACAGTTGGACGCCTCGATCGTCGCGTTTCCTGGTAGGTTGCTGGGAGAGAGCCAGCTAATGAGCATTACTTTCTGAAGCGTTACCGGTAACCTTATTTAAGAGTTCGGTGGTTGAGGTTTTTTCATGTGCCCTCAAGTCTCGATTGGTGTGTAATGGGCGTTCTGCCAGATTTCAAATCGAGGCTGGCACAGCTGCCGATCGAGTAGTCTTTGCTCCGAGACCCGAAGCCATCGAGTTGGAAAGGTTTTGGAGTGATTGGTCAGCCCTCCAGTCAAGGTATACATTCATGTTCGGGTACCAACGGCCGGTCCACTATTCCTAAAGTAACTCTTCGTGTGGAGTCCTGGCAATTCTCGGATGCTACCCAAAAACTGATCGAGTGCGTATATTAGTCAGGTGCTCCAAGCCATCCTGACACGACTCTGAAGAAGACTCGTCACACTCGGAATCACATTATCACGAAACTCCGAAAGGTGGAGATTGCTCGGGATAAGGGGCATGTCGTCGGGAATGCGGTGCGCGAAATCGTCATTACTGTTGAGGGAAGCTTTAGTAAGGTTCGAGGCGTCGCCTTCGTCGCCTGCTCACGGGCTCCAGACGAAGGTGCCGATAGATTTCGTGGTCCTGAGACTTGGAACGACCAAGAATTTCGCAAATCACTGGGAATGGAGGGCCTTCCACCTAGAGCCACGATCCATTTACGTGCTGGCACGAAGTGAAAGGCTCAATTCCTCTCAATACCGAGCACATTGCATCTCGCCAACGTATACGTCCCGTCATTGGAGGTTTGAACCCTTCCGCGCGGAAGGCCGACTGAATTCCTATGCCTTCGGATTTGATAGAACGGGGCGGCGTGTCCGCACCAAGCGCCGTTGCTATAGATCCTTCCGGCGTGTCCCGCGACACTGCACGAGTTGGGGAAGGAGAGAAGTTTTCTTATCGTGTGAGTCCCCATTCCTATCCTCGAGCGGTCCTGTCGGAAGACCCGCACCTCGATCGTACGAGCCTCCGCCTCATTGTGACGGACATCCCCTGTCAAATTCTTTGCACCGGCGACCTTCACCTTGGTCGCTACCCGTCCCGGGTGCTGTCGCGCGACCGGGCGTGGGCGGTCGATCATGTATGGGAGGATACGGTTTCGTACGCCGTCCAACAGGACGTGGACGTGGTCGTGCTGACCGGGGACGTCGTCGATGCACAAAACAAACGATACGAGGCGCTGGGCCCCCTTCAACGGGGCCTTCGCCGGCTCGAGGAGGCCGGGATTCCGGTCGTGGCGGTGGCCGGGAATCACGACTTCGACGCGCTGCCCCGTCTGGCCGACATGGTCGAGGCGGAGCGGTTCCACCTTTTGGGGCGCGGCGGAAAATGGGGCACGGTGACGGTTTCGTCGGAGGGGCATTCGCCGGTGGAGTTTGTCGGTTGGTCATTTCGAGAGGCACACGCGCAGCAGTCTCCGCTGGAATCGTTCCCGGTGGAGCGTCTGCATGACGATTGCCCGACGGTGGGGGTGTTGCACGCCGACGTAGACGCGCCGGGGAGCGTCTACGCCCCGGTATCGCTGGACGCCTTGCAGCGGCAGCCCGTGTCGGCGTGGCTCCTGGGCCACATCCACGCGCCGTCGCTCTGGGATGACCGGTCGCCTCTCGTCCTGTACCCCGGTTCGCTCCAGCCACTCGATCCGTCGGAGACAGGGCCCCACGGCCCCTGGCACGTTGAGGTGATGTCGGATGAGACCAGTACGGCAACCCATCTGCCCCGCGCCTCTCTCCGCTACGAACACCTCGACGTGGACGTGAGTGCGGTCGACGAAGAGGGGGACATCGAGGGGGCGGTGACGGACGCGATGCGGGAGCGGCTCCGGGAGGTTCAAGAAGAGGGCTCGATGCCCCACCGCCTCGTCTATCGCCTTGTGCTCACAGGCCGCACGCCCCTTCACCGGGAGATCTGTGACCTGGTCGAGACGTGGCCTGGCGAGCTTGAGGTGCCGGTCGAAGAGTCGACCGCCGTCGTCGAGTCGGCCACCGCCCAGACGCGGCCGGCCCTCGACCTGGAGCGGATCGCGGAGGGCACGGATCCCCCGGCCGTGCTCGCCGAGCTTCTCCTGGCGGTGCGAGAGGGAGAGGGGGAAGATCTTGCCAGGGACGCGTGGGCCGCGATTGAGGAGGCGCTCCAGGCGGTCCAGGACTCGCCCGCGTACGGCCCACTTCGTGACGCTGATGAATTGTCGCCGGACCGCGAGACGCTTGCCGACATGGTTCATCGTCAGGGCCTCCTGCTCCTCGACGAACTGCGTTCCCAGACCGATTCCGTGTCTCAAGAATGACGGATTCCTCCTCCGACACGCCGACCACGGAGCCCGACGCTGCGCTCCACATCCGCCGCCTGGCCGTGCAGCGGATGTATGGCCGGTCGTTTGGGCTCGACGTGGACGCGTTCGACGCAGGCGTCAACGTGATCGCGGGGCCGAATGGCTCCGGCAAGACGACGCTCGTCCGGGCCGCCACGGTGATCCTGTGGCCAGAGGCTCACGATTGGGGGCGCCCCCTCATTGAGGGGGCCTTCCGGCTAAACGGGGTCCCGTGGCGGGTCGACGTGGAGGGAAGTCGGGTGCAGTATCAGAAAGAAGGGGCGTCGGCGAGCCGCCCCTCGATGCCGCCCCCCGGTCACCGGGATCGCTACCACATGTCCCTGCGCGACCTGCTCGCCGCGACCGAGGATTCGGAGCGGGCCTTGGCCGAGGCCATCCTGCAGGAGGCGCAGGGCGGGTACGACGTGCCGGGGGCTGCCGACGCGCTCGGCTTTGGCGAGTACGCGAAGGGGCAGCTTCGCGAGACGCGAGAGGTGGAGGAGGCCCGGCAGCGCGTGGAGGAGGCCCGGTCTGTGCACCGGGAGCTGGAGCGGAAAGAGCGGTCGCTGCGGCAACTCCGGCGCGAGCGAGAGGCGGCGCAGGAGGCGGCCCGGCGACGGGACGCCC
>CAYLMT010000153.1:0-1835 GCA_964384855.1 uncultured Salinivenus sp.
CGAATCCCTCTCGGGAGCGACGGAGAGCCGTCGGAGGAGCAGCTCTCCACCCAGGCTGATTACTACGGGCGTTTCCTCAATACCTGTCTCTTCGTCGACAACTGCTCCGAGTTCAGGATGTGGGGCTTTACGGATGCCGAGTCGTGGGTGCCCAGCACGTATGACGGGTATGGAGCCGCACTCGTGTTCGACGAGCAGTACGATCCGAAGCCCGCCTACGAGGAGCTCGTGGAGGTCTTAGATAACAGTGGGGAATGAGAATCACACAGTGCGGACCTGCGGCCCGTGTGGAGAAATGACGTCTACCGCTGGACCTGTCCGCCCCGTCCCCCCTGTTCTACCAGGGCCTCCACCTCCGCGACCGTCGACAGGTTGAAGTCGCCAGGGATGGTCTGCTTTAGGCACGAGGCCGCCGTGGCGAACTCCAGCGCGTCCGAGGCACGGTCCTTCGTCAGGAGCCCGTAGATGAGGCCCGCGGCAAAACTGTCGCCACCCCCGACACGGTCGACGAGCTGAATCATGTACCGGTCAGACCGACGTGGCTCCGCCAGCGGTTCGGCGCCTTCGAGACCACCGCCCAACAGCATCGCACTCCAGCCGTGTTCGCTCGCCGAAAAGCTCTCCCGGAGCGTGAGGCTGACGGTGTCGAAGTCGAACTCGGTTCGCAGGTGTTCGGCGAGCAGCGCATTTGCCGCCTCGCGGGTCCCCTCGTCAGCGTCGAAGGGAGCCAGGGGCACGTCCAGGCAAGCATCGGCCGCCCCCTCGTCCGCGAGGCAGACATCGACGAAGTCCATGAGCGGACGCATTGTGGTACGTGCCTCCGCCGGCTCCCACAATTTCGAGCGATAGTTGAGGTCGCAGGAGATCGTGAGGCCGTGGTCCTGGGCCGCCTCGAGCCCAGCCCGGAGAACCGATCGGGGCCGGTCCCCGAGCGCCGGGGTGATTCCACTCCAGTGAAACCACGTCGCGTGGTCGAAGACATCGGCCCAGTCGATCTCGTCCGGCGTGAGCGTCGTGATGGCACTGTGCGCGCGGTCGTACGTCACGGTGGAGGGCCGCTGGCTGGCCCCCGGCTCCAGGAAGTAGATGCCGAGCCGATTGCCCCCACGCACCACGTGGGTCGTCCCAACTCCGTAGCGTCGGAGATGGCCGAGGCAGGCGTCGCCGACCGGATTCTCGGGCAGTTTCGTGACGAACTGCGTGTCGAGGCCAAAGTGAGCGAGGCTGGCCGCCACGTTGGCCTCAGCCCCGCCGTACGTGGCGTTTAGCTGCTGAGCCTGCGGCAGGCGGCGGTGGTCGGGGGGCGACAGGCGCAGTAGAATTTCGCCAAAGGTGACGACGCTCATGGGGACGACAATGACGGACGTGAAGGATGCAAAGTGCGTGGCCTTGGGCGGCTACACGCCGCTGAAGGCGTTGAACCCGCCGTCCACGGGGATGACGACCCCCGTTACGAACGAGGCCGCGTCGCTGCACAGCCAGTGGACCGCACCGCTCAGCTCGTTGGGATCGCCGAGGCGGCCCATTGGCGTATTTCGCAGGACCGTCTTCGTCCGGTCGGTGTAGCTGCCGTCCGGATTGAGCATCACGTCCCGGTTCTGTTTTGCGATGAAGAAACCGGGCGCGATGGCGTTCACGCGGACCTCCTCCCCAAATTCGCGGGCGGCTTCCACGGCCATCCACTTCGTAAAGTTCTCGACCCCGGCCTTGGCAGGAGAGTAGCCGGGCACTTCCGTGATGGCGCGGTGGGCGGCCATCGACGAGATGTTGACGATGCTGCCGCTCTCTTGCTCGGCCATAATCTCGCCGAAGATTTGCGTGGGGAGCACCGTGCC
>CAYLMT010000153.1:1935-4621 GCA_964384855.1 uncultured Salinivenus sp.
TCGGGCACGTAGGTGACGAGGAGCAGGGCCACCACCATGGCCAGGAAGAGGGGGAGAAGGGGCCTGATCAGCTTGACGATGGTCGTGTCGGCCACGGCCGCTCCAATGAACAGAATGCTCCCGACCGGAGGGGTGCAGAGGCCCACGCACAGGTTCAGGACCATCATAATGCCGAAGTGAATGGGATCGAGCCCTAGCTCGGTCACCACCGGCAAAAAGATTGGGGTGAAGATGAGCACCGCCGGGGTCATGTCCATGAAGGTTCCCACCACCAGCAGGATCAGGTTGATCAGCAGCAAAATGACGACCGTGCTCTCGGTGAGCCCCAGCAGCCCCTCACTGATTTGCTGCGGAATGTGCTCGTATGACAGCACCCACGACATCGCGATGGAGGTGCCGATGAGCAGCATCACGATGGCCGTTGTGCGGACCGTTTCCAGCAGAATGTCGGGGAGGTCGTTCACCGAAATCTCGCGGTACACGAAGGCCAGGACGAGTGCGTAGAGCACGGCGACGGCGGCCGCCTCGGTGGCCGTGAAGATGCCGGCGACAATCCCTCCGATCACCACGACGAGCAACAGCAGGCTCGGCAGCGCTTGGAGGAACCGGACGAACACGGCCCAGAGACTATAGGACTCCCCAACGGGATAGTCGTGTTGGTGCGCCCACACGGCGGCCACAGCCATCAGGCTGAGGCCCACGAGAAGCCCCGGGACGTAGCCGGCCAGGAAGAGCGCCCCGATCGACAGGCCCCCTCCGGCAAGAGAATAGACGATGAGGATATTGCTCGGTGGAATGAGCAGGCCGGTGGTGGAAGAGGTGATGTTGACCGCTGCGCTGAAGTTCTTGTCGTAGCCCTCCTTCTCCATCTGCGGTCCCATGAACCCCCCTACGGCCGAAGCCGCCGCCGCGGCCGACCCGGAGACGGCGCCCATCAGCATGGCCGCGACCACATTGACGTGAGCGAGGCCCCCGGGCACCATGCCGATGACGGACTTGGCAAAGCGCACGAGACGCCGGGCGATGCCGCCCCGGTTCATCAGTTGGCCGGCCAGGATGAAAAACGGAATGGCCAGGAGGGCAAACGAATCGAGCCCCGTTGCTACCTGCTGAGAAACGGTGGTGACGGACGGAAGTGCCGGCACGCTCAGCAGGATGGTGGCCGTCGTGGAGAGGCCGATGCAGAAGGCGACGGGCACCCCGAGAAAAAGAAGGGCGGCGAAGACGAGCCCGAGGACGAGAATCGCGGTGAGATTCATGGCATCAGGCCTCGGTCGAGGGCGTGGTAGATTCGGGATCCGGAGCGTCGCCCCGAAGGAGGCGGAGGGGGGAGCGGATGTGGTAGAGGGTGTAGAAACCCATCACGACTCCGCTCACCGGCAGTACCAGGTACACGTATCCAATGGGAATGTCCAGCGAGGCGGAGGTTTGCCCAAGCGTGAGCTGAACGTACACCAGTCGAAGTCCCCCTACGACCAACACCGCGCCCGCAAACGTCAGGATGCAGCCCTGTATGACGATTCGAAGCCACGCCTGGGCCCGTCCCTCCAGCTGTTGGGGCAGTATTTCGAGGGCCAGGTGGTCGTGCTGCCCCACGCCGTATCCAGCCCCGAGTACCCCCACCCAGATGAGGAGGAAGCGGGCGATCTCCTGGGTAAACGAGCTTGGGGCCCCCAGCACGTACCGGCTGAAAACCTGCCAGAGGACATTGA
Organism: uncultured Salinivenus sp.; assembly: GCA_964384855.1. Taxonomy (GTDB): domain Bacteria; phylum Bacteroidota; class Rhodothermia; order Rhodothermales; family Salinibacteraceae; genus Salinibacter. The sequence continues at coordinate 3,648 of CAYLMT010000153.1, forward strand.
TCACCGCCGCCCCCATCAGTCCCACGAGCACCGTTCCCAATCCCCGATCCACGAGGTCCTTTGCGCGATCCATACTACTCCTCCAGGGTTCTTACGTCCTGATATAGTTCGTACACCTGAGGCTCCTCTTCTTTGTAGTACTCGTAGACCGGTTGCATGGCCTCCTGGAACGGCTTCGGGTCGGGGCGGATGATCTCGACCCCTGCCTCTTTCACGGTTCGCAGCGCCTTCTGCGTCGCCTCGTCCCAGAGCTTCTTCTGGTACTGAGCCGACGCGTCGGCCGCCTCCTGCAGCCAGGTCTGCTGCTGGGGTGTGAGGCGCTCCCAGACGTGCGTGCTGATCAACAGTACGTCCTGTGGGGACGAGTGCTTATCCAGCGAGTAGTAGTCGCAGAGCTCATAGTGGTTGGTCAGGTGGAAGCTCGGCGGGTTGTTTTCGGCTCCGTCCACCACGCCTTGCTGTAGGGCCGTGTACAACTCACCAAACGAAATGGGCGTAGCCGCGCCGCCCATCGCGTTCACCATACGCCGGGCCACAGGGCTGTTCATCGTTCGGATTTTGAGCCCCTTCAGGTCGGAGGGCGTTCGGATCGGAGTGTCCGTCGTGTAAAAGCTGCGGCTGCCGGCGTCGTAAAAGGTGAGCCCCCGCAGCCACACGTCCTCGCTGGACTGCAAAATTTCCCGTCCGATTTCGCCCTCCATTACCGCGTACCGGTGGGCGTCGCTTCGGAAGACGTAGGGCAGCCCGAACACCTTGTACGGGGCTGAAAACCCTTCCAGGACGGCCGATGAGACCTTCGACATGGCGAGGCTTCCCACCTGAAGCAGCTCAAGAAGCTGCCGCTCCGACCCCAACTGCTCGTTCGGGTAGATCTCGATCCGCATCGAACCCTCGGATTTCTTCGCGAGGCGTTCCGACATGCGCTGCATCGCCTGGTGGACGGGATGCGAGGCACTCAGCCCATGTCCGAGGCG
>CAYLMT010000154.1:0-4612 GCA_964384855.1 uncultured Salinivenus sp.
CCGAAACAGGCGACGGGCGGCGTCCAGGTCGGCCTCGCTCTCGGCGCGGCGAATTACGGGCATTTCGGCGAACGGTTGCTGGACGTCGAAGGGAAGAGGGCTTCGGGCAAGGGAGCGTGATGCGTGATTTTGTCCGCTGCTTGTTCTCGTGTTTCACGAATCACGTTTCGCGAATCAAGCGCGTCGTAATGGCGTCGGCGAGGAGGCGACCCCGGTCGGTGAGTCGCACGCGGTCCGGGTCGTCGTGAATCAGTCCCTCGTCGCGAAGGCGCTGCAACGTGCCGGCGTTCTGATGCTCGAGGGAGACGTCATATCGGTCGGCAAGGGTGTTCAGGTTCAGGCCCTCCTGTGTACGGAGCCGAAGGAGGATGTACTCGCGGGCGAGGGCCCGCGGGTCGAGCGTCTCATCGTGGACCGTCGGGGAGGCGTCGTTTTTTAGCCGCTCTACGTACGTCGTCAGGTCGGCGACGTTCGACCAGCGCCGCGCCGTCGTGAGCTCGGAGCGATCGGGCCACCAAAAGCTCTCCGCACCGGGGCCGAGGCCCAGGATGGATCCGTGGGCGTACACGTGCTCCTGGTGGGACGAGCGGTGGCCGGGCCGGGCAAAGTGGGTGAGCTCGTACGGCTCGTAGCCTTTCACCCGGAGAAATGTGTAGGCAAATGCCAGCCGGTCCGCCCGCTCGTCAGGGTCTCCCGTCTCTACCTCGTGGAGCGTGAGGTGCGGAACGCCGAGCGAGACGGCCCGCTGCAGGTTCGCCTTCCAGGCTGCCCGAGACTGCCCCGTGCCGCCAAACAGGAGGTCCACGGAAAGGTGTTCGAACCCGGCGCGCCGGCTTTGATGGATGCTGCGGACGAGGTCGTCCACAGAGTGGGGAGTGCCAATCGTCGTGAGGTCCTCCGCGACGAACGAGAGCCCTTCGATGCTCAGCCGAGTGACGCCGCATTGGCGGAGGGCCGACAGGCGTTCGGGGGAGGCGTCGGACGGGTGCAGCTCAACGGTCACCTCATCGAGGGAAGGGGGCTCCACGACGCGGTCGAGGGCATCGATGAGGGGGCGCAGGGCCTCGGGTTGACAGAGGGAGGGGCGGCCCCCGCCCACATAGAGGCTGCGGATGGCCGTATCTGCGAGAAGTGAATCGGCGTACCGATCGAGCTCACGGGCCATTGCCGTCGCGAGGGCGGACGCGTCGGGCGCAGGGTCGATCACGGTGTACGCGTCGTCGAAGGGCCGAGGGGCAGCCCGGAATGGCACGTGGACGTACAGGCCAGCCACTGCGAAGGGGTCATTCGGAGGGAGTGGCGAGGGGCTCGGATTCTTTCCAGCGGCGGATCTGGACGTGTTCTTTGATGACGTCCAGGGACTGGAGCACGACGGACTGGGCGAGTTGGTTCAGGCGACGGTCGTATTTCGGGCTCATCAGGGCGTCCGCCGAGACCGAGGTGACCTGCGCGATCGCCTGATCATTGTCGAACGAGCACACGTCGGTCACCATTCGGTCGACGACGTTGAACACGATGTCGCTGATGGCATTTTCGAGGAGGGACGCTATGGGGCGTCCCACCCCGGGCAGCGCGGCGAGGGTGCCGATTTCGCGGTTCCGATGCACGGCATCCTCAATCACCGAATCGAGGTATTCGTGAAAGTCGTCTTGCTGATTCTCGTAGGCCACCGCCGTGGCTTCCTGCAGTCGGTGCGTGACGGCCTCGATCAGGGCCTCCCGCTGGGGCGCAATCACCTCGCGCCCGATGCGTTTGGTGACCTCCTGGCTCGTCCGAATCTCTTTCTGCAGTCCCTCGATGATGCGGACGGTTACGCGGTCGCTGATTTCCTCCAGCACAATGTCGCGGTACTTGTCGAACGTCTTGTAGAGGTACGTTTCGCGGAGGTCGACGAGGCCGGTCCGTTGTAGCTTCGGGATCATGGCCACGAGCCGCAGCAGGCGCAACGAGCGGAGCGATCCTACTGGAATGCAACCGAGCACGTCGTACCAGTGCACGAACGGGTAAAAGAACCAGCGGTGGTACCGCTGCCGGTAGATGGCCAGGCCCCAGCGGACGAGAATCTCGATCACGAACACCGTGACGAACGCGAGGTCGTACAGCAAAAAGTGCTGGTGGATCGTCTGGTCGTACCAGGTATACAGCGCCGGGGCGTAGTTTTGCATCTGCGTCTGGACCACGGGACTGGCAAAGCCCCAGTCGACGATCAACAGCGCGAGGTTGGCGACGATGAGGATCATCATCACCACGTCGACGACGAGGCCCAGCGTTTCACGGGTGGTTCGGTCGGCCATAGCGGCGAGAGAAGGTTGCGTCGAGCGAGTGACATCGGGCGCCCCGTCCGGAGCGGCGTCCCCAATATCCGGCACGTTCGGGAGAATCTCGAAGTGTCCGCATCGGCCTCATGAAAATGGTGCTTGAAGCTGCGGCCTGCGTTTGAGCGGGTCGGTCTGAGGGTTTCACCGATCCGGCGACGGGAGAAGGTCAACTCCCGGTCGAGCTCTGCGTTTGACCCATCTAGCTCGGCTGTTCATTCCTCCTCAATATGAGGTGCTTCCATGCACACCGTCGTCGAGTCGATTGCTACTGGCAACCCCCCTCTCCGCAAGCCCCAGTCGGAAGCGGCCGAGTTCATGCAGCGGATCGAGCGCCTGCCCGAGTCGCTGCGGGCGCGCCTGCCGGCCCTCTACGAGCACTCGGCCATTGACTACCGGTACTCGTGCGTGGACGACTACGGCGAGGAGGATCCGGAGGCGTTCACCTTCTTCCCGGAAAACTGGTCGCTCGACCCCGCACCGTCCACAAAGGAACGCAACGAAAAGTACCGGGAGGCGGCCCTCCCCCTGACGGAAGACGTCGCGGGCCGGGCCCTCGCGGGGGCCGAGACGGAGGCGGAGGAGATCACGCACGTCGTCGCCGTCAGCTGCACGGGCTTCTTCGCCCCGGGGCTCGACATCGAGCTCGTGAAGCGCCTCGACCTGCCCGCCGAGACGGAGCGCACCTTCATCGGCTTCATGGGTTGCTACGCGGCGTTCAATGCCCTTCGGGTGGCCCACAGCTTCTGCCAGAGCCAGCCCGACGCTCGGGTGCTGGTGGTGTGCACGGAGCTCTGCACCCTGCATTTCCAGATCGACGACACCCTGGAAAGCGTGGTCGTCAATTCCCTCTTCTCCGACGGGGCGGCGGCCACGGTGCTCTCTGCACGGTCGGACCGAGAGGCCCGGGGCCACATGACCTACGTCGACGGCCAGAGCCGGCTCGACGACGACTCGATGGAGGACATGACGTGGGCGATCGGCAACACGGGCTTCCTGATGGGGCTCTCCTCGCGGGTGCCGGACGTGATTGCCGAGCACCTGCCGGGCTACGTCGACGAACTCCTCAATGCCAATGGGCAGGCACCGTCCGACATGGACTTCTGGGCCATCCATCCGGGCGGCCGGGCGGTCGTAGAGCGGGCCCAGGACGTGCTCGGCCTCGCCTCGACGGACGTGCAGCCGAGCCTCGAGGTGCTCCGGCGCTACGGCAACATGAGCTCGCCGACCATTCTGTTCGTTCTGAAGCGCATCCTGGAGCGGGCAGCCCGGGGCGACGGCGCGCCGCCGGATCGGGGGGTGGCCATGGCGTTTGGGCCGGGCCTCACGATCGAAGGGGCGCTCTTTGAGCGGGTGTAGGCGGCCCGCTGATTTTGGAAAAGGCGTAGCCGGGGCGAGTCAGTTGAGGGGACGGGCCACCACGACTGTTTCCTTGAGATTCGTGGTATGTCCATCGTCGGCCTGTACGCCCTCGAACAGCACCACGTAGGGTCCGATGCGCACCCGATCGCCGGCGTCGTCGCGGCCGTTCCAGAGCAGTTCCCCACTGCGACCGGCGAGCCGAGCCTCCTCCAGGGTGCGGACGCGGCGGCCCCGCGCGTCGTAGATTCGCACCCGCACGAGACTTGGGGCATTTGCCAGCGTATACTGAATGCGGGTCACGCCGTCTCGCTCGACGGAAAACGGGCTGGGGCGAACGTGAAGGCCGGGCGCCTCGGGCGCGTCGTCCGGTGGGGTCAGCGAGATGTCGTTCGCGGCTCCGGGCGTGCCGCCCGTGGAGGCGGTGCTGCTCGTCCAGTTGTCGGCAGCGGAGGCCGGGGCGGTCGGGCTGATTCGCTCGAGGGCAGTGCCTTTGGGGTCCGCGAGGCCGGCGGCGTGCCAGTCGGGAGAGTAGTCCACCTCGGCCACGACCGTGTTGTCGCGGCGGTGCACCCGGATTCGGTCGCCATCGTTGCGAAGGCCCAGGGTGGTGCCGGGGATGGGAAGGTAGGCTACGGAGTCCGACTCCAGGGGTGCATCGGGAAATGCGGCGGTCAACTGGGAGGCCTGTGGGTGCGAGGCGCCATTTGGGGCTGCGGCCACTACGGCATAGCCGCTGGGCGCGAGGCCCTGACGGCGCCCGGCCTGGAGCGTGTCCGCCGTGCCCTGCTCAGTGGGACGGTCGGTCAGGGTAAGCCCGGTGAGCGTCAGGGGGTGATCGGCGAGATTGTAGAGCTCGACGTACTCCACTTGATTCGGCCGGTCGTCAAAGTCGTCGGCCCGGGGATCGAACAGGAGTTCATTGATAACCAGTGTGC
>CAYLMT010000155.1:0-4567 GCA_964384855.1 uncultured Salinivenus sp.
AGGGCCTCTTCCGGCTGATCATTCTGACGGTACAACTGGGCCAGAATGGTGTACGCGTTTTTCGAGGGCTCCTCGGCCTTGTCAAGATAGCGTTCCAGGATGGGAATCACCTCGGTCATCTCCTGGGTGCCCTGCTCGCCACCTTCGAGGCGGGCCGCTTGGAGACGGGCGTAGGCCTCGTTCAGAATGGGGCCTGTCGAGTCCGGCTGGATCGCGCCCGCGGCGCCGAAGAACGCAGCCGCCCGCAGGTAGTCGGATTTTTCACTCGACTGTTGGGCCTGGTTAAAGGCGTCGGCTCCCTTCTGGTACTCCTGGATGAACGCGAGCTCGCGCTGGCTTTCGACGTCGCTCCGCCGGCTCGGATCGAACTTGATGGCCTTCTCCTCCGCCTGGCGAGCTTGCTTGAAGCGTTGCTTGTACTCGTCGGGGGGCGTCGTACTGTCGGCCATTTGGCGCAGAATGCGAGCCTTCATCGTGTAGGCCTCGGCGTTGGCCGAGTCCTGCGCGATCGCCGAGTCGACATTGGCGAGGGCCCGCTCATAGTTTTCCTGCTGCATGGCGTCCTCGGCGGCGCTCATGTTTGGATTTCCGGCCGAGCACCCCGAAAGGGCCACGAGCCCGAGGCTCCCCAAAACGAGTGCAAAGAGCGCTGATTGTCGGGTCGTCATGGTGGCAAGTCGTGATCAGTGGGAATCAGGTGAGGATGCAGCATCCGAATTCCGACTGCCGAACGAGGCGTTCCAGCAGACCCGTGCCGAACTGACGGAATGCTGAGCAACGGAATCCATATGCTTTTCTATGATAGGAGGAATGCAGAGCCTATTCAATACGTTTCGGTACTGGACCCGTGAACTTCCAATTCATCGAGGAGGGCGGGTGCGTTGTAACTGCTCGTCGGCTTTCCTTTCTTAGGAATGTGTTCGCGACGACGGTTCCTCACCGGGCGGTTATTGTAGGGGACGCCGGACAAGGGTCCCGGGGTATGCGGTGGCTCGTTGATGCTACTCCTCGTCTTTTCCTGCCCCTTTGGTTCTCATGGAAACCCCCGATCCGTCCGACTCCCTCGTTACGCCGAGCCTCCAGACGCTGCTCCATGAGGTGCTCGACTACGCCGGCCTGTTTCCGCCGGCGGATCTATCCCTCCGTCGAGCCCTCCAGAACTATGCGGAGTATCGACAAGAACCGGAGGCCTGGATGCTGTCGCGGTTCGTGCTCCCGGTGCGCCGCCTGTCCGACCTGGGGACGCATCGCCCCCTGTTGAAAGAAGGTGCTCCGTACGATCTCTCGGTGCTCGGGACGGGAGGCGGCACGGCGGACACGTTTCTGGAGGCCTTCGAGCGAGACCTAGAGGCCATTGAGGCCTTCGACGAGGCCCACGAGGAGCGGGCGCAGGTCGACGTCATGGAGGTGCCTTTGCCCGACGCGCTCGTGGGAGGGGCCCAGGCGACCCTCACCTCCTTTTTGGAAGCCGTCACTCGTAAGCTTGTATCGGCCGGTACGGCCAAACTCGACCTCTTCTTTGAACTGCCCATGCGGAGAGACGCCGTGACGGGCCTCGCGCCCCTGTGTGCTGCGGCAGCCGAGCACAACAGCCAACAGGCCGTGCCCGCTCGGACTGTCGTGGGACTGAAGGTGCGCTGTGGCGGAGCGGAGCCGACCGACGTGCCTGCCACGGAGGACGTGGCGGCCCTCATCGTGGCGTGCCGCGACGCCGGAGTCCCGTTCAAGGCCACTGCTGGATTGCACCACCCGGTGCGCCACTACGACGATGGGCTGGATACCGAGATGCACGGCTTCCTCAACATTTTCGCCGCGGCGGTCCTGGCGGCCGAGCACGACCTCGACCGACCCGACGTGCAGGCCGTCCTCTTCGAGGAAACCGCAGACAACTTTCGGTTCCTCAAGGACGCCTTTGCCTGGCGCGACCTGACCGTCTCTCTCGACGACATCCAGTACGCCCGGGACACCCTGGCACTCTCCTTCGGCAGCTGCAGCTTCGAAGAGCCGATCGATCACCTGCGCGACCTTGAATTGCTCTGACCAACCCGTCTCCCCTGGGTAATTGGGGCTGAGCCCGTGCCCCTCCGCGGCCCCCCCCCTGACACTTCTGCCTCGTGAATCCCAACTCTCTTCCCTCTCATGACCGACTCGACCACCGATCCGTCCCTCACATCCTTTCTTGAGGTGGAGGCCGATCATCCCTTTCCGATTCAGAACCTTCCGTACGGCGTGTTCACGCCCCCCGACACCACGGTCCCGCGGGTAGGTGTGGCCATTGGGGACCGCGTGCTTGACCTCGCCACGCTCAACGACGAAGGAATCTTCGACCTCCCCGAGCTGCAGAATGCGCGCCCCTTCGCGCAATCGACGCTGAACGACTTTATGGCCCTCGGGCCATCGGCCTGGTCGGCCGTCCGGAGCCGGCTACAGGCACTCCTCCGGGCCGACACGCCGGAACTGCGCGACAACGCGTCCCTCCGAAATCGAGTACTCCATCCCCGGGCCGACGTGTCGCTCCGGCTGCCGGTCGACATCGGGGACTACACGGACTTCTACTCCTCGAAGCAGCACGCGACCAATGTAGGGACGATGTTTCGGGGGCCCGAGAATGCGCTGAAGGACAACTGGGTCCATCTGCCGGTGGGGTACCACGGACGGGCCAGTTCGGTCATTCTCAGCGGCCGCGACGTGCAACGGCCCTGCGGCCAGACCCGACCCAATGCGGACGAGCCTCCGGTCTACGGGCCCACCCAGCTACTCGACTTCGAGCTCGAAACGGGCTTCTTCGTCGGGGAAGGCAACGAGCTTGGCACGCCCATCTCGATCGACGAGGCGGACGACCACATCTTCGGTATGGTGCTGGTCAATGACTGGAGCGCCCGCGACATTCAGGGGTGGGAGTACGAGCCCCTCGGGCCCTTTTTGGGCAAGAGCTTCGCCACCACCATCTCACCCTGGGTCGTGCCCATGGCGGCCCTCGAGCCGTTTCGAGTGGCCGGGCCCACGCAGGACCCTGAGCCGCTTGACTACCTGCAGGCCGACGGCGACGCAGCCTACGACGTGACCCTGGAGGTCGCCCTCGAAACGCCGTCAATGACGGCCCCGCACACGGTGTGTCGGAGCAACACGAAGCACTTGTACTGGACGATGCGCCAGCAGCTCGCCCACCACACCGTCAACGGTTGCAACGCACGCCCGGGCGACCTCCTGGCTTCCGGCACCATCAGCGGGCCGACGGAGGACAGCTACGGGAGCATGCTGGAGCTGTCGTGGCGCGGCGAGAAGCCGGTGTCACTGCCCGGGGGCGAGACGCGCTCCTTCCTCGAGGACGGTGACCGCGTGGTCATGCGGGCCTATGCGCAGGGGGACAATTACCGAATCGGATTCGGCACGGCGGACGGCCAGGTGATGCCAGCGTCCTGCACGTAATTCTGGGGGCATTTTTCAGAGCCGGAGACGCGTAAGGCAGGACGAATTGGCAGGGCGAAGGTCGGACGGTTGTCGACGTGGCAGGGCCTCCGACACGGCCATTGTCACAATTGCGGCCCCACTTCGTCTGGAATGTCACCTCGTCCGATCTGTCCGCCGTAGTGGCAGACCATTTTGGGGCATGTTTCGGGTGGTATACGTGTTGCTTCTGTAGGATAATGGAATTCGACGCGAGGGTTTAGTCCACAGGACTGGACCCGCGCTTCCTCACAGACTCTGCAACCGAACTCCCTTATCCAGACCATGACTCGCTTGACCCGCACCCGAAACCGAAATCTGAGCGGCCTCCAGAACGAGATTGACCGCGTGTTTGACCGGTTCTTCCCGTCCCGGGACGAGAACAACGAGGAGAGCACGTCCCCGCAGGCCGTCTGGCGCCCCCGCATGGACCTCATTGAGACGGAGGACGCCTACCGCCTCCATCTCGACATGCCCGGCATGAGCAAAGACGACCTGACGATCAGCTACAAGAACGACGAGCTGGTCGTCAGTGGCGAGCGTGAGAGTAGTCACCTTGACGAGAACGAGGAATTCGTTCGCGTCGAGCGCTCCTTTGGACACTTCCGCCGGGCCTTCACCCTGCCCCAGACCGTGGATGCCGAGAACATCGACGCGACGTACGACAGCGGCGTGCTGACGATTCGCGTGCCGAAGACGGAGGCGGTGAAGCCACGCCAGATTGAGATCCAGTAGGAACGTCGGTCCGACGGGATAGAAGACCTTCTCCCTCGGTTTCCTGTCGGGAGGGAGTGGTCGTCGATGCAGGCCCCTGTCCGGAGGCTCCGGGCAGGGGCCTTTTTGTATTGAGAAGGGGGAGAAGCAGTTGGGGCGTACGGGAAATCTACAACGGGGTATACGATTTCAATAGGCCACAGAGAAACCTGCGCCGGCGGCTACTTTTCGATTCTGTGTCTGCCCTCCTCTCACACCGACGCCCTCCTCCGATGCGACGCACCACGCTCATCGACGAGAACGGGCACCTCGTGACGGTGAAGGCACCGGACGAGCAACCGACTAATGATCCGAAGGAGGACACGCATCACGACTTCCTGACGGATCACTGGATGGACGTGGCCGC
>CAYLMT010000156.1:0-4562 GCA_964384855.1 uncultured Salinivenus sp.
CAGCACGCGGGCCATGCGCGTCTCCCCCTCCAGCGACCCGATGACCCGGAACATGTGCCCTTCACGTGAGGCGCCCTCTTCCCACGCCGTGCGGTTCTGAATGCGAACGGACGACCCCTGCGCTCCGTCCTCCGGGAGGCTGAGTCGGCGGAGCTTCGACACCGGCACAGTCGCTTCCACCCAGTACTCCTCGAGCCCCACGAGCCGCCCGATCTCGTCGCCGGGCGCCACCTGGGAGCCGACGTTTACATCTCGGCGGAGAATGTGAGCGTCGAACGGAGCGGTGATGGTGGTGCGCTGGAGGTTCAGCCGGGCCTGCTCCACGGCCGCCTGGGCCGACTCGACGCTCGACTGCGCCGAGTTGAGCTGGGGCTCGCGGAGGACGAGGGCTTCGTTTGCACCGGACAGCGTATCGCCTAGCTGCTGATAGTCCTGCTGCGCCACGTCCTGCCGGCCCATTTCGAGGGCCAGGTCCGCCCGGGCCTGCCGCAGCTCGCTCCGCCGCTGCTGGAGGGCGTTCTGATAGTCCGACGGATCAATTTGGAGGAGCGTGTCTCCCTCCTCCACATATCCTCCGGGGGTAAACGCCTCCGAGCGCCGGATCACTTTTCCGCTCACCTGCGGACTCAGCACGATGTCCTGCGCCGGCCGCACCGTCCCCATCGCCTTAATCGTGGGACGCATGGTGTCGCGCTGCACCGTGGTCACGTCCACGAGCATGGCGGTCTCGCGCGTCGCCCCCGTCCGCTCGGCGGTGGGCTCGGTGGCAAAAATAAAGGCCGTGACTGCCCCACCGCTGAGCAGAACGGCGAGACAGATGAGGAGGGTCGTTTTCCAATTCATGGGCCGGGATCGGTTGGAACGAGCGGGACGGAGTGCGGAGACCAAGCAGCGCGGGCCAGGGGTTAGTTCGAGTCGGTCCCCCGACCGGTGTCGACGGACCCGGCCAGGGCCCGGTACAGTGCAATCCGATCCTCGATCAGCGTCAGCTTCGCCGACAGCAGGTCCCGGCGCAGCTGCTGCACCTCGTCGAGCGCCGTGAGAACGTCGAGATAGTTGGTGGTACCGTTGAAGTACTGCACGCGCAGCTGCTCGTACGCCTGCTGCGCAAGGTCGACCTGTTCTTCCAATTGCCGGATTTGCTCGCGCTGCTGTTGCTCCCGAACCAGCGCATTCTCTACGTCTTGAAAGGCCGTGAGGACCGCCTGGCCGTACTCGTACAGCCGCTGCTCCCGCACCGCCGCCGAACGGTCCACCTCGGCTCGCAGCTCGCCACCCCGAAAGATCGGCGCCAGGAGGTTTCCGGCGAACGAGTAGGCCCAGTTCTCGAACAGTGCCTCGGCCCCTCCGGCGGTCGACGACGCCGAAGCCGACAGGGTGAGGCGGGGATACTGGTTGCTAATGGCGGCGGCCAGGTCTTGATCGGCGGCCTGTAAGCGCCGAAAGGCACTTCGCACGTCCGGGCGGCGGCGCACCAGCTCCGTCGGCACCCCCGTGTCCGGGAGGGGTGGCAGCTCCGGCAGGGTATCCGGCTGCACGGCGATCGCGGCCTGCGGAGGTTGTCCCAAGAGCACAGCCATCTGGTGTTCCAAGACCTGCACTCGCGACTCGACGACCGCTCGTTGCTGCCGGGTCGACTCGACCAGTTGTCGCTGCCGGAGGATGTCGACACTCCGGATCTGACCGGTCTCGAACCGGTTTTCGAGCAGCTCAAGCACCGTCTCGTTGGTTTCAATCTGGTCCTCCACCAGCCGCCGCTGGCTGCGGGCTTCGGCGAGCCGGTACCAGGTGCGGACCACCTCGGCCGAGAGGGAGAGGGCCGCCGTCTGGTAGTCGGCCCGGGTAGCCTCGGCTCGAAATCGCTCGGCCTCCACCTGGGCCTGAATTCGCCCCCACAGGTCGACCTCGTACGCAGAGCTGAGCCCCAGCTGAAGGCTTTCGCTTCCCTCCGTGTCGGACGAGGCCCGGCTCACGCGTCCCTCGCCGGACGCCTCAAGGCTGGGGAAGAGCGCGCCCTCTTCCCGGTCGACCACCGCCTGGGCCGCCTTGAGCCGTTGCCAGGCCGTCTTCAGGGTAAAGTTCGCCGCCGTGGCACTGTCGACAACCCTATTTAGGCGTTGGTCGCCGAACGCGGTCCACCATCGATCCGGCATCTCCGAGTCGCCAGACTCCGAAAACGTGCTCGGCGCCTCCACTGGCGAGGTAGCCGGGGGCTGAGACGCACACCCCGCGAGGATGAGCACGGCCCCTGCCGAGAGTCCCACGAACAGGGCCAGTGAAGGAGGTCGAGGCATATTTTTATTCAGTTGTGCGGGATCGAGCACGCACCCTGTCCCTGAGACGATCGATCACCTCGACGCCGCCCCGACAAGCTCCACGCCCCCCCAAAACGGACCGCACGGTACGGCCCCGGTGCCCGCCTCCACCCGTCGCCTCCCCGCTGTTTGCTCGAATTAATGGCGTTGCGGAGTTCTCGATCCACACGTTCCGCTAATCTCACTTCGAAGGACAATTTCTCCTCCGTCTGGGATAGATACAAAGGAATCTTCCGACCTGTAAAAACGTCGGCGACGTATTGGTGCAATTCGCTTCGGGAAGATGAGGCTCGTCGTGCATGGGATATCCCTGGCGCACCGGGCCGACGATGATGGAACGAAGCGAGAATCCGTCCTTCCCTCAGTACCGGAACCGCTAGTTCCCCGAGGTCGAAGGGCTCCCTGCCCGGCCGAATGTCCTCTAGCAACGCGCCGTGAGGGGACCGGAGGCGGGCTGGCAGGCCAACACCCCCAGGTCCTCCCCGAACCGATCCGCGTACGCCCCCGCCACGGCCTGCGCCTCCTCGTCCCCAAATCCGTCCCGGGTCCAAGCCATCACCGCTCCCCCAAATCCGGCCCCCGTAAGCCGTCCGCCCAGCACTTGGTCGCTCTGTTTGAGCCGGTCGACGACGAAATCCAGCTCCTCGGTGCTATTTTCGTAGTTCACGCGTGAGCTCTCGTGTGAGGCAAACAGCAGCTCGCCAACCGCGCCGTGTTCACCCCGTTCCAACAGGCGTACCGCTTTCTGCACGCGTCGATGCTCCGTAATCACGTGCCGGGCCCGATGGTAAAGGACTGTCGGGAGGTCGTCTTTCACCACCTCCAGCTCCTCGGGTGCGACCTCTGCAAGATGATCCACCCCGCCGAGCAGGTCGTCGAGGCGATCGCGGACGGCCCGGGCCTCATCGTGACGATCCTGGTAGTGGGCATCCGCCAGCGCGTGGGCCTGATGCGTGCGAAAAATCCAGAGGCCGGTCTGTGCCGGAAAGGGCACCGTAGACACCTCTTCGGTCCGGGCGTCCAGACGAACGAGGTGGTGCTCATCCCCAAACGCCACGACGGCCTGATCGAGCAGCCCGCACGGTACCCCAACGAAGTCGTTTTCGGCCCGGCGCGCCATTCGGGCCACTGCGAGTCGGTCGAACCCGCCCGCGAAGGCTTCGTTGAGGGCGCATGCGGTGGCCACCTCCAGGGCCGCACTGCTGCTCAGTCCCGCCCCCACGGGAAGAGTGCTCCGCACCTGCAGGGCAAACCCGGCGTCGTCGTCCAGCCCCTCCGCCCGGAGCACGGACAGCACCCCGAGGACGTAATTGGCCCACGCCTCGTCCCCGGTCCGGGCTTCGATTGCGTTCCGTTGGACGCGCACCGGCGCCACATCCCCCTCGCTTTCGAGCGTGATCCAATCGTCGTCGCGGAACGTCAGCCCCACCGCCACCCGCCGGTCAATGGTCGCGCCGAGCACCCCCCCGCCATTGTAGTCGGTGTGATTGCCAATAAACTCGACCCGACCGGGAGCCGACGCGTACACGTCGGGGTCGTCCAAGCGCTGCGCGAGGGGGAAATCCATCTCTGAGAATCAGACTACAATTCAACGTGAAACTGAACGAATGACTTGGGACGTCGATGTCCCTGCTCGATCGCCACGAAGGATACCCGTAGGGGCACGTACGATTCCTCTAGGAGATCCAGCGCCTCCCCTCCCGAACCCCGACCCCGATGCGACGATCTCGGGAGCACGGCCGGCCCCCGCCGAACAGTTTTGGGGAATAGGGTTTTTCTTCCGCCCTGCCTCCCCCGAGAACACACGACGCTCCCTCAGCGTCCCTCTCCACCCCCAAGGACTCCTCACCCGATTGCTGTCTGCATGTCTTCGCCCGCTCGCCCCCCGTTCCTCCGTCTCACGGGAGTCGTTCTTCTCGTGCTCGCCCCCCTCGTCTCTCCAACTTTCGCGCAGGAGTCGGTCTCTGGTCTCCCGATCGACGACGCGTTGCTGCAGGAGCCGTGGCCGGCCCAGTGGATTCGCCATCCGGAGACGGACGGGTCCTCGTTCGGCGTCTTCCACTTTCGACGCACCGTGCAGTTCGGCTCGCCCCCGGACTCGTTGGTCGTCCACACCACCGCGGACAACCGGTACCAGCTCTTCGTGAACGGCGAGCGCGTTCGGACGGGCCCCGCCCGCGGCGAGGTGCCGAACTGGCGATTCGAGACGACCGACCTCGCCCCCTACCTGGAGGCCGGGACGAACGT
>CAYLMT010000157.1:0-4473 GCA_964384855.1 uncultured Salinivenus sp.
TGCAGACCCGTAACCCGGATCACATGGCCCTCCGCTACGCACAGGAGCACGACTACGAGGGCTTCGCGGAAGAGGCCCTCGCCGAGCGCCGGGAGCTCGGCTACCCGCCGTTCGGGCACGTGGCGACCGTCGAGTTTCGGGGGCCGGACGAGGAGCGCGTAGCGCGTCTCGCAGAGACCTGGACCGAGCAGTTGCGACAGCACGCGGGACCGGTGGGCGTGATGGGACCCGAGCCCGCCTTCATCCAGCGCGTAAAGAAACAGCATCGCTACCGCACCCTGCTGAAGGTGCGGGGCGGCAGCCCAGCGCCGCTCCAGAAGGCCCTACGTCGGACGCGCGACGCCCAGGGCCATCCGCCCAACGGCTACCACGTGGCGATCGACGTGGACGCACAGGATGTGCTGTAGACCGGTTGGGTCGATAGCGCCCATGCACGAAACCGTCAAATCCGTGCACGATCTGTGCAAAGGGGCAAAACATGGGCGCCAGATCTATGCATGGGTTTGCGCAGAATCTACCAGCACGTTTGTTGGGAGATCGGCATCATGTAGGGGCGTTCTCGAAAGGCACCTTCGGCGTTGAGAAGGGGCCGACGAGGCGCGACGATCTCGTTTCGTGGTTCCTCCTCGCCAACCGCCCCGTCCCACGTCATGCGTGCTCGTGTCCCGAACACGATTCTTCTGCTTCTCCCCGTTCTTACACTGGGCCTCTTGTTCGGTGGCTGCGACAGTGCGGCCCCTGTGGGGCCTGAAGCGGGGGCGAAATCGGACCGGGCCTCGTCGCTTTTTCAGGAGGGCAACGACCTGAAAACGCGGATGACGGGCCTCCGCAAGACCGCCTCGCTGGCCCGTTCCGACCCTGCCGAGGCCCCGTTGACGGAGGGACCGACGCGCATCGCATTGGCAACCGTGACTCGGGTGGCCCCACCCCATGACACGATGCAGGTGGGCGTCCTCACCCACGCAGACGGGACGATATACGTCGGTTACAAAACGCCCGGCGCGGCCTTCGGAGGCGGCCTCGACCGCCTCGACGCGAGTGATCCAACGACACTTCTCGCTCCGAGTAGCCTCGGCAGCGATGTCCTCGACGTGGAGGGCGTCGCGTACGACGGTGAGGAAGAGGCATTGTACGTGACAGGGGGCCTTCGTCCCTCTGCGTACGACGACGATCTTCGGGGCACCCCGGCCGCCCTCGTAACGATCAACGGGGTGGCGGCCCCACGTGCGACCGTTACGGGACTGACCGGGGCTGTCGGGAAAAGCGTGGTCGTTGCACCGGAGAGTGACGACAAGCACGACATCTACGCCACCTCGGGTGAGGAGACGCTGTACCGATTCGACGCCGCCCTGGGCAACGAAACGCGTCGGGACATCCCCGGCGCGACACTCGAGTCAGTGGCCTCCACGTCAAATGCCTTGTTCGCTGCCGATCAGAGCGGGGGCGTGTATTCGAGTCAGACTGAGGACGACGGCTCCTTTTCGAAAGTCTCTGGCCTTGGGGACGGACATGTAGAGCAATTGCAAGCAGGAAGTGGACCGGCTCTGGAGGACGAGCGCCTGTTTCTGGCGCTTGGTACCGGGGGGCTGGCCATTCTCGACGCGAACAGCGGCGACGTGCTGGTTCGTCGGGAGGGCCCCACGTACACCAGCGTCTCCCTGCACGGGGACGATCCGGATGTGTCGAATGAGCCGAGCGGTCTCGTGTATGCCGCCCGCCCCGACGGGCACCTCGATGTGTATCGAGTGACCGAGGAGGGCCTCGACACGGGTGATTCCAGCACCGGGCTCACCGACGTGGGCACCATTGATCTCGGAGGGCTCGTGGGGATTTCGTCTCCGGTTCGTCATGTGATCGGGGTTGGATGTCACCTCTATGCCGCCAGCAGCGACGAAGGGGTCGTGGCGATGAAGCTGGGCACGACACAGGGCTGCGGAACCGGCGGTCACCAGTTGCCTACGGCGTCCGACGACAACGACCATACGACGGAACGAGAGGCGACGACGACGGAGGTCCTGGACGACGACGCGGACCCGGACGGCGCCCTGGACGCCTCGACGGTGCAGGTCCAGAGCACGCCGGCCCACGGAACGGTGCACGTCGACGAGTCGACCGGAGCAATTACCTACACGCCCGAGCCGGGCTTTACCGGAACGGACGAATACACATACACCGTGACCGATCAGGACGGTTGGACGTCCAACGAGGCGACGGTCACAATTTCGGTGACGACCCTGGCCCCTCCCCCTCCGCCGGGCGGGTGAAAGAGATGGGTTCGTGGAACGGCGGCTACTCCTGAGTTAGGGAGCGCTGCCCGAACTCAGAACTCGGTCATACGCATTCCCCGCGTTGGCTTCCCAGGGACACAATCAATCTGACATGGTGAATGGGGCTCTTCTTTCCACGCTCGTGTGTTCACGGTCTGAAGGGGAGGCTCGCCCCTCCGTTCTCGTCGTGGATCGGGATGCGGACTGTCGCCTGTTTCTGCGGTCGAGTTTGCGGTGGCGATGCCGGGTGGTTACGACGGCCTCGGGGGAGGCGGCGGCTGCACACCTGCGTCACTGTCCCCCACGGGCACTTATCGTCGGAGGTGTGCCTGCTGGGAAGGGGCGGGAGGCTCTTCGTGCAGAGCTCCGTGATCCGGAGGCCCCCGCGGTGCTACGGCTCTGGACAGTCCGGCCACCGTCCGAATGGGCGGACGCGACGCTCCGGCACCCCTTCACCCGAGCCGAGTTGATGGGGGCCGTCGACCACTTGCTTCGGAACGAAGCGATGGAGGCCGATGCGCTTCCGGGCGGGCCCAGCTCGAGGCGGTAGCGCCGGGGTCAGTCCGTCGTCCACACGCGCGTTTCCCGGCCCGAGAGGGAAAGGGTCAGGGGCGAGGACGCGACCGGGAGGGACGCCTCGGCGGACGGCGGCCAGGCGGGAGAAAGGGGCGTTGCGGGGAGGGCGCCGGCATCGAGGTTCACCTGCGCCGCGTCGGGCCCAGCATTGAAGGCGACGAGGGCGGTCGCATCGTTCAGCGTCCGCCGCAACACCAGTGTGCGTCCGTCGGCGTGAAGGATCTCGATGCGGCCCGTGCGCAGCACCTCGTGGCGGTGGCGCAGGGCGGTGGCCGATTGGTAAAACGAGAGCAGATCCGTATCCCAGTCCGCCTCGTCGCGCGGAAATGCCTCACGGCAGTGCGGATCCCCCGCGGCCGAGAGCCCAATCTCGTCCCCGTAGTAAATACAGGGCGCGCCCGGCATCGTCATGAGAAAGAGGACCGCCTGTCGGAACGCAGCGGTGTTTCCGTTAAGGATCCACTGCGCCCGGGCCATGTCGTGGCTGTCGAGCAGGTTGAGTTGAGCGCAGGTGGCCTCCCACTCATGGAGCGCCAGGAGCCGCTCGATCTCGTCGGCAAAGGGGGACGCGTCGAGAGGGTCGAACGTAAGGTGGGCCTTCGAATAGTCGCGAAGCGACCCGGCGCCGAAGAAGCCGAGGGTGGCGTCGAGTAGGGGGTAATTCATCAGTCCGTCGAACCGGTCGCCCTGAAGCCAGGACGGGGCCTCTCCCCAGATCTCCCCCACGAGGTAGGCCTCGGGATCGGCGTCTTTGACGACCGATCGGAAGGTCTCCCAGAAGCCGTCCGTCTCGATCTCGCGGGGCACGTCGAGGCGCCACCCATCGATCCCGAACTCGATCCAGTGGCGGGCCACGCCGAATAGAAAATCCCGCACTGGCGGATGGTCGGTGTTAAACTCGGGCAGGGCGGGAATGTCGTGCCAGGCAGCGTAGTTGTGAGACTGGTCGGAGGCGTAGGGACGGAGGGGCCAGTCTTCGATCTTGAACCAGTCGACGTAGGGGGAGTCGGGGCCGTTTTCGAGGACGTGGTGAAACGGCCAGAAGCCGCGGCTCGCGTGATTGAAGACCCCATCCAGGACGACACGCATGCCCCGGGCGTGGGCGGCGTCGAGCAGGGTCCGCAGGGCCTCGGTGCCGCCGAGCAGGGGATCGACCTCGTAGTAGTCGTAGGTATGGTAGCGATGGTTGGCCGCTGAGGCGAAGATGGGATTTAGGTAGAGGGCCGTTACGCCCAGGTCGTCGAGGTAGTCGAGCCGGTTGACAATCCCGTACAGGTCGCCGCCCTGGAAGCCCTGCTCTTCGGGCGGTGTGCCCCAGGGCTTGAGCTGCACTGTCTTCTGGTGGTCGACCTCACCGCTCCGCACAAAGCGGTCGGGAAAGATCTGATAGAAGACCGCATGCTTGGCCCAGTCGGGAGTTTGCATCAAAAGGGGAGTGTTACGCTTGGGGGAATGGAGGAAGACGGCGTGTCAGTCGGCGTAACGACGGAGGAGCATTCGGACGTGCTGGAGCTCGTCGTCGTTTGTGGTGTGCCCCAAGCCCTCGTAGATGCGAGTGGTGACCTCTGCGTTCAAGGCCCGGAGCACGTCGGCCGTTTCCCGGACGCGGTCGAGAGGGATGTATGGGTCC
>CAYLMT010000158.1:0-4455 GCA_964384855.1 uncultured Salinivenus sp.
CGCCTGCGCCAGCGGGCCGACCTGCCGATGCCGAAGGTCTGCATCATTCCGCAGGATCAGCCCAACGCCTTCGCCACGGGCCGCAACCCCGACAATGCCGTGGTGGCGGTGACAAAGGGCATTATGGACGTGCTCGACCGCGACGAGCTGGCGGGCGTGATTGCCCACGAGCTGGCGCACATCAAGAACCGCGACATGCTGACGTCGACGATCGCCGCGACGCTGGCCGGCGCGATTACGATGCTGTCCCGGTTCGCCCTCTTCTTCGGCGGACGCGACAACAACTTCCTCGTGTCGCTCCTCATGATGATCCTCGCGCCGCTGGCGGCGATGCTCATCCAGTCGGCGATCTCACGCAGCCGCGAGTACGCCGCCGACCGTGAGGGCGCCGAAATCGCGCAAAAT
This sequence comes from uncultured Salinivenus sp., assembly GCA_964384855.1. Classification (GTDB taxonomy): domain Bacteria; phylum Bacteroidota; class Rhodothermia; order Rhodothermales; family Salinibacteraceae; genus Salinibacter. The sequence continues at coordinate 406 of CAYLMT010000158.1, forward strand.
CCCCTCGGCCTCGCCAACGCCCTGCGCAGCATGGAGCGGGCCGCGGAGCACCGTCCCATGCAGGCCAATCAGACGACTTCGCACATGTTCATCGTGAACCCGTTTGGCGGCGGCCTCAGTGGCGTCAAGCGGCTCTTCTCCACCCACCCGCCCACGGAGGAGCGCATCTCTCGCCTCGAAGAAATGGCCGGCCGCGCCTAACGACCCATGAACAACAATCGCCTGGCAGTTCTTGGGGGCGGACTCTTCGTGTTCTTTCTCGTCGCCGGCGCGCTTCTGCTGTATCTCTTTGGGACGCAGACGTACACCGTCGACGGCCGAGTGGCCGGCATCAAGGACGACGGGCGGACCCTCGTGGTGGAGCACGAGGAGATTCCGGGGTACATGCCGCCGATGATTATGCCGCTTCCGGTGGCGGACTCCAGCATGACGGCACCGCTGGACGAGGGAGACGCGATCCAATTTCGCCTCGCCATCGACGACAGCGCGAGCATCATCGCCCTCCGCGAACTACCGGACACGGCGGTCGCCCGAAATCCGGCCCGCACGACCACGCCGATCGAGTCGGCGGGCACGAGTGGGGCCCAGATGCTCCAGCGGGGGGACCGCGTCCCCGCGGACCTCACGCTCACGAACCAGGCCGGTGAGTCCATTCGGATCAGCGACTATCGCGGGCAGGCCCTCGTCCTAACGTTCATCTACACCCGGTGCCCCCTGCCGAACTACTGCCCGCTCATGTCGAAGCAGTTTGCCACCCTGCAGCCGCAGTTTCGCGAGCAGTACGGACAACAGGTGCAGCTGCTCTCGATTAGCTTTGACCCGGCCTACGACACGCCGACAGTGCTCCGGGAGTACGCGTCCAAGTACACGGACCGCCTCGATACCTGGACTTTCGCCACCGGCGATTCGACCCAGGTTCAGCGAGCCGCCCAGCTCTTCGGCGTGTTCACGAAGGAAGAGGAGAATGACGAGATCACGCACAACCTCACGACGGCCCTGATCGGGCCGGAGGGCCGCGTGCGACGCCTCTGGCGTGGCAACGACTGGACAGCGGAGGACGTGCGACAGGCCGTCGCGCAGGTGGTCGGGGCCTCCTGATCCGCAATTAGGCACAACGATCCAACCCATAGCTGGGGAAAGGCGGCTGCATCCTCCACATGAAACCACGCTTTGCCATGCATGTATGAAAAGGTGTTCATGTGTTCATGGAAGCGAATCGTATTGGAAAGTCTCGGACCCGCCCGTCGTCTTCATGTCCGACCAGGTTCAGCTCGATCTTCCAATTGTTCTTCCGGAGGTCCCCGACACGGAGGACGCGTGCGTCGACCGCCTCACGGACAGCCTCCACGAGCAGCCGGGCGTGAGCAAGGCTCATGTGGTGGCCGCCACGAACGGCGAGCCGGACCGCCTCTGCATCCACTACGATCCGGAGGCGATGTCCCTACCACGCATTCGGCAGATGGCAAAAAGCCTCGGTACCGAAATTACCGATCAGTACGGCCACCTCGCCTGGGGCGTCGAGGGCATCTCGCATCCGCGCCGCGCCCGCACCATCGCCCGGCGACTGCGTCAGACCGATGGCGTGGTGGAGGCGGAGGCGAGTGCCGCCGAGCGGGTTCGGGTCGAGTACGACCGGTCGGCCACTGGCGAGTCGGAGATTCGCGAGGTGCTCCGGTCGATGGGCGTGCGGCTGCGGGGAGACGTAATCGACGCGCACGATTTGGAATCGTCGTCGATCCCCGGGGAAGACGCGGAGGCCTCGGATCACGCGGAGAAGCAGGCCGAGGAGGAACACGACCACGGCGGCCTCTTCGGCGAGAAGACGGAGCTGATCGTTGCCATTGCAGCAGGAGTGTGCGTGGCCTTTGGCTTTGGGCTCTCGTTCTCGGGGGGTGTATCCGAATGGGTGCCCTGGGGGTTCTACGTCGGGGGGTACATCTTTGGCGGGTACAACACGGTCCGGGAAGCGGTGGACACGCTCCGCGTGGGTGACTTTGAGGTCGACGTTCTGATGCTCGTGGCCGCAGCGGGGGCGGCGGTGCTTGGGAAGTGGCTGGAGGGGGCCTTCCTGCTGTTTCTCTTTTCGCTGGGCCACTCGCTGGAGCACTATGCAATGGGGCGCGCCCGTCGGGCCATCGAGTCGCTCGCGGAGTTGGCCCCGGACACGGCCCTCGTCCGCCGCGACGGGGAGGAGCAAGAGATTTCCGTCGACGAACTCCAGGTGGGGGACACCGTGGTCGTGAAGCCAAACGAGCGGGTGCCCGCCGACGGATTCGTGCTCCAGGGGGAGAGTGCGGTCAATCAGGCGCCGGTGACTGGCGAGAGCGTCCCCGTCGACAAGGCGCCGGTCGAGGATCCGGAGGCCGTCGAGGACCCTACGGATCTGGGGGCGTCCCACCGCGTCTATGCCGGTACCATCAACGGCAGCGGTGCGCTGGAGGTGCGCGTGACGAAGCGGGCCGACGAGACGACCATCTCGCGGGTGGTGCAGATGGTGACGGAGGCGGAAGCGGAGAAGTCCCCGACCGAGCGCTTCACCGACCGCTTCGAACGCTACTTCGTGCCGGCCGTCCTTGGGCTCGTGGGGCTACTTCTCTTCGCCTGGGTCCCGCTCGATGAACCGTTTGCCGACAGCTTCTACCGCGCGATGGCGGTGCTCGTGGCCGCCAGTCCGTGCGCGCTTGCCATCGCCACGCCCAGCGCAGTGCTGAGCGCCCTGGCCCGGGCCGGCCGCGGCGGGGTTCTCGTGAAGGGGGGCGCCCCACTCGAAGAGCTCGGGCGCCTCGGGGCCGTCGCCTTCGACAAGACGGGCACCCTCACAGAGGGGGAGCCCCACGTGACGGACGTGCGTTCCTACAATGGCACCTCTGAAGAAGAGCTCCTCCGAGCCGCCGTTGCCGCCGAACAGCTCAGCGATCATCCGCTGGCAGAGGCGGTCGTCCGATACGGACGCGAACACCTCGACAACCGTCCGCTCGAGGACGCTACGGAGATGGAGAGCATTACGGGCCGGGGAATTCGAGCCTCCATTGGGGGGCTTCCTGTGTATGTCGGAAAACAGGCGCTCTTCGACGAAATAGACGGGCCGCCGCTTCCCGACGCGCTCCGCGACGAGGCGGAGGCGCTGGAGGCCGAGGGGCAGACGACGATGATTGTGCGGAAAGGAGGCACCTATCTCGGCGTGATTGGACTCGCCGACACTCCCCGCACGGACGCTGCCAACGTGGTCGACCAGTTGCGCCGCATTGGGATCCGGCGAATGGTGATGATCTCTGGAGACAACCAGCGCGTGGTCGATGCGGTGGCCGAGCGGCTCGGCATTGACGAGGCGCGGGGAGACCTCCTGCCGGACGACAAGGTCGACACCGTGCGCAGGCTCCGAGAAGAGGAAGAGGTGGCGATGGTGGGCGACGGCGTGAACGACGCTCCGGCCATGGCCAACGCCACCGTGGGCATCGCAATGGGCGCGGCGGGGTCGGACGTGGCGCTGGAGACGGCCGACGTGGCCCTGATGGCCGACGACCTTTCTCACCTGCCGTTCGCGGTGGGCCTCAGCCGACACACGCGCCGCATCATCACGCAGAACCTGTGGATCGCGCTCGGCATGGTGGCGGTCCTGGTCCCCGCCACGATTGCGGGTCTCACCATCGGCCCTGCCGTCGTGCTGCACGAGGGCTCCACCCTGCTCGTCGTGGGCAATGCGCTGCGGTTGCTTCGGTATGCTCCGTAGTGCTCGCGGTGGAACTGAAGTCGACCCCTCGTATAGGGCATCCTTCCTTACCGTGCCCCTTTCCTCTCCTCCCGCTCGATGGCCATGCCCAGCGACACAACCTCCGACGATCCAACCGAGACGCTAGACGGGAGCTGCGGAACGGAGGCGCCGCTCTCAGAGTCTCTGCCCGCAGACTCGGTGACCGACGAGACGGTCCGCCTCCTCAAAGGGTTTGCCAACGAGACGCGACTGCGCATCCTGTGCCTCCTCCGCGACCGGGAGGTCTGCGTGCATGACATCGTGGAGGCCCTCGACATGACCCAGTCGGCCGTCAGCCA
>CAYLMT010000159.1:0-4430 GCA_964384855.1 uncultured Salinivenus sp.
TGAACGGCAACGAGATCGGCGGCGGCTCCATCCGCATCCACAACCACGAGACGCAAATGCAGGTCTTCGACGTGCTCGGGATCGACGAGGAGGAAGCGCAAGACCGATTCGGCTTCCTGCTCGATGCCCTCCGCTACGGGGCGCCGCCACACGGCGGCATTGCCCTGGGTCTCGATCGCCTCGTCATGCTCCTGGCCGGGGCCGACTCGCTGCGTGACGTCATCGCCTTCCCCAAAACGCAGAGCGGCAAGGAGCCAATGGTGCAGTCCCCCGACTGGGTCGATCCCGAGCAGCTGGAGGCCCTCTCCCTCCACCTCGACCTACCGCCCGACGTGGAACCGCCGGCCCGCATTGCCCGACGTAAGCGTCTGGCGTCGTAGCCCCTCATGTCCGAGTCGCTCTACCCGCCTCTGGACCTTCCGGCCCTCCGCCCGCTGGGCCGCGAGCACCTTCACTGGAAAGCGTGGGCGCGGTGCATCGAAAGTAATGGAATTACGATCGAGCGACCCCGTACAACGACCCACCCCGACTTTCCGTCCATCGTCTACCCGCTCGACTACGGCTCGGTCGACGACACGCAGAGCACCGACGGAGACGCGCTCGACGTGTTTGTGGGCCGCGGCACCACCGGTCTTGTGGGCGCAATTCTAACGACCGACCACCGGCAGCGAGATCGCGAGGTGAAGCTACTCTACGACTGCACGCCCGCCGACGTCTACACGGCCCACGGCTTCATCAACTACGACCGCACCGTTCTAGAGGGCACGCTGGTCCTTCGCCGAGAGATGCGAACTCTGTGGAACGAGGTCGACTGAATCGTCTCCCGAGATCGGGCGCCTCGATTCCTTCTATGCCCGCCGGACCGTCACCGTGGCCCCAACCCGCTCGGCAAGCGCCTGAAACTGGGTCGGCGTGACGGCAATGTAGACCGTGTCGACGCCAGTGTACTCCGGATGCTCGTCGGAGCGGATTCGGTTCGTCGAGTCGCCGGCGTGGTCCGTCCCTCGATGCCCATTGACCATCACGAGCGTGTCGACCGCGTCGTCCCCATCCACCGCCCGAATGATCTCTGCGCGAGACGCCTGGAGCGCCTGCGAATAGATGTAGGCAGAGCCGCAGATCATCCCCCCGAACCGCTTGAGACGGCCGGGCGGTCCCGACGTTTGGTTCTTGGGGCCGAACGGGGATCCGTCCTGCATCCCAATCTCTCCTCTACGTTACAGAGACCGTGTCAGTAGCGGACGGAGCTGGCACGGCGGTCGTTCCCAATCTGACGTGACTGATGAGCCCCCACTTTCCGCGGAGGGTCCTATTCTCAGAGCGTGGACAACCTTCCCCCGATTGAATCCATCAATGCCGAGGAAGAAGTCCTGGAAGGGCGGAGGAATCAGCATGAGACGAGACCTCTATGCTTCGTACTGCGCCGTCAATCCCCGGCGGACGAGATGCCACACGGCCTCAAACTGCTCATTGATGGTTGGATGGTCCCATGCCTCGGCCCAGGCCGGGTGATGAAAACGAGAGGTGGCGTGGAAGATTGCCCGTGCGGCCGTCTCCGCGTCCGAAACATGGAAAAGCCCTGCCTCCTGCCCGTCGACAACAATGGTGGTAAGCTGGTCGATAAGTTCCGCGACGTGTTGATCGACAATGCCAGTCGCCTCCTGAGCGAGCTGGTAGTAGGTGGCAAACATCTCCGGATCGTCGCGGCGTTTTCCCTGCTTAGTCTCGATTAAGGTGTCGAGCCAGCGACGGAGGCGTTCCTCGGGGGGCCCCTCCTCACGGCTGATGGTGGTAAGAGGACGCTCTACACGCCGCAACCATCGGCGCGTCACGGCGTCACGGAGAGCGTCTTTGCTCGAAAAGTGGCGATAGATCGTACCGTGGCTCACGTCGAGCGCACGGGCCACGTCCACCACATTGGTCTTTTCAGGCCCGAATGTACGCAGGACCTCTTCGGTGGCGTCCAAAATGTCTTTCTTTGTTGGCATAGAAATCTCCGCTTCCGTCGACAGGGAAGATGCACCGGGAGCAAAACAAGTATGGCAATCTCTCTTGCCGAACCCTTCTTCAACCAATGACTTCGCCGCCGATGGCGTATCCGGTTTCAGCCGTCTCGGCAATCCGGACGTTCACGAACTCACGTACGTCCTCGTCCTTCTCCTCGCGGTAGAACCGGCTGACCGTGTCCGTTATCCGTTCAATGAACGCCTCCTTCTGCTCGTGGCTCAGATCCTCGGGGGGAACCGTGAGTCGAATCGTAGGCATGGATTGAGAGGGTCCTGTAATCGGGCTTGTGAGAATGCACACGGCATCCTACCCATACAGATTACAAATATCAAAATCTGTTATCTAAAATCACAAATTTGTAACTGCGTCTATTTAGAGGAGAAGACGAGGCCCGTGAGAACCCTGCGCACAGAGTAGATTGCCGTAGCGCCTCCCATCATACACGTCAGAGCAGGCGAGTCCCAATCCTTGTTAGAATGCCAACAAGGTTTCCACCTTCGGCCGCAGCCGGGCCTTCGCCGAGAAGATCTCGTCCTCCAGGGACTTCGCGTTAGGCACCGGCAAATCCTCCGCAGCCACCCGCGTAATCGGCGCGTCAAGTAGTTCAAACCCAATCTCACCCAACTCCGCAGCCAGCTCGGCCCCGAAGCCTGCCGTCCGACTCGCCTCGTGCAGGACGAGGAGGCGGTTCGTCTTCTCCAGCGACTGGCGGACCGTCTCACGGTCCCAGGGCACGAGCGTGCGCAGGTCCACAACTTCCAGCTCGGCCCCGTGCGTCACAGCTTGATGCTCCGCTTCCTCCAGCGCCCAGTGCACACCCACCCCGTAGGTGACAATGGTCGCGTCAGTCCCCTCCCGCGCGACACGTGCTTCCCCGAACGGGAGTGAATATCCCTCCGTCGGCACCTCGCCCCGGACGGAGCGGTAAAGCTTCTTGTGCTCGAAGAAGAGGACGGGGTTTGGGTCAGCGAGGGCGGTGCGCAAGAGCCCTTTCGCGTCGCGAGGCGTAGCGGGCACCACGACCTTGAGCCCCGGCGTGTGGGCGAACCAGGCCTCCCGCGATTGGGAGTGAAACGGCCCAGCCCCGATGCCGCCGCCAAAGGGCGCACGGATCGTGACGTTAATTGGCTGCCCCCAGCGGTAGTGGGTCGTCGCCAGGTTGTTGACGGTTTGATTGAAGCCACACGAGATGAAGTCGGCGTACTGCATCTCGACGACCGCCGGAAGGTCCTCAATCGCGAGCCCCATCCCGGCCCCAATGGCCCCATCCTCGATAATGGGCGTGTTGCGGACCCGCTCATTGCCAAACTCGTCGACGAACCCGTCGGTCACCTTGAAGACCCCGCCGTACTCGGCAATATCCTGCCCCATCAGGATCACGTCCTCGTCCTCCTCCATCGCCGCCCAGAGGGCATCCTGGATGGCGTCGATGAAGCGCACCTCCTCCGTGTCGGCCTCGGGTGACAGTGGGTCCGACGCAGGCGCATCGGCAAAGACGGCGTCGCGTTCTTCTTCAGGGGTGCTGGTAACTTCTGGCCGCCTCAGGGCCCACTCGGCCAAGTCATCGATTTTCGATTCAAGCTCGCTGCGGATCGCGTTCATCTCGTCGCGATCGAGCAATCCCTCCTTGCGGGCCGTCGCAGTGAAGCGGTCAATCGGGTCCTTTTCTTTCCACTCCTGGATCAGCTCGTCGGGCACGTAGGCGGTGCCCGAGGCCTCTTCGTGGCCCCGCACGCGGAAGGTTTTCATCTCCAGCAATACTGGCCCTTCATTCCGGGCATGGGTACGTGCCTCCCGCACAGCATCGATGACGGCAAACACGTCGTTGCCATCCACGATTTCCCCCGGCATGTCGTAGCCCGCCGCCGCATCGGCAATGTCGTTGGGGGCTACTGCTTCTTCGGTCGGGGTTGAGAGACCGTAGCCGTTGTTCTCGACCAGAAAAATTACCGGCAGGTCCCAGACCGAGGCCAGATTGAGCGCCTCGTGGAAATCCCCCTCACGCGTCCCCCCGTCCCCACAGAATGCGCAGGCCACCCGGTCCTCGTCCCGATACCGAAATGCTTGTCCCAATCCGCAGGCCACCGGCAGCATGGCGGCCATGTGCGAAATCATGCCCACGAGATTTTTCTCGGGCAGGCCGAAATGAAAGGTGCGGTCGCGCCCGTTCGTGAACCCTCCGTCCTTCCCCATGAGCTGGCAGAAGAGGCGCTCCCGGTCGACATCGCGCGTGGTCCACACGCCCAGGTTGCGGTGCATGGGTAGGATGTAGTCGCGACCGTCCAGAGCCCAAGGAGTGCCCACGGCAATGGCTTCCTGTCCGTACCCACTAAACCATTTCGCGATGCGCCCCTGACGGATGAGCGTCAGCATCTTCTCCTCAATGACACGGGGCTCTACGAGCGCTCGGTAGAGCGCACGAA
>CAYLMT010000160.1:0-4338 GCA_964384855.1 uncultured Salinivenus sp.
CAGATCGCCGTGCGCTTCCAGAGCGCGCCCGTCTCGCTGTTCCAGGCAGACGGCGCCCCCTGCATTCCGCAACATGCCAACTGTGAGGCGCCCCCGAACGAACTTCTCATCACACTGCAACCGGACGAGGGCTTCGACCTGCGCTTCGAGGTGAAGGCGCCCGGAAACAGCGACGACGGCTCGATGATCCTGGAGACGCAGCAGCTTAGCTTCTCGTACCAGGACGCCTTCGGGCCGGTCCCCGACGCCTACGAGACGCTCCTGCGCGACATCATCGTCGGGGACCCGACCCTCTTCGTCCGCGCCGACGAGGTGGAGGCCTCGTGGCAGCTCTACGCACCACTTCTAGAGGCCGACCTCCCCGTGCATTCCTACGAGGCAGGCACGTGGGGTCCCGACGCGGTGGATTGCCTCCTCCCCACCTGGACGTCGACGGGCCGCACGGATCCGTCCCGGACCGAGGCGGGCCTTCCCTCATAGCTCTACGCAGCCACGCCTTCGCCCCGGTACTCCGACGGTGGGGTGCCGAACGCCTCCCGGAACGAGCGCGAGAAGTAAGACTGGCTGTTGAAGCCGACCGCGTAGGCCACCTCCCCGATCGTCACGTCCTCCCGCTCTTGGAGCAGCCGTGCCCCCGCTTCCAGCCGTCGGCGGCGAATGAGCTGCACCGGGGTGCGGTCGTAGGCCTCTTTCATCCGGCGCCGCAGCTGGGAGGTGCTCAGGGCCGTCGCCGCCGCCAAGTCCGAGACCCCAAAGTCCGGATCGGTGAGGTGCTCCGCGATGGCCTCCTCGATACGATCCCGCAGCGACGTCGCCTCGGCGGTGGGGGGGAGGGCCTCTTTCGCGTTCTCGACGCCGCTCCCGTCCCCTCCGGCCCCGTCTGCCGCCGTGGTCTCCCCGCTCCCGTCCTTCCGAAACGCCTCCCGAAGCGTCCGTCGCGTGGCAATGAGGTTCTCGATCCGTGCAATCAGCTCCTCCGGCTCGAACGGTTTTGTCAGGTATGCGTCAGCCCCCACGTCCAACCCCTCCACCTTGTCCTCCAAATCCGCACGCGCGGTGAGAAAGACCACCGGCACGTGGTCGATGTCGGGATCCTCCTTGATCTTCCGACACAGTTCGAACCCGTCCACCTCCGGCATCATCACGTCGGTAATCACCAGGTCCGGAAGCAGCGTCCGGGCCAGGGTGTAGCCCTCCGCCCCGTCGTGAGCCTCCTCCACCCGGTACTCCGGCTCCAGCTGGGTCCGCACGAGGGTGCAAATGACCGAGTTGTCGTCGATCACCAATATGGTCGTCCGGTCCTCGTCGGAAGTCTCCGCGGGCTCGCCCTCATCCGGTTCTGACACCTCCTCCCGGCTGGTCAGGGCCTTCCGGGAGAGCGCCAACGGGCCCTGTTTGGATTTATCATCCGGAGATAAGGCACCCGGGGCAGTTGCGGACGCCCCGGAGTCTCCGTCCGGAGCGACGCCGTCGTGGCCCGGAGGGCAGCGGGGAAGTCGGACGACGTACCGCACCTTCGACCCGATCGAGCGGTCGACTCGGAGAGTTCCGCCGTGCAGGTCGGCCAACTCCTCGGCGAGACGGAGCCCCAGCCCGACGCTTATGTGCTCCGGATTCGGAGCGGAGCGTCCATCGGGCTCCCCTTCCCACTGAGTGACAGGCTGGGGGATCTCCTGCGCCCCCGTGTGCTCGACGACCAGCTTCAGGGCGGGCATCGATTCGTTTTCCGGGGTGTCCCCATGCCCGAGGGACGGTGCGTCGGCAGTTGACCGGAGGCCAACCTGAACCGATCCGTTCTCCTCCGCCGTCCGGAAGGCGCTGGAGAGCAGGTTGGCGAGCATTGTCTCCATCTTCGCCTCGTCGAACCAGGCGGCGGGGTCGTCGAGGGTCGACTCGAAGCGGAGTTGGACGTTGCGCCGCTCGGCGAGGGCCTCGAAGGACCGAACCCCCCGGACCACAAACGACGGGAGGTGCCCTTCGGTGGGTGCGAGAGACATGCTGCCGGTTTCTAGCTCCGCCAGGTCCAGCAGCTGGTTGACGAGCCACAGGAGGCGCGTCCCGCTCCGTTCCGCGAGGCCGAGTTGTGTCCGCACCTCGTCGCCGAGCGCCCCGTATCGGCCGTCCAGCAGGGTGTCGATGGGGCCGAGGGTGAGGGTCAACGGGCGCCGGAACGCGTGACTGATCTCTTCAAGGAACTGCGACTTGGCGGTGCGCATCTCCTCAAGCTTCTCGATCCGGTCGGTAGCCGTGTCGAGGGCCTCCTCAGCCGCGTCTCGCTCCTCGCACACTGCGTCGATGTGGGCCGCCGCCCGTCGGACATGTAACCAGTGCAAGACCCCCATCGCTCCAGCCCCACCGCCGACGAGCAGAAGGGGCCCCCACCAGGTTCCGGCGGGAACCGCCAGGCGTCCGACCACAACCAGCCCGAAGCCGAGGAACGCAATGGCGAGAATCATTCCCCACGAGGCGGGCCACAATGGAGCATTCAGGCTGTCGGGATCGGCCCCGGTGGGGACAGTCATAGAGACGAAATTCAGTCTGGGCACGAGTGAACGGTCCGTCGACTGGGGGCTCAGTGCGCGGCCGTCGACGGCATGAAGTGGTGCACAGGTCAACGAAGAGAAAAACGTATGCCAATGGGTCTCTCTGGCCCAAATCGGACCCTCTTCCTCGCCGCCACTCCCTCCCCACACGGCGCGACGCAACATACCGGGCCTTCAGAACGGAATCCGTGTAGAAACGAAACCCCTTTCCTCGTCCCCCTGCACCACCGAGTGGCCCTCCTGCACTGCGGCCCCGCAGAAATCTTCCATCTCCCTTCCGGTCTATAATCACATCACCAGGCGCGTGATGACGACGCCGGCCCACGCACGAGCTCATTTTTCAAACCGAGGCCCGTCCCTCCGCACTGGGGGGTCATTAGATTTTCACGCCAGGCATTTGGCAAATCCGTTCCGGACCGCGACCCTTGTACACACGGTGCTCTGTTCCTCCCCGCACTGGAGCATCCGCAGTGCCCCCGGCTCCTTACCCCTCTTCCTCCCATGTCTTCCGACCGAATGACGTCCCGCGACAAGCTCGAATCAATCGCCATCAATCTCTGGTGGAGCTGGACGCCCGAGGCGCAATCGCTCTTCCGGCGCCTCAACCCCGAAGTCTACCGGGCCTCGGACAACAATCCCCAGGCGGCCCTCGCGACGGCCAAGGACGAGGTGCTAAACGACTCGTCCTTTCAGGACGACGTGGAGGCCGTCTACCAGCGCTACCGGGACTATATGGAACGGGCGCCACAGGTGGAGGACGCTCCTGAGACGGCGTACTTCTGTATGGAGTACGGGCTGCACGAGAGCCTGCCGCTATACTCGGGCGGTCTCGGCGTGCTGGCCGGCGACCACGCGAAGGCGGCGTCCGACCTGGGCCTGCCCTTCACGGGGATCGGCCTCTTCCTCCGGGAGGGCTACTTCGAGCAGTCGTTCAACGCCAACGGGTGGCAGGAATCCACGTACCCGGTGCTCGACCCGGCCAAGCATCCGATCTCGCTCGTGACGGGCCGGGGCAGCAACGATCCGCTCACCGTCACCGTCCCCATCGGCACTCATGAGATTTCGGTGCGGGCCTGGAAGGTGGCCCTGGGGCACACGGACCTGTACCTGCTCGACACGGACTTCGACGCCAACCCGGAGCCGTATCGGCCCCTCACGCGCCGGCTCTACCAGGGAGGCGACCACGAGCGCATCCGCCAGGAGATCGTCCTCGGCATTGGGGGGCTCCGGATGCTACGAGCCCTGGACGTGACGCCCGACGTGTACCACGCCAACGAAGGCCACTGCGCCTTCCTCATGCTGGAGCTGCTGCGCGAGCGTCTTTCGGAAGGCGACGAGCTCGACGAGGCCGAAGCGTGGGTGCGCGACCGAAGCGTCTTTACCACCCACACGCCCGTGATGGCCGGCCACGACCACTTCGACCCCGACCTCTTCTCCGAGGCCATGGCCGGGTTCCGGGACGAAATTGACCTCAACACCCACGACCTCCTCGGATACGGCCGCGTCCACCCGGACGACCACGAGGAGACCTTTACGATGACCGTCCTCGGCCTCAAACTGTCGCGGGCGGCCAACGGGGTGTCGGAGCTCAACGGCCACGTGGCCCGTCAGCAGTGGGAGGACCTCTACCCGGACCGCGCGCTCGACGAAATCCCGATCGACGCGATCACGAACGGGGTCCACCTGCCCACCTGGACGGCCGAGCCGGGCCGCGACTTTCTAGCCGAGCATATCCACGTGGACCTCACGAAGCCGCAGGACCCGGACGACTGGACCGGCCTGGCGGACCTGAGCG
>CAYLMT010000161.1:0-4303 GCA_964384855.1 uncultured Salinivenus sp.
CATGGACCTCGAGCGCGAGCGGGGCATCACCATCAAGAGCCACGCCGTGCGCATGAGCCACACGGCCTCGGACGGGCAGGAGTACACGCTCAACCTCATCGACACGCCCGGGCACGTCGACTTCACCTACGAGGTGAGCCGGGCGCTCAAGGCCTGCGAGGGGGCCATCCTGCTGGTCGACGCGGCGCAGGGCATCGAGGCACAGACCATCTCCAACCTGTGGCTGGCCCTGGAACAGGACCTGGAGATCATTCCGGTGATTAACAAGGTAGACCTCCCCGTGGCTCGCCCCGACGAGGTGGCGCAGGCGCTGGAGGATCTGATCGGGGAGCCCGCCGAGGACATCCTCCAGATTAGCGCAAAGACTGGCGAGGGGGTTGACGAGATGGTCGACCTGATGATCGATCGGGTGCCGCCCCCCTCTGGCGATCCCGACGCCCCGCTGCGCGCCCTCATCTTCGACTCCGTCTACGACTCGTACCGTGGCTCCGTCGTCTACGCTCGCGTCTTCGACGGCACGCTGGAGCAGGGCGACACGATGGAGTTTATGTCGAACAAGAAGCAGTACGACGCCGAGGAGATGGGCATCCTGCGGATGGGGCGGCAGAAGGTCGACACGCTCACGGCGGGCGACGTGGGCTACATCATCGGGTCCATCAAAGACATCCAGCACACGCGCGTCGGCGACACCATCACGAAGGCCCAAGACCCTGCCGAGAACCCCATCCCGGGCTTCGAGGAGGTGAAGCCCATGGTCTTCAGCGGCATCTACCCCACCGACACCGACGACTTCGAGGAGCTGCGCGGCGCGCTCGAAAAGCTGCAGCTCAACGACGCCTCGCTCACCTACCAGGCCGAGAGCTCCGCCGCCCTCGGCTATGGCTTTCGGGTGGGGTTCCTGGGCCTGCTCCACATGGAAATTATCCAGGAGCGGCTGGAGCGCGAGTTCGACCTCGACATCATTACCACCGTGCCGAACGTGGAGTACCGGGTGGAGGTCGAGGAGAAGGGGGAGCGCAAGACCGTGACGGTTGACAAGCCCGAGGACATGCCACACTACGGCGACATCGAGGCGGTCCACGAGCCCTACGTGAAGGCCGACATCATCACCCCGAGTGACTACATCGGCAACGTCATTGAGCTCTGCGAGAAGCGACGCGGGGAGTACGGAAGTCAGCGCTGGCTCGACGGACAGACGGTGAAGTTGGAGTACGAGCTCCCCCTTGCCGAAATCGTCTTCGACTTCTACGACAACCTCAAGAGCGCGAGCCGCGGCTACGCGTCGTTCGACTACGAGCTGCTGGAGTATCGCGAGAGCGACCTCGTGAAGCTGACCATCTTGATCGACGAGAAGCCGGCCGAGCCCCTCTCCACCATCGTCCACCGCGACAAGGCCCACGAGGTGGGGCGCAAGCTCGCCAAGAAGCTCAAGGACGTCATCCCGCGGCAGCTCTACGAAGTACCCATTCAGGCGTCGATCGGGAGCCGCATCGTGGCTCGCGAGACGATCAAGGCGCAGCGCAAGAACGTGACGGCGAAGTGCTACGGCGGGGACGTGACCCGCAAGAAGAAGCTGCTGGAAGAGCAGAAGGAGGGAAAGAAGCGCATGAAACAGATGGGCGAGATCGACGTCCCGCAGGAGGCATTCCTCGCCATTCTCTCGGTGGACGAAGACTGAGCGCTCTTCCGGAGGGGAACGATCCGGACGACGGTCCCCTTGGGAGGCGGAACGATACTTTTCTTTTCGCCCCGGCACGACGACCCGAGCATGAGACACGCATCCCGACGGCACCTGCAGGATGGCCCGCTTTCCGGCGCCATGTGCGCCGTCTGCTTGGCGTGTTGGGGGCTCCTGATGGCGGGGCTGGTGGGGCCGGCGACGGCCCAAACGACCGGGGCGGATGGCAGTCTCATCGAGCGCTACCAGGAGGAGCGGTACCGCGCCTTAGCCCGCCGTCACCTGCGGCAGCAGGGGCGATGGCCGGCGCACCCGCCCGCACGGATTCCGACCCCCACCGATTCACTTCGCCTCGTTCTCCCTGAGCGTCCCTCCCCCAGGGCCCAGTCCCCGACGTTTCCCCTCGACAATGTGCGCCCCGTGCGTCACCTGGAGCGGGGCTGGTTCCGGGAGCGGTTCGCAGATACGGAGTGGGCCTTCCTCGGTGAAACCGCCGACCACACCTTCCTCGACACGACCCGAACCCCGGTCCTCCGGGCGCGCCTTCAGGCCCGGTTCGGGGATCCCACCCAGACGCTCGCCGACGCCGCGCTCGACTCCCTTCCGACGGACCGGCCTCAGTTTGAGTACTGGTTCGTCGTCAACGACTCCATCCCGGTGCAGGTCACGGATGGGCGGGGCCCCAAAGGGCGCGGGCTCATTATGGCGGCGGACCGGGCGTATCGCGAGCAGTTACGCGGCCTGCGAGACACCCTGCTTGCTCCCCTGCATGGCACGGGGCCGGCTCCGCACGTCGACTACTACTACGACGAGCGCCGTGAGCGATGGTACCGCACCGGATTCGATGGTCAGTCGTTTTTCCTCACCCCGATCTCCCGCGGCGACATCGTGCCAGGACGCCGTCCCCATCTCGATACGGTGCGCACCTCCAAGGCGTCCGCGTCGTCCCCACCGTCGCCGTGACTCAGGGGCGGGTGGGCCGAACCACAATCCACCTCATTCCACCTACACACCAGTATGTCGACCGACGATTCGAGCCGGGACGCAGACGCACGCAAGAGTGAGCTTCGACAGTGGGGCGAGTCCCTCGTCGTGGCTGTCATCATCGTCCTCATCGTGCGGTCCCTCCTGTTCGACCTCTTCCGCATTCCCACCCCCTCGATGGAAGAGAATCTCCTCGTGGGGGACTATCTCGTGGTGTCGAAATTGCACTACGGGCCCCGGACTCCCGTCTCGCTGGGGATTCCACTTACGTCCATCCACCTTCCGGGCGTCACATTTCCGTACAAGCGCCTACCCGGGTTCTCCGAGGTGCAGCGAGGCGACCCCATCGTGTTCAACTACCCGCCCGACGATGAACCGATCGACCGCAAGGTGCACTACGTGAAGCGCGTCATCGGCATGCCCGGCGACACCTTGTCGGTGCGGGACAAGCTTGTGCATATCAACGGGGATCCTCTCCCTCTGGGCCACGGGATGCAGCAATACTGGACCGTCACCAAGAGCGACGCGCGCTACCAGATTCCCCGGGCCCGCATGGAAGAAATGGGAATTAGCGAGGTGCGCCGGACCGATCAGGCCGAGACGGTGCGCATGCTGGCGACGCCCGAGGGAGTTCGGCAAATGCGTGAGCGGTCATGGGTGCGCTCCATCGAGCCCTACGTCCTGACCGACGAGGAGTACAGCGAACTCATGTATCCCTCCGGCCGGGGGTACACCCCGGACAACTACGGGCCCGTCCACATTCCGTCGAAGGGGGAGACCGTGGAGTTGACGGCCCAGAACTGGGCCCTCTATCGACCGGTTATCGTGCGGTACGAGGGCCACGCCGCCCAGCAGATGACGGACTCCACCTTCGCCATCGACGGGGCGCGCACGGCGACGTACACGTTTGAGCAGGACTACTACTTTGCCATGGGGGACAACCGGGACAACTCACAGGACAGCCGGTTCTGGGGCTTCGTACCCATGGATCACGTTGTGGGCAAGGCCGTGCTCACATACTTTTCGTGGGACCACGAGGAGTGGCTCCCGCGCTTTGGACGCATCATGCGGCCCATTGCGGACGACGAAGTCTTTCGTGAGGAGCCGGTTGTGAAGCAGCTTCCGGAGGGCCAGACGGTGGACCGCCGCCCCGCCGACTCGTTATCCCAGCCCCACCCGTCGGTGCCAACGGGATCGTCGCCAGGCGAGGGTATGCTCCAAAGCCGTCGCTAAAGATCCCGATCGTTCTCGCTGTCCGTCCCAAAATCAACATAGGGTCTTAGCGAGAGGCGCGCTGCTTCCGGAGCCGGTCCCACATTTCCTGCTGGTTGGTGCCGGGCGGCACGTCGTAGGGACGAGCCGGGAGGTCCACGCGCTTCAGCACCGGGTAGCGCGCTTTGTACTCGAAGGGCTGCGGCGTACCCTCTGGGTCGTCGCCCACCACGAGCACCATGGTGCCGGGCTCCTGGAGCTTGCCCTGCCCGGATGAGGGCCCCATGTGTCCCCGCGTCGTTTGCCAGGGCTCGGCCCAGTCGTAGATCCATTTGGCGTCGGCGTCGATGAGGCGCACGCAGCCGTGACTCGTGGGGCCGCCCGTGGGCATCGAGTACTGGTGGATGTGGATGCCGCGGGCCGCGTGAA
>CAYLMT010000162.1:0-4287 GCA_964384855.1 uncultured Salinivenus sp.
ACGAGCCGACCGGCAACCTCGACGCCGAGACGGCCGGTCGGATCGAGGACCTTCTATTTGAGCTGAACGAGACGGCCGGAACGACGCTCGTGTTGGTGTCCCACGACCAGGAGCTGGCCTCTCGCACAGAACGCATCCTCCACCTCCGCGGCGGCGAGATCGTGGGGGACGAGCTCCAGTCGGCTCCGGCGGAGTCTCCCGTGGCGTAGGTGTGACGCTATCGGGCGGGGATGTACGCCATGCCATCGGGCCCGCGGCCCGCCGAGATGGTATCGACGACCGTACGGGCGTTTAGGTCGATCACGCTCACGGTCCCCGAGCCGGCGTTCGCGACGAACGCCCGGTCGTCGGTGGGAGCGAGCACACCAATGGGTTTTCTTCCCACGTCGAGGCGCGTCATCAGGCGGCGCTCGCCTGCATTGTACACTGCCACCTCGCCCGCTTGCGGCGCCGAGACGAGAGCGTGACGGGCATCCGGGGACACGGCAACACGAATGGGGAAGCCGGACACAGCGAGTGAGTCGACGACCGACGCAGACGTGGCGTCAAGAATTGAGACCGAATCGTCGGCCCGGTTTGTGACCCACACCTCCTCACCGTTCGGCGACACGGCCACGCCCTCCGCACCGTCGCCCGTCTCGGTGTGTGCAACCACCGTTCCCGTGTCGAGGTCGATTTTGGAGGCCGTGCCGCTCCCAATGCTCGTGGCGTAGAGGGAAGAGACCCCCGGCGTAAGCGCCAGCATGTGCGTCACGTCTTTCCCGGTCTCGAACGCGCGGTCCACTTCTCCGGAAGCCGCGTCCAGCTCCAGAACCGCCCGCTGATCTTCGGCGGTGACGTACACGTGCTCTTCGTTGGGACCTACTGCAATGCCGTGTGGGCGCTGGTAGCCTTCGAGGGGCCACACGGCGGTTTCAGTCGGGCCGTCGACGTCAATCACCGAGATCGTCCCGTCCGCGTAGTTGGCCACGAAGGCCCGGCGCGTCTCCGGGGCCGCGGCGACCTCGTGCGGACCCGGCCCGGTCGCCACACTATCCGTTACCTGGCCCGAGGCCGGGGCCACGAGGTAGAGCGAGGCCCCGTTCTTGTTGGCGACGAGGAGCACCGGATCGTCGGTGCCCGGGCCGTAGATCGCCAGGGCCGCCCCGAGGACCAGCACCAAGACGGTGGTGAGAAAGAACGGAGCTCGGGACATGGGCCCGGGGCGCTCGCGAGAAGAACCTTACGGGGTGAGGCCAAGCTGCTCAGACGCGTCCTTCACCAGTGCCTCGGCGGCCTCGGGCGATTCCGCCTCCGCGTAGACGCGCAGCACCGGCTCCGTGCCGGAGGGCCGAATGAGCAGCCAGCCATTGGTGGTGACGTGCTTGAAGCCGTCGAGCGTCCGCACCTCCTCGACGGTGTGGCCGTTCACTGTGTCGAGGCCACCCTGATTTTCCAGCCGGTCCAGCACGTCGGCCTTCTGGTCTTCGCGGATGTGGATGTCGTCGCGGTAGTTGTAGTGCGGGCCAAACTCCTCCAGCAGCTCGTCCACGAGGCCGGAGAGCGTCATGTCGCGCTCCACCATCATCTCCACAATCAGGAGGCCAATGTAGACCCCGTCGCGCTCCGGAATGTGGCCGGCCGCCGCGATGCCGCCCGACTCTTCGCCGCCCACGAGCACGCCCCCTTCGGCCATCTTCGGGGCGATGTGCTTAAACCCGATCGGAGTCGTCTCCACGTCCAGCCCGTAGCGCTCGCCCATCTTGTCGAGCAGGTGGGTTGTGGAGAAGGTCTTGACGATTGAGCCGGTGAGGCCGCGCTCCTCGTACAGGTACTTCACGAGCAGGGCGAGGATGCGGTGGGAACTCACGTAGTCCCCATTTTCGTCGACCATCCCGATGCGGTCGCCATCGCCATCGTTGGCGAGGCCAACCTCGGCGTCGCCGTTCGCGATGGTGTCGGACAGATCGCCGAGCCGGTCGGCGATGGGCTCCGGGGCCACGCCGTGAAATCCGGGATTGAGGTCGTGGTGGAGGGACACCACGTCGTCACCGATCAGGGCCTCCACGAGTCCCTGCGCTGCGCCGAACATGGCGTCGTGGGCAATCGTGAGGTCAGCGTCCTGGATGGCCGGGATGTTGAGGGCGTCGCGCAGCGCGTCGAGGTAGCCGCCGCGAACGTCCTCGGTCTGGATCGTGCCGTCGTCGGTGAACGAACCGAGCGAGGGAAGGTCGCCACCGCGGGAGAGGGTGTTCGGTACGGCCGCCTCGACGGATGCGATCATGTCGGGGGGGGCGGGGCCGCCGAAGTGGGCCTTAATTTTGTAGCCGTTGTACGCGGGCGGGTTGTGGCTGGCCGTGATGACGACGCCGGCGTCGTGGCCCGCGGCCTGGGTGGCCCAGCTGACCGCCGGGGTGGAGACGACCGAATCGGCCAGGGTGACCTCCACCCCCGCGTCCGCAAGCACGCGGGCGGCCCGCTCGGCAAACTCGGATCCCAGAAAGCGGGTGTCGTGGCCCAGGACGACCGACGGCGTATCGCCGTAGTCGTCGTGCAGCCAGTCCGCGGTGGCCTGGGCCACGCGTTCGAGATTGGCGAAGGTGTACTCGTCGGCAATGACGGCCCGCCAGCCGTCGGTGCCAAATTCGATCGGCGTGTTGGCCATGTCGGAAGAGCGATCGGTGGAAGGGGGGGGCGATTCGGAGGTGCCTCCGGTGTGGAGGGGTTCTCCAAAGAAAAGAAGCCGTGGGGGAAAAAGCCACCGTCTGAATTTGGAATTGGAGCGAGGAACGGAACCGCAGGAGACCGATGAACAGACATTTAAGAAAAAGGAAACCCGAAGAGAACGAGCAGAACGACTCTGCGTTGGGGTCGTCGATACGTATTCGAACGACCGTTCTGTAGGTGCCCACTCCGATCCATGCGCTTCCGTCCGTCCGCCGCAGCGTGTCTACTGGTCGTCGTGTTCGTACTACTTGGGGGTGGGCAGGCCGAGGCGCAGGCCGTACGGGTGGAGGCAGGGGGCGGCTGGGCCGTTCCGTCGTCGGAAGTCAACGTATCCGTCCAAGGAGTGCAGGGAACGGCTCAGATCAACCCCGGATCTGGGCCGAGCGTGTATGGCGCGGCGGGCCTCGTGTGGGCGCTCTCGGATGCCCTTTCATTGGAGGGCCGGCTCCGAGCGCAGCAGTCTCAACTGCGTGTGGACGCGGGGGACATTTCGCCCAACATTGATCGGTGCGTGGACGCGTGCCCGGCGGGGCGCCTGCGGGCTCTGTCGTTCGAGGGCCAGTTGCGCTTCATCTCGGTCGGGCGCATCACCCCGTACGTACTGGTCAGCCTGGGTGTGGTGCGGACGACTTTCGACGCTGCCGGCATCGAGGTGGGGGACTCAGAGTTTCAACTCTCGGAGGTGGACGTGACGGACGCTGGGGGCGACGTGGGCGTCGGGGCGGCCCTGCGGCTCGCTGGGGGGCTCTCGCTCACTGCGGAGACGCGAGTGACGGGCAGCTTGCCGGGGGGGAAGGAGAATGCCGTCACGACTTTTCCCTTTACATTGGGGCTCGCCTATCACTTTGGGCGTCCATAATTGCTGGTCTTCGATCCGTCCCAAGCACCGGACCTCAATCTGTTGTTTGGGACTGATAACAGATCCGCGTTTGCTACTATCCTGACGTTCTCGGTACCCATGATGCTCTCTGTACGAACCGCCGGAGTGGTGGTCTGTGTCGGGGCATTGGTTCTCATCTTCGGTTCCCCTACGGCCCTCGCACAATCCTCGTCGTGGGAGACAATAGATCGAATGTCCTCCGAACAGGCGTGGACCACCTATCAGGACTGTGGGCTGCGCAAGCTCCCCCGAGACATGTTCGTAGAACAATATCCGGAGCGGGCGCGCAGGAAGGCCCCCGCAAAGCAGACAGCTACCGTTGAGGTGACCTACAGTGACGACTTTCCGAACGAGGCACGGGACGCGTTTCGGCGAGCGGCGGACATCTGGGAGATGCACATTTCTTCGTCGGTCACGATTCGGATCGATGCCCGGTGGGAGGCCCTTGGGGCAAACACGTTAGGGGCTGCGGGGCCCAGTCTTGCATTGGTGGACACGAACAGTGACAACGAAGGAGACACGATTGTCGGATTTCCGCTCTTGGACGCCTTGACGGGGGCAGATCAGTTCTCTGGTGATCCAGACATCTTTGCGCAGTTCAACAACCAGCGGACCGACTGGCACTTTGGGGAAGGGCCGGCCCCGGCGGGAACGATTGACTTCACGAGCGTCGTGCTCCACGAGATTGCCCACGGCCTCAA
>CAYLMT010000163.1:0-2298 GCA_964384855.1 uncultured Salinivenus sp.
GCCTCGGCGAGGGCGGGGGCGTCGTTGCTGCCGTCCCCGATCATGGCGACGGTCCCGTCGTCGCGCAGGCCGCGGACGAGGTCCGACTTCTCGGCGGGCTGTACCTCGGCAATCACGCGGTCGATGGCGTCGTGCTCGCGGAGCGGGTGGGCTGCCGCGGCACTGTCGCCGGTAATCACCACCACCTCGCGCTCATTGCTCCGGAGCGCATTCATCACGGGAAGGCCTTCGTCGCGCAGCGTGTCGCCCACCACGATGAGGCCCTGCACCGCGCCGTCCCATCCCACAGCGACGGGCACTTGTGCGTTTTCCTGTGCCGTCTCGGCCCGCTCAGATAGCTCCGTGTTCATCGTCCATCCGTCCGCAGTGAACCACTCGGGGTGGCCCACGCGCACGTGATCGCCCTCCACGGTTCCTTCCACCCCGCGGGGATGGCTACGCACGTCGGTCGCCGTCGGCGTTCCGTTTGTCCCGTCCACGATGGCCTGGGCGACGGGGTGGGCGGCGTGCTGCTCCACCGCGCGGGCGCGCCGCCACGTCGCGTCGTCGGCCGCGGCGTCGACCACCTGCATGGCGCCGGTGGTGAGGGTGCCGGTCTTGTCCACCGCCAGCGTGTCAATGTCCGGCGCCGTTTCGAAGAGCGACACATCCCGGATGACGATGCCTTGCTCCAGCGCCGTGCGCAGGCCCGAGGCCACGGCGAGGGGCGTCGCGAGGCCGAGCGCGCAGGGGCACGACACGATGAGGACGGACAGCCCCGTGAGCAGGGCCGTCGTGGCGGAGGCGCCGCTTCCCCACTGCCAGCCGAACGCGATCGCTGCCAGCACGAGTACCAGCGGCACGAACACCGCCGCGATGCGGTCGGCCACGCGCTGGGCCCCCGGCTGGCTCGACTGGATATTCCACATGAGGTTGACGAGGCGATCGAGCGTGCTCTCGGCGGCCGTGCCCACCTCAATCGTCAACGCATTGTTGGTCACCACGGCGCCGCCGATCACGTTGTCTCCGTCCTCGCGCGTGACGGGCAGCGACTCGCCCGTGACCAGCGACTCGTCGACGGCGGCACGGCCTTCTACGACGGTCCCGTCCACCGGAATGCGCTCTCCGGCGCGCACTCGCACACGGTCACCCGGGGACAGAGCGTCCACCGACACCGTCTCGGTTCCGTTCTCGGTGACACGCCGGGCGTCGTCCACCTGCTCGCGGGTGAGCGTGCTCAGGAGGTCGGTGGCGCGGCGCTTTACCTGATCCTCGTAGTAGTGGCCCAGCGACACGGCCATGATAATGACGACCGTGACGTCGAAGTAGACGTCCGCCTGTCCCATGAGCACGGCCCCGGCGCTGTAGAGGTAGGCGCTCACGGCGGCCAGGCCCACGAGCAGGTCCATGTTGGGCTGGAGCACGCGCAGGCTCACCGCCGCGCCCCGGAGGGTGGGCCAGCCGGTGACGAGGAGGACGAAGGTGGTAAAGGCCCACACGTTTGCGAGGATGTACGTGCCGCCCTCCGAGCTGAGGTCGACGAGCCCCTCACCGCCGAGGTGGACGGGGTAGAGGAGCACGATGTACACGGCCATCACCATCATCCCGAAGAAGCCACCGAAGACGAGGCGTGCGGCGGTGTTCTGGTTGGCGGTCTCGTCCTCGGGTGCTTTCAGGTGGGCCTCGTAGCCGGCCTGGGTAAGGAGAGCAGGAAGGTCCGATTCACTGTATCGAGACGGGTCGTATGCAACCTTCGCCATATCTGAGGCGTAGCTCGCCTCCGCCTCGTGGATGCCCTCCGTCGATCGGGCGACCGTCTCGATGAAGTCTTCGCAGCTGGTGCAGTGCATGCCCCGGACGTGGAGAAAGGTCGTCTCCGTCTCAGCCGTGTGGCCCATTTGGTCGTGATCGGATCCATTCCCGTGATGGCAGCACGCGTCGTGTTCGTCGTGCCCATCGGCGGCGTGATGGGCCTCCAGGCACCCGGAGCAGCAGAAGACGCCGTCCACGTCCTCGGCCGTGACGGGATCGTCGGTGGGCGCGTCGCAGTAGGTGCAGCGGGACATGAGCAGGAGGCAGAAGATGAGCGGATTGCCGGTGCGTACAACGTCGGAAAGTCGCTGTCGATTCGGGAGAAAGGCGGGATTCAGCGCGGCGGTGGACGGGGCCTTCGGTCCGGTTGTGATCCCGGAATCTTGTTCAACATTCCCGAGTGTCCATCGTAGGGAGAATGCGCATCATCTTGTCTTTATAAAGGGCGGTGGATCGCACCGCGTCTCGTATGAGCTCTTCTCCGGAAGACATCGTTCAGGTGACATC